>JAFXMW010000047.1 GCA_017530105.1 Bacteroidales bacterium
CGCTTCGCCAGGAAATAGCAGCACTGCCGGACAAGATTCGTTCCGCCGAAAAACAACTCTAAACTCTCAACTGTCAACTGTCAACTTTCAACTTTCAACTCTCAACTCTCAACTCCTACGGCTGCGACTCCACCGTCACCCTCCACCTCACCATTCATCCCTCCTACGCTGCCGAAGAGACCATTGTCGGCTGTGATTCCCTCTACTGGAGGGATATCCTATTCTCCGCCTCAATCGACACAACGGAGCAGCTTACCTCCATTAACGGCTGCGACTCCATCACGCACCATCACCTCGTGGTCAATCATTCGGTCATGAACATCATTTTCGACACCACCACCTCCGAAACCTATGTTTGGAACGACTCTGTCTACACCTCCTCAGGAACCTACATGCAAGTATTCTCCACCGAGCAAGGCTGCGACAGCATCGTCATGCTGATGCTGACCATCATCCACGGGCATCAAGGCATAGAAACCCCTTCTACCATAGAGACAGTTAAGGTCTATCCCAACCCCACCAATGGCCGTTTCACCGTCAATGCCGATGGCTTATTGAAGGTCGATGTGATTGACAATGCGGGTCGCTTGGTGGAGACTTTTTCTGGCACTAACCAATTCGACCTTTCGCGCCTGCCGATAGGTAACTATTTGCTGCGTATCAAGCTGCAGAGCGGGTATGTCACCTACCGCATTATCAAGCAGTGACGATGTAGACAAACTGCCAGATGCTCCTCCTCCCGACGAGTCCTGACTGCCTTCTTGGAGAGGTACCCCAAAGATGGGAGGCTGTGCCCTGTGCCTGTCTCCCTCTTTTCTTCGCCTCCGGAAGCGAAGCCAGAGCGAAGGCATAGCGAAGGCACTCCGAGAAAACTGGTTCGAGATTGGCCACTTCCCGACCGTTTCCGAATGCAAAGATAGCGCGGAATAGTGACATAACAAACTTTTTTGCAAAAAAAATGTCACTTTTTCCTCTTTTATAAAAAAGAGGCTCTCTTGGTTGGCAAAAGAGGCTCTCTTTGGTCACAAGGAAATAGCAAAGATAGTTAACAAGAAAACGTTTTTAGTCGTCAGTGGAGGGGGAGAAACGATATGTGATAATAGTTTTTTAGGGCGTTTTTTTTCAGATATTCCAAACGCCTCTCCGCGGGCGGGCCGTCATTTTAGAGAGAGATACCGCACGTTTCTGCAATTTTCTATCCCGAATCCGCATATTATAATGTAAATAAAATCAATGAATTACCCCCCCCCGTATAAAATATTGTTAAAACGACATAGAAACGTTTGCTATATTGCGATTTATTAGTACTTTTGCATCGTCAAAGCGACGGGGTGTTCACGTAGGTTAGCGGGTTCGTCCTACGCAAATAATAGAACACACCACTTTATGTGTTGTATGAATAAAAATATCTCTTTCTTTGTAACAAAATGGGCATTTTTTGCTACTAATATAGTCAGACAATACGATTATCAAAAAAGAGTTTGAAATGAAGAAATTATTTATAGGAATCATTTTTACTTTGCTTGTGTTTGGCATGAGGGCACAGTGCACTAACGACACGGTGACCCTCTTCCCGTGGGAGAACAATTTTGGTCGCAGCTATGACTGCTGGCATAGTTTCGACTCGAATTCGACAATGACGTTGATGTCGATGGTTTCGACTTCGGCTGCGGGCAACGACACTACATGGTATGTGATGGTAACGAGAAGCTATTTTGACTCGGTGACAATACGCGCCTTCGCCTCACCGGCACTACTGCTGCCCGCCGACACTGGCCTCCAGCTGCATTGGCGTATGAGGCGTAATTCGGGCAACACCTCATGGTTGGTGCTCGTCAGCACCACGCAAAGGGACGACATTAATGCCTACGACACGCTTGTCAGTGGCAGCACTACCTCCTCGGGTTGGATTAACTATACCGCCGACCTCAGTGCCTACGGCGGTCAGACGGTGTATCTGGCTTTCTGTCTACCCAGACAATACGGCACCCGTCGAATCGATGTGACTGACGTGGCGGTGTATAGTGACCAGATGCCGATGCTGACGCTGTCTGATGTGGAGCCGGTCATGCGCACGGGCGACACGAGCAGCTACACTGCCACCCTCACACAGGGCTCCGACTCGGCTCTTGTATACACATGGCATTCCACACTCTTGGGTGAGTCGCATGTCGTTTCGGCCACACCCGGCTCCACCTCCGACACATGGGACATCGTATATACCCAGCCAGGTTTTGACACCATCACGGTCAACGCCACCAACCCCTGGGGTACCTATACCTGCATCAGGACGGTGATGGTTGTAAGTTGCGACACCATTGACACTTTCCCGTGGAGCATCAACTTCGAGAGTCAGCATGGCATTTGGGAGCAATGCTGGTCAGCGAACGGCTGGTCACGTAACAACGCCAATGTCACTATCAGAGACGAAAATGGCAATCGGCGAAACCTCACTAAATCATTGCAATCGCAACACACGGGCGAACGTTTGGTGGTGTCACCGATACATGTGCCGACTGGCGATGCTGCCAACCATCTGGCCTTGTGGCTTGGCTTTATGGGAAATATCGACATCCTCATTTCGACTGACGGCTACGATGCCGATTCGCTCTTCACCGACACTGTTTTCAGCTGGAGAGCCGACAGGAACACTTGGCACATGCGCACCATCGACCTACAGCCCTATGCAGGACAAACTATCTATGCCGCCATTGTCAACCAGACAACGGGGCTTGCACAATGGTCGTCGGTCAACTATGTGGCTGTGGCTTACGACACGAGGCCCTCTATCACCCTCAGCGGACGGGCGAGGACTATCACTGACTCGACAGAGGTCTTCACCACCCAGTGGCAGCACGGCCTAGGCGACTCGCTGCACTACCTTTGGCACTCGACGATGGCCGACGCAGGTCTGGCAGCATGGGATGATAGTATCACCTATCCCGACAGCCTGTTAGGTTCGACTGGTCGCATCACATACTTCTCTGACGGTTACGACACCGTTATGGTCGTTGCCGTCAACCCATACGGCACCGATACAGCTACGGCCGCCATACAGGTGTTCGACTGTACCCTGGTGACGACGTTACCGTGGACGGAGACCTTTGCCTTAGTGACACCCGCTTCGCCCATTGCATGCTGGTATGTGCCGGAAGGCAGCAACTGGGCGACGGGTATCAGCCCCATAACGCAAGTCGAAGCCCACCGCTGCGTTTTCTCCGACGCTGTGAGCGACACGATGGACGGCTGGCTTGTGTCGCGAGCCATAGTTCTACCCGAGGTGACCGGCATCGGCCTACAGCTCGACTGGGACGCTTCGACCAGCGATAACACGTTTCGACATAGTTACAGTGTGCTGGTGACAGCCAACAGTGACTATTCCGACCTCTCGTCCTACACCACCCTGTATGTCGATACCATGCCCCTCGCTCAACAAGGTGCCAACTTTTGGACTACCTACACCCGACGCAGCGTTGATATCACCGCTTGGGCAGGACAGACAGTCCGTGTGGCATTCCGCAACCAGCCCGTCCATTGGACCTCGGGGTCGAAGAGGCTATTCCTCGACAATGTCACCGTGCGTACCTCCGACGTCCCAGTGGTGGAACTGTCGGCTCCCACTATCCTGATTGACAACGAGGCTACCTACACCGCCACCCTCGTCGAGGGAGTAACTACCAACCTAGCCTACACTTGGCACAGCTCGCTGATGGATACCACCTGGGTAGACTATAACTCCAACAGTCGACAATCAACATTCAACTTGACATACACCTCAGCAGGGAACGACACCATCACCGTTGTGGCAACCAATATCTATGGTGCCGACACTGCAATGGCTGTGGTTGAAGTAACTGGCTGCGGCTACCAGACCATCCCGTGGAGCGAGAACTTCGAAGGGGTGACTGCCACAGCCTACAATGTCGCTGGCAGCCTTCCCCAATGTTGGTACTATACCTGGAACGGCAGTAACGCCGCCTATGCGCCGCATGTCATTGCCGACACTGGCTACCAGTTTCTTAGCAATCTGCCCGACAACGCCCTCTTCATGGTTGCCGGCAGCAGTACGGGTTATGGCAACATGGCGACCGTCACATTGCCCTGGATGGCCGACAGTCTGCAGACCCTCTCGCTGGCATTAGACTATCGTTATGAAAGTGCCACTTACGGAACACTCATCGTGGGCTACTGCGACGAGGGGGGAAGCTTCACTGCCGTGGATACACTCCCAGGTCATACAGGCAGCTATGAGCATGCCGTGGTAAGCTTTGAAGGGGCCACTATCCCCGATGCCAGGATTATGCTGCGCTGGAAATGTGCCAGTTCGTATTTTTCTGTAGCTATTGACAATCTCATGGTGTTCCACGACCAAACCATCCCTGCGCCCGTTGTCGGGGTCGACAACATCTTGACCACCCGTGCCCGTGTATGGTGGGACACGATACCCAATGCTACGGGCTACCGTGTCATTGTTGCCGCTGCAGGCATCGACAGCGTGGTGGCTGGCAATGTCAGTTCTATCACCATAGGCGGACTCACCGCCCTCACTAGCTATACTGTCCGTGTGGCTGGTTTTGTAGGCAATGATACAAGTTATTACGGAATAGCGAATTTCACCACGGCCTGCCGCGTCCTCAATATGCCTTACAACGAGACCTTCAGCGGAGTGGCTACGGGGAGTCTGCCTAGCTGCTGGACACTGCAATGGGCGGGTAGAGCAAACTATGCCCCTCGGGTGAATAGCGATCACCGTTTCGTGATGAGGGCTGGTGGAACCATGTGGGGGTCTGACTATGCTGCCGATAGCTATGTGACGCTTCCTAACACGCCCATGTCCTTGAACCGCTATTACCTCTCGCTGCAATACATAAATATTCCCTCCTCCGGAGAATTGCGTATAGGTTACAGAACGGGAGGCACCTTCGTTCCGATAGACACACTGACGGTATTCCACAGCAACGACACGATAAGCCTTGCCAATATGCCCGACGGGGTCAATCAGCTGGCATTTAACTGGCATGTGTCATCTACAGCCTCCGAGGCTGGGATAGAAATCACCCGTTTGAGCATCTTCGGGCCGCTCATCGCCAACGTGGACAGCGTGGGTGTGGAGTGTGTCAAACTGTCGTGGAATTCGCTGCCCAATGCCACAAGCTATCATGTGGTGATGGACAATCCAGCCCTCGACACCGTCGTCTCTGCCTTCGACACCGTTATCACCCTTTGTGACCTCACGGCCAACACGCAATATACCGCCCGTGTTGCCGCCATCGAGGGTACGGATACCACCAGCTATACTCCCATCACATTCTCCACTCTCTGTAGCATTATCACACCCCCGTATTTCGACAACTTCGAATCCTACACTACGCCACCTGCATGCTGGTACTATTCTGCCACCACCGGCTACAACAACATCATTAACGGCTGGACGGCATACTGCCACAGCGGCACCAGGGCTCTCCGTCTGCAAACTTCCAACCAAACACATCTCGTAGCCACACCCCCTATCAATGCACCTGCCGACGAACTGCTGGTCTCATTCTGGACCAGTTTGGCAGGTCTTTACAGCGACTCACTTTTGGCTGGTGTGATGACTTCGCTCAACGACCCCTCTTCGTTTGTCCCCCTGCTGCGTTTGGAACCTACCGAGGATGTCACCCGATATGAATTCGACACTCGTAGCATCGATGCCGACAGAGTGCAGATTGCTTTCTATGTCACAGGGAGCGAGTTTGGAAATATTTTGGTCGACGACCTCAATATAGAACACACTACTCCTTGCGCCCGTCCGCGCAATGTTGAGGCTTTTCTCATCGATGCCCAGCATGTGGACATTCAGTGGGGATACGACAGCGTGTCAACATTACCCATCGAAGGAGCCGTACTCACCCTTTTCGACCTGACCGCCTCCGACAGCGTTGTCTACTACGTTGCTGGCAGCGACACTATTCTCTCGGGACTTATCGCTGGGCACTCTTACCGAGCCTCTTTGGCCACAGTATGCGACACCCTCTTCTCTCGTTCTGTCAACCTCCTCTTTACGGCCGCTGCTCCTGAGTGCGTAGTACCCGTGGTCACCGCCGTAGCCGACAGCAACAGTGCCAATCTTACATGGCGACGGCAGGGCGGAGAGGAGTACTGGGTGGTCGAATACCGCGTGGGCGGTGCCCCGACATGGCTGGTGGCCGACACCGTTATCCCCGCCCATACTATTGCCACCTACACCCTCACAGGCCTTAATTCCACCACGCTCTATCAAGTCAGGGTGACCAACCATTGCGCAGGTGGCAGCATGCAAAGCGGCACTGTCTTCGTCACCACCCTCTGCGGCCTCATAGGGCTGCCCTACCGCCACAATTTCGCCACTGGCTATGAAGGCTGCTGGCAGGTACCCAGCGGCCTTGTCCAGAACAGTCCCTGGTACCCTGGCGCCAGCATGGAAGATTGGATGTTTCATCATCCCATCCTCTCACCCGAGGTGAACCGCAGCCTTAACAATGTGGAGATACACTATACCGTCCAGGGTCACGACTACTATCATCCCGTTGTCAAGGTCGGTGTCAGCGACGCCGGCGGTGCCAACCCCCTCTGGCTCGACTCCTCCGTCGTCCTTGGTGGCTCCCATGAATTGAGCCTTTATCTCAATGGTTTCACCGGCTCGCAGCGTCACATCATCTTCAATGGCGATTTTCAATCTTATCTGATTGAGGTGCGTATCGAGGAAATCAACGCCTGTGTCCCCGTCGCTCATGTCGGGGTGCACCAGCTCACCGACACCACAGCCCTCCTTCAGTGGGAGCCCGCAGCCGAAGAGAACGCGTGGGCCGTCTATCTGGATGGCACCCTGCAAGGCATCACTACGACCCCCTCCTTCGCCCTCAATGGCCTTACTGCTTCCACAAGCTATACCGCCGCTGTGCGTGCTATATGTGCCGCCGCCGATACTTCGGTGGCTACCACCGCGACATTCACCACCGCCTGCTCGCAAGCCTCCCTGCCTTGGAATGAAGATTTCACTGCCTATGATTACACGGTGTCTTCTTTTACCGCCACCTGCTGGCGTCTGTATCTCCGTGCTTCCGACACCTATGCCCGAGCCACCATTAATCGCACGGGCATCGCCGACAACTACATGCATCTTGAGGACTACGGTTTGTTCTACGACAACCCTGCCGGAATAGAATACAACTATGTTGTCTCGCCCCTTATCGACCCGCAGGGACACCACCTCCACATTTCGTTCCAAGGGGTGATGACTTTCTATCAGAACACACCTGGCAACTCTACCCTCGGCATTGTCACCGACATAACCGACACATCCACCTTCATCCCACTTCTCGACTTCGAAGAAGCCCTCAACCTCAACACCTACTCCAACTATCAGGTCAACACCGACACGCTCGTCCCTGCGGCAGTGTTCAACCAGCCGGTAGCATTGGCCTTCCGCTGGCGTGGAGTACAGGTGGAGTGCAACATCGATAATATCAATGTCACCGTCAGCACCCTGCCACTGATACCCGACACCGTCTGGCGTACTGTCATGGTCACCAGCAGCGATACAAGTCTGGGTACCGTCACGGGTGGTGGCGTGTATGTCGATAGTAGTCTTGTCACCATCACTGCCCTGCCAAACAGTACCACCATGCCTGATGTCCATTACGAATTTGACCACTGGAACGACGGCAATACTGTCAACCCGCGTCAGCTGTTGGTGGTCAGCGACACCGCCTTCGTGGCCTATTTCCGTGTCGTCAACGACACCACCATCGAACCTCCCGACACCGTTTGGCGTACCGTCATAGTCAGTAGCAATGATGAGAGTCTTGGTATCGTCACCGGTGGTGGTGTCTATTTGGATAGCAGTATCGTCACCCTTGTCGCGCAACCCCTCACACCTCCGGCGACGGAGTTACATGTGGTGTTTGACCGTTGGGACAATGGCGACACCACCAATCCGCGCCAGCTGATGGTCGTCAGCGATACCGCTTTCGTTGCCTATTTTCGTGTCATCGACGACACTGTAGGCATTGCTCAAGCTCAATCTGCCGACCTCCTTCTTGTGCCCAACCCTGCCAGACAGCGTGTAGAGGTGGCTGTATCAGGAATGACGCTCCCCGTGAAGCTACAGCTTTTCGGTGTCGACGGTCGTTGCGTGTTGGAACGTACCCTCACGTTTGAGCGCACGATGGTTGACCTTTCACACCTA
>JAFXMW010000048.1 GCA_017530105.1 Bacteroidales bacterium
GAGATGCCGCCGACCTCCTGCTCCAGCATCTTGCGGCCGTCGAGGGCATAGACCTCTATGCGGTTCACCTTGTAGGAGGAGACCACGCTCACCCTGCCGTGTGCCGGGTTGGGCATCAGGCGGGTGTAGCGTCCCACGATGCCGGGGTACTCCACACCCTCGGGCATTTCAGTCTCGAACCTCAGGGTGTCGCTCCAGTCGGTGTAGCTGCTGTCGCTGGGGCACCAACCCCGCACGTAAGCCAGGTAACGCTTTCCGGGTCGTAGCCCCGTCAGGGTCACCATGGGCACACGGGTCTCCACCGAGTAATAATTCTCCCAGAACATATCCTCGGTGCCGAACCTTACCTGCCACCTTGTGTTGTTGGCGGCGTCCCACATCAGGGTGACGGTGTCCTTGTTCAACCCTGCCACGCGCACATTCTCCATGGGGTGGCAAGGCTCCCAGTCGGGCTCAATGATAGGGAAGATGATGCGGGCATTGGGATAGCGTGCAATCCGTCCCCACCGCTCGTTGCGGTATTTAATCCACTTGGGTTGCCCCCAATCCCAGAATGTGGTATCAGGATCAAAACCAAACCCCACTTCATTTCCGTTGTATTGGTTAGCAGTTGAGCGGTAAAGGTTCCAGTATCGGGTAGGGCAATGGTTCCACAGCCACATCCAACTTGAGAAGAACGTACCATGTTGCTCCCAACTATAGCTCCCTTCGTTGTTGAAAGCTGTCCCTGCCACAATGAACGAGTCTTCCACCACCTCGGGCTTCTCAAAATAAACTTCATACAGGGCAACTGTGGGAGTGGTGTCGAAATACACAGGGTTGTTTAGGGGTGGGAAAAAAGGTCCCCATGTACGCCATTTGCACCTTAGTGTACTATCCTCTAATGGGAGTAATATTTCGCGGTGCGGCCATTCCATGCGCCAGGGTCCACTCGCCAGTTTCACGGGGTCTCCATTGGTGGGCTTGTACAGGATTAACGAATCCGTTATCCTCCCTGCCATTGACATATCGCGGGTGTTCGGAAAGTACCATCCGTGATGTTCCCTGTTATGTAGCCATTCATAATAGAAATCTAGGGTGAGCATATCATCTAGTTGTGTCGTATCAGCAGGACTCTGCATGCGTCCGCAAGCCGCCAAACCGATTATTTTGATGGGACGGTCTGTCACCATTTGATTGCCGATAATTGTGTTTCCTAGAAAATATTTCTGTATGCAATTTGCTCTAGAACTAGGATCACCACGCAAATATTCATATACATAGGGTGGATTCATGTCAGCATATTCGGAGGAATCCAACCATGTTGGATATATTACAGAGCTATAATAATTGCTATCCCCTTCTATACACTAAGTGCAGTATCTGTCATCAATAGTAGAATGCCATTGGTGTAGTGTGTCCAAGTCATACCAGTTCAAATGTCCGTAAAAGAATGTCGAATCCTTACGCACAATCGTATCCTGAGCCCTCGCCCCAACGCATCCCGCCACGGAAAGAAGCACTACCGCTGTCAAGAATATCTTCGTTTTCATGTTTTATTTGTTTTTGTTGTTTGTATTATTGTTTAATTGTCAATACTATAAATAATAGAAACATCTTTTTTTATCCATAATCTTTCAGTCTGCAAATATCGGAATATTATTCCACAATTGCAAATTTTTAACTTTTCGGATGCTTTTATGTAGTCTGTTTCTCGCTTTTAAAGTGAGAAACAAACGAGAAACAAGCGAGAAACAGGCGATATGAAGGTGCAGGGTGTAACGGGTGTGGCGTTGGGTAGGAGGGCTGTCCGATAGATTGTATGGACGCTTGTTTTACAGAAACCAATATGGTTTTGTTTCTTGGAATTTGCAATTATTAACATTTCGTTTGTAAGAAATGGATTTCATTTGCGTTATTATAGGCAAAATCTGCAGGCGGGAGTGGCATAGGGTTCCCCCCTCTGCCTGCGGGAATGATAATAAGTGAACCCAGAAGAAATATACAACAAAGATGAAAAAAACAACATTTTGTCTCATGGCCATGGCAGCCTTGATTCTCTTTGCGGCTTGCTCCAAAGATGGAGAGGGTGTCTACAACCCCAAAAAGAAAATTGCCAACCTCTATCAGTCCAGCATGTATATCTACAGCTGGCATGACGAAGTGAACGATCAATGGATTGCCGACACCAGTTCTGAGGCTAAGACCCTTGTCGAGTCGTGGACATGGGACGGAAAGAAATTGGCTAAGATAACTTTTTATGAACACAGGAACGTGACTGAGAAGGACGATGTCGAAGTGTATGATGTCGTCAACTTCACCTACGACGGCAAGCGTGTAACCCGTGCCGAGGGTAACGACGAGTATATAACTTTTGCCTATGACGGGAAAGAAGTGAAAAGTGCTGTTCTCTTCGACAAAGAGCATCCGGAATCGCCTGCGGCTCAGTTCGATTTTGAACACAAGGATGGCAAGATTGTCAAAATTAACATCACAATCGAAGGTGATGGTTTATTAATTTCAAAATCGTCCACGGTTCATCTCGAGAAAGTATTGTTCCGTAACATTCTGCCCGAGTTTGACAAGGCAGAAGAGGCTGTCGCCAAGATTAATACCGCTGTGCAGAAGAGTGGTGCCAAGGCTCAAACCACTATCCCCATTGAACTTACTTGGAGTGGCGACAATGTCAGCGAAATGACAGTTAAAATGACTCGTTTGGGTATGGTGGCTACTTCCAACAATAAATACACCTACGACAACAAAAACAATCCCTACCAAAACTACCTTTTCGGGATGGTCAACGTAATGGACGATGGCACCATGACCATTTTCTGTAAGAACAATGTCACTAAGATTTTCGCTGAAGAATCTTTCTTTGGCATGACCGAGACGGAAGAGGTGAACTATACCTATACCTATGACGGTGATTGGCCTGTCAGCCAAACCCAAATCCGGACCTACGAAGATGAGGATGGTGAGTCAAAAAAATATTCTACTGTCACCAATTATTTTGAATATAAATAACAGGCAAACGATTTGATTTTTTTTCTCCGCTAACGCTATCGAAGTGCCACAGGCACTTCTTCATCTCCCCCGTCTGTAGATTACAGGCGGGGGAGTTTTTTCCCCCCGATGGGTCATTAGGGTTTACGGCACCAAGGGAAATTTTTTGTTGTTTCTGCTGCAATAAAACAGACGGGCATACGTTATATAATGGTTTTTGCCACGGGCGGGTTGTTGGGTCCATCCGTTTTCCGGTGGCTTTTTTATCAAGCGGCCCTATCTAAACAAATGAAACAAAATGAAGAAGTCATTTATTTGCGCCACAGCTCTTGCTGTCCTTTCCCTCATGGTGGGATGCTCTGAAAAAGAGGGTATGTTCAGCCCCGAAAAAAAGATTGGACAAGTGTTCCAGTCCAATGAGGTTGTGATGGAGTCGTTTAACGGGACTGCTTGGGACACTGTCGGCAACGAGGTTACGCCCAAGACTCTGAAGGAGTCATGGACTTGGGATGGGAATAAATTAAAGAAGATTGATTTGTTCTATGACAACGGCGGGAAGAAATCCTCTCTCGAATTCACTTACGAGAAGAGACGCCTCAGCCGTGTGGAAGAAGAGGATGTCTTTTCCACATTCACTTACGACGGCAAGAATTTGGCAAAGGCCGAGATTTATTATAAGGAAATCAACCCGTTGGTGCCATACGTTGTATATACTTTCACCTATTCCGGCGACAAGTTATCGAAAATCGAGATGGTGTCGCGCGGCGACATGAAAAGCAGCGCTCCCGTAGCACACAGCAACTTGGAAAAGATGATTTTCCGTCTCTTGCTGTCCGACTCCAAGCCCATTCTCAAAGCCCTCTCGCAATCATTGGGCAATGATGGCCGCAAGGACGGGAACAGGCAGGTGGCCGAGTTGGAATGGAACGGAAACAATGTCAGCAAGATTACCACAAAGGATGACGAAGGTGTTGTGACGGTCACTTATACGTACGACAACAAGAGAAACCCGTATCAGCATTTTGTCGCCACTATCTGCGGCGTTGGTGACGGGGAGGGCATGGCTTTTGCCAACGAGAACAATATCACGAAGGCTGTCTATACCCTTGAGGAGGGGGTGGCCGACGAGACGGAGTTTGTGGAAAACTATTCTTATATCTATTCCGGCGACTGGCCCGAGAGCTGCACAAGTTGCGTGGTGTATGACGACGGCAGCGATTCGCGCTGGACGGAGCGCAGCACCCAGTATTACGAATACAAGTGAATTGAGAATTGAAAACTTGCTATCAACACCAATTTTCATCACTGAATATTAAACACAAATTGCCATGTAATTATCAAAATGATGATGATTGATAATTTGTGTTTTAAAAAGAACATTTCCGAAAAAAAAGCAGTTTATTATGCAACCTTTGTTGATTTATAATACTCTTTCACATCAGAAGGAGCTTTTCAAACCCATTACGCCCGACCATGTGGGCATGTATGTCTGCGGCCCCACGGTCTATGGCGACGGCCACCTGGGTCATGCCCGCCCGGCCATCACGTTCGATGTCCTGTTCCGTTACCTTCTTCATATCGGTTACAAGGTGCGCTATGTGCGCAATATCACCGATGTGGGGCATTTGGAACACGATGCCGACGAGGGCGAGGACAAGATTGCCAAGAAGGCCAGACTTGAGCAGTTGGAGCCTATGGAGGTGGCTCAATATTACGCCAACCGCTACCATGCCGCCATGGACAAGCTCAATGTGCTGCGCCCCAGCATCGAGCCGTTGGCTTCGGGTCATGTGATGGAGCAGATAGAGCTGGTGCAGAAGATTCTCGACGCGGGTTTTGCCTATGTGAGCAATGGCAGTGTCTATTTCGATGTGCGCAAATACCACGAGCATTTCAAGAGTTATGGCCGTTTGAGCGGCCGTGTGATTGAGGAGATGCTCTCCACCACGCGCGAACTGGACGGCCAGGAGGAGAAGCGTTTCTCGGGTGACTTTGCATTGTGGAAGAAGGCTTCCCCCGAGCATATCATGCGCTGGAACTCGCCCTGGAGTGTGGGTTTCCCCGGATGGCACACCGAGTGCACAGCCATGGGCACCAAATACCTGGGCGAGACCTTCGACATCCACGGTGGCGGCATGGACTTGATGTTCCCCCACCACGAAAGCGAAATGGCCCAGCAGACCGCCGTGTGCGGCCATGGCCCCTGCCGCTACTGGATGCACAACAACATGATTACCATCAACGGGCAGAAGATGGGCAAGTCGCTGGGCAACTTCATCACGCTCGACGAGTTCTTCTCGGGCAGCCACGAGTTGTTGCAGCAGGCTTACTCGCCCATGACCATCCGTTTCTTCATCCTGCAGGCTCATTACCGCAGCACGGTGGACTTCAGCAACGAGGCTCTTGTGGCCGCCGAAAAGGGCTACACACGCCTGATGCAGGCCTATAAGACCCTTGGCCGCCTGCAGCCGTCGAAGAACAGCAGCGTGGACGTGAGCGGCTATCGCCAGCTGTGCTACGATGCCATGAACGACGACCTGAACACTCCCATTGTCATCAGTCATCTTTTCGACATGGCCAAGGTCATCAACACTGTGAACGACCGCAAGGCCACCCTCACCCAGGCCGACATCGACGAGCTGAAAGGCGTCATGGACACTTTTGTCTTTGAGGTGATGGGTCTCCGCGACGAGGCCGCAAGCGACAATACCGCCATCATCGACGGTCTCATGCAGATGATTCTTTCTATCCGTGCTACCGCCAAGGCCAACAAGGACTGGGCCACCAGCGACAAGATTCGTGACGAGCTGGGTGCCCTCGGTGTCACCGTGAAGGACGGCAAAGACGGCGCTACCTACGAATTGAATTGATACATGGAGATGTATTCCTACCGTTATCCCCGGCCAATGTTGACGGCAGACTGTGTGGTGTTCGGCGAACGAAAGGACGGCACTCATTCACTGCTTTTGGTGCGGCGTGGAGGCGACCCCTACAAAGGCATGTGGGCTTTGCCGGGTGGTTTCATGGAAATGGACGAGACCCTCGAGGACTGTGCCCGCCGCGAGCTGCATGAGGAGACAGGATGCGCCCTGATGGGTCCGTTGGTGGAGCTGGGCAGTTTCAGCCGTGTGGACCGCGACCCCCGCGGACGTACTGTCACGGTGGCTTTTATGGCCGAGGTGGAGGAATGTCCCGTCCAGGGTGGCGACGATGCCCGCGAAGCCTGCTGGTTTCCGGTGGACCAACTGCCCCCGCTGGCTTTCGACCACCACGAGATTGTCCTGTCGGCGTTGAAGAGGTGGTATGGAAGCGGTTGCCGGGTGGTTGACAGTAGGTAATAACGCGCGGGCAGCCCAGAAATACAACATTTATGATGGAAGAGAAGAAAAGACATACCTATTCGCTTGGAGTGGTACTGCTGGCTTTGGCGGTGGGACTGCTGGCGGGAGTGCTTTTTGCCCCCGCAAACGACGGCGGGCAGCGGGCTATGGGACTCACGTCGTCCAACGCCATGTCCGACCGTCTCGATGTACTGACAGGTATTATCAACAGCTACTATGTAGACAATGTGGACTACGATTCGCTCAGCACTGTGGTGCTCCAGTCGGTGCTGTCGTCGCTCGACCCCCACAGCACATACCTTACCCCGAAGGAATTCGACAAGGAAGCCGAATTGCTGCAAGGCCGTTTCGAGGGCATTGGGTTGACACTCTTTTGGATTAACGACACCCTTTATGCTTCCAGCGTCAACAAGGGCAGCCCTGCCGCCGATGCGGGGCTCCATCCGGGCGACCGCATCCTGGCTGTGGACACCGTCAAGGTGTCGGGGGTCAAACTCGAGGGTGGGGTCTCCTCTGCTGTCAAAATGATCAGGGGGCCGCGTTTCACCAAAGTCACCCTCACAATCGACCGCAAAGGCTGGGACACGCCCAAAAAGATTAAGGTGCGCCGCGACATCATCCGCCATGCTTCGGTGCCTGCGGCAGTGATGATAGACAAGACCACGGGCTATGTGCATGTGGAACGCTTTGCCGAAAGCACCGCCTCGGAGTTCCATGCCGCTCTCTTGCAGTTGAAGGGAGAGGGTATGAAACATCTGGTGCTGGATTTGCGCAGCAACGGGGGCGGCTCGCTCGAGTCGGCTATTGAAATGGCCGACGAACTGCTGCCCAAGGGCGACCTTATTGTCTTCACCGAGGGTGCCCACCAGCGTCGTTACAACAATTACGCCACCTCGGGAGGCCTCTTTGAGGAAGGCGGCCTCACGGTGCTCCTCAACGAGTTTTCGGCCAGTGCCAGCGAAGTGGTGGCAGGTGCTGTGCAGGATAACGACCGGGGTACCATCGCGGGGCGCCGCAGTTTCGGCAAAGGATTGGTGCAACGCCAGTTCGACCTTCTCTCCGGCGATGCTGTCCTGCTCACCATTGCACGCTATTACACTCCTTCGGGTCGCTGCATCCAACGCCCCTACGACAAAGGCAGCGATGCCTACTATATGGATTACCTCAACCGTATCCTGTCCGACTACAAGGATGCCGATTCCCTATTCAACGCCACGGTCGACACCTCGCAGTCGTTCCTCACCAAAAACGGCCGCAAGGTCTACGGAGGAGGTGGCATCCAGCCCGACATCATCATCCCCTATATCTCCGACACCAATTGGATTTACTACAACCGCCTTCTCGACGAGAAGGTGTTGGAGGAGGTTCTATACCACCAAATCCACGACCACTACGCCGACCTTATGAAAAAATACCCCACGTCGGACGTTTTTGTAGCCAGATACACCGTCGATGATGCCACCTGGCAGCGTATTCTCTCCACTGCCGACAAGAAGGGAATCCGCCGTCACCAAGGATGTATCCAGAAGTATGGCCAGCATATCCGCAACCGCTATAAGGCACTGATGGCCGATGTGCTTTTCGACAATAACGCCTTCTATCGTGTCTCTCTGCGAAACGACACCGAGCTTCAGCGCGCCCTGGCGGCAAAAAACACCCCGGCCAATCCCCGGAGGAATGGCAAATAAATAGAAATTTGAGATAAACAGTTCAGTATAAACACATAAAATCAATACAGATGAAACGGATAGTTCTTTTTACATTACTCGCCCTGATTTCCGCAGCCAGTGCCGTGGCTCAGAAATCCACTTTCAGCGGCACCATGCGTGGCGTGCCACAAGGAGCTCGCTTCGCCGTAGGCAAGATTGAAGAAGGCAAGATGAAACCTGTCGACACCCTGCGGGTGGACAAAGACGGCGACTTCAAAATCACCTTCAACCACAGCAAGCCCACCCTCTACGCCATCCAGCCTGCCGAGCGTGGCGGCGGTGCCTGCTATATCCTTCTTGAGCCCAAAGACAAGGTGAAGGCCGACATTATCTATTTTGTCGACCGCAAGGCCTTCAGCATCTCTTCCTGCAAAGGCTCCAAGAACGTGGAACTCTTCAGACAGTTCAACGACCTGCTCCTCGCAGCCCAAACCCCCGAACAGCAGGCTCAGCTCCCCGACAGGGCTCAACAGCTCATTGCCGCCAACTCGCACATACTCATGAGCGCCTTCCTCGTCACTTTCTTCGAGAATAACTTCGACCAATATGCCCTCCTTTTCGCCAAGGTGCGCAACGATTTGATAGACAAATATCCCGACGACCCCTATGTCAAACATATCGACCAGCGTCTCCAGGGTGTTGTACTCCCCGGCATGGAAGCCCCCGACATCGTTATGAAAGACCCCGATGGCAACGACCGCAGTCTCTCCGACCTCCGTGGTCAAGTGGTGCTCCTCGACTTCTGGGCCTCTTGGTGCGGCCCTTGCCGCCGCGAAAACCCCAATGTGGTGCGTATGTATGAAAAGTTCCACGACCAAGGCTTTGAAATCTTCAGCGTTTCGCTCGACAAAGACAGGACAGCTTGGCTTAAAGCCATCAACGACGACCATCTCGACTGGCCCAACCATGTCAGCGACCTCAACGGCTGGACCTCCTCGGGCGGCAGCACTTACGGCATCAAGTCCGTCCCCTCCACAGTTCTGATTGACCGCGAGGGCAGAGTGGTGGCTCGCAACCTGCGTGGCTCCGAACTGGAACGCAAACTGGAACAACTCCTCGAACAATAATTTTTATTACATCATATCTATTCACCCTAAAATATCTATTAAGGAATGATAACAACCACCATGATAGAAATGGCCTTGAGCCATGTAAACGACCCCGATTTGGGTCGCAGCCTCACCGAACTGGGCATGATTGAGAACATCGCCATCGACGGCAACAAGGTCTCTTTCGACCTCGTTCTCACCACTCCCGCCTGCCCCATGAAGAAACGCATGACCGACGACTGCATCAATGCCATTCACGAATATGTCGATGCCGACGCCGAAGTAACCGTCAACCTCACCTCGCGTGAGCAGCAGCAACCCGACCCCCACGAGTTGGTTCCCGGAGTCAAGAACGTTATCGTCGTTGCTTCGGGCAAAGGCGGTGTGGGCAAAAGCACTGTGGCGGTCAACCTCGCCATTTCGCTGGCCAAAACAGGCGCCTCGGTAGGCTTGATTGATGCCGACATCTATGGTCCCTCTGTCCCCATCATGTTCAACCTCGGACAGGAAGACGTAATCGGCGAGCAACACGACGGCAAGACCTATATGCTTCCCATCGAACGCTACGGGGTCAAGCTCATGTCTATCGGTTTCCTGGTCGACCCCGATCGTGCTCTTGCATGGCGTGGTCCCATGGCCTCAGGTGCCCTCAAACAACTTGCCACCGAGACCTGGTGGGGTGAAATCGACTATCTTGTCGTGGACATGCCTCCCGGAACCGGCGATGTGCAGCTCACCCTTGCCCAAACGCTCCCCGTCACTGGTGCCATCATTGTCAGCACTCCGCAGCAAGTGGCTCTGGCCGATGTGGTACGCGGCGTGGAACTGTTCCGCAACCCCGGCCTCAATATCCCGGTTCTTGGCTTTGTCGAGAACATGGCCTATTTCACCCCCGCCGAGTTGCCCGACCACAAATACTACATCCTCGGCAAAGAGGGCTGCAAACGCCTTGCCGCCGAGATGAATGTCCCTCTGCTGGGCGAAATACCTTTGGTGCAGAGTATTGCCGAAAGCGGCGACAACGGCAAGCCCGTCTCCCTCTGGTCCGACAAAGAGACCCCCGAAAGCAAGGCTTTCATGCAGCTGGCCGAAAACACCATCCGTGAAATATGCAAACTGAATCAATAGTCGCTCCTTGTGAGTTCTCGTTTGCCCTGTAATAATATAATAATTGATACAATGACAGACCAAGAAAGAATAGTAGTTGAGGGTCGCGTAAAAAACGCCCTTGAACAGATACGCCCCTACCTCCAGCAGGACGGCGGCGATGTAGAATATGTAGACATCACCAACCAAGGGGTTGTCATGGTGCGCCTCACCGGCCATTGCGGCTCGTGCCCCCATGCCTTGCAAACACTCAAGCAGGGCATCGAAACGGCCATCAAACGCGTCATCCCCGAAGTCAAATCTGTAGAACGGGTTTAGCCATGATATACACCAAAACAGGCGACAAAGGCACCACCTCACTGGTGGGGGGCACTCGTGTACCCAAATACCACATCAGGGTGGAAGCCTACGGCACTGTCGACGAGCTCAACGCCCATGTAGGCCTTTTGGCCGAGATGGTCAAAGACTCCCATCCACAGCAGTACGCAGACCTTAAGGAGGTGCAGCGCAACCTGTTCGTTGTCCAGACCCTCCTGGCCACCGAAAAGGAGGTACCCTTCACCCTTCCCCAACTCCCCGCCGACGCTGTGGAGGCTATGGAACACCGCATCGACGACCTACAAGCCCTCCTGCCCCCTTTCCGCAGCTTTGTCATACCCGGTGGCACACTTCCTTCGGCACAATGCCATGTGGCCCGTACCGTCTGCCGCCGTGCCGAACGCTGCATAGTGAAACTGGGCACTGAAGCCACTGTCGACCCGCAGGTGGCCTGCTATGTCAACCGCCTTTCCGACTACCTCTTTGTCCTCTCGCGCCACCTCGTGGTGTCGCAAGGCGCCGAGGAATCCCTTTTCCAGTAACGCCACCTTCGCTCGTTCCCTGTTACTTTTCCCATATTTCTCCCATCCCCGATGGGAGAAATATGGGAGAAATGACGTTGAAGCATGGCCGAAGGAGCGAGGTATCACTTGCGACGAGACGACAGAAAAAGTATTGTTTTGAGTTTTAGTATTTGGTTTTCAGTTTCTTTAGTATTACATCCTGAAGTGGTGGAGGGGAATTGCCTTCGATTTGATTTTGTGTCGAAAAATGTAAAAAAAACTAATTTTTATAAAATAGTTTGCAGGTATAGAAAAATTATGTACTTTTGCAAAAATTTAAAACGCATTTCGGACTTAGAAACAATTCATTAACTTTAATAAGTTCAGAAGGTTATTTAAAGTAAGGTAAAGAGTAAAAAACTTAGAAAATTATGTATTGGACACTTGAATTGGCAACAAAGTTGGAGGATGCTCCGTGGCCCGCTACGAAAGACGAACTGATAGATTATGCCCAGCGTACCGGTGCCCCGATGGAGGTGATAGAAAACCTGATGGAGATTGAGGACGAGGGAGACCCTTATGACAGTATTGAGGACCTTTGGCCTGACTATCCTACTAAAGAGGATTTCTTCTTTCAGGAAGACGAATACTAACTTTATACTATGAGAATTACTTTTATCGGCTCGGGCAATGTGGCTACCCACCTTGCCCTAGCTCTTCATGGCCGTGGGCATGTGATTGAACAGGTGTGGTCGCGCAACATCGAACATGCCACGTTGCTTGCCTCTCGCGTCGACGCAGAACCTATTAACAAACTGTCAAAGCTCAATGTCGATGCCAATGTGTTTATTCTGGCGGTGTCGGACGATGCCTTGTTTACTCTGGCCAACGACATCAGGGTGAATAACGCTTTGGTGCTGCACACCTCCGGAGCCACGCCCATGGAGGTGCTGAAGGACTGCAGCACACGCTACGGGGTGTTGTGGTCGCCCCAAAGCTTTGTGCGCGATGTGGCTTTGGAATACAGCGAGCTGCCTTTCTGCATCGAGGGTTGCGACAGCGAAACTGAGGAGACTATTGAGGAGTTTGTCGGCATGATTTCTTCCCATATCTACCACACCGATCTCAAGCAACGGCAGTACCTGCATTTGTCCGCTGTGTTTGTAAATAATTTCACCAACGGGCTTTATGGCGTGGCGCAGCAGATTTGCCGCGAGCAGAATCTGCCATTTGAGATACTCCACCCCCTTATTCTGAACACTGCCAGGAAGGTGACTTGGGGCGATGTGCGCTATCAGTTGACGGGTCCCGCTGTGCGCAAGGACCGCAAGACCCTTGACTCTCATCGCCATCTTTTGGACGAAAACCCCTACCTGCAGGAACTGTACAACCGTATGACAGAGTTGGTGGTGAAGGTGAAGGAAGGTCTGTAACATTTGTCGGCGGGTGGTGTATTGTTGAACCCAAATCGGTCATTAGGGTTTATGGCAGATTAGTATTTGTTTCGAGCAGATTGGCCGCATCGCTGTCGAAGGCGTAGCGGGCTACGGCGAGACAGGGATGTGGACAAGATGCCGAAAGAAATGCTGATATGGCATAAACA
>JAFXMW010000049.1 GCA_017530105.1 Bacteroidales bacterium
ATCCTTACCAAGGATGCGCTCTACCAGCTGAGCTACTGCAGCTTTTTACTTCGAAGCGTCGGCTTGCCTCTTGCCCTGCTCCGCTTTTCTTTGAGCGGAAGACGGGGCTCGAACCCGCCACCTATAGCTTGGAAGGCTATCGCTCTACCAAATGAGCTACTTCCGCTTCTCTGTAGGTTTGTGGGGAAGAGTGGACTCGAACCACTGAACTCCGAAGAGGACAGATTTACAGTCTGTTGCAATTGCCACTATGCGACTTCCCCGTTTTCGATGAATCCCCTTTTGGCTCAGGGGTTGCATCGAGCCGATGAAGGGACTCGAACCCCCGACAGGCTGATTACAAATCAGCTACTCTACCAACTGAGTTACATCGGCTTTTGTCAGCTTTGTCAAACAACTCTTTTTTCTTGTTTTGAGGTTGCAAAGATACTACTTTTTTTTCAACGTACAAATTTTTTTTCATTTTTTGTTGTATTTTTATTTTAACACATTGTCTTTCAGTAGTGTTGTTAGTTGAAAAAAACGTGCATAATCCGCTTTTGCCCCTTGCAAACTGTCTTTTACAAGGCTGGAAATAACCGTTTTTTATGTTTCCGCTGCGATGTAGAATGTGTGGATTGTTGTTTGTTGTTCAATTACAGTATGTTAAGTTGTTTTGGTTTTTATGCCCGTTTTATCTTTTTTGTATATATATTTTTGTTAATCAGCGTTTTGCTTAATTTTTTATTGGTGGTGCCGGGGCTGCTGTGTGCAACGTTTGTCTTATTCCATTTGCCGGGCGGCGTGCCTGTCGTTTCCGCCGTGCTGGTGTCGAGTCGTTCGTTCACCGTCAGTTCTCCCATATTTGTCCCATATTTCTCCCATCCTGCATGGGAGAACTAACGTTGAAGTGTGGGATAAGGAGCGAACCTGCGGGGGAGTGGCTCTTTGTTTGTCGACGGGGGGTCAGGACTGGGTGTCGGGGGCGGTCTCCTGTTTGTGCCGCGTTTTGATTTTGAGCCATTTTTTCCAGGTGGCGAGGTCGAAGAAGCTGGAGTCGGTAGTGGCTTGCCAGGTGAGGAGCGCTCCTATGGGGATGAAGACGAAGGTGGATATCCACATGCCTATGGGTCCCACGGCGCTTTCGCGGACTGATTTTTCGCTGATCATTCCGATGACGTAGTATAGAACGAAGAAGATGACGGAGGCGACGAGGGGCATGCCCAGTCCGCCGCGGCGGACGATGGAGCCGAAAGGAGCTCCGATGAGGAAGAGGAGGAGGCAGGCCACGGAGAGGGTGAATTTGCGCATGAGTTCGATGTAGTGGCGGTTGATGTATTCGCGGTCGGAGTCTATGATGGACTGGTATAGTTTTATGTCGTTGTAGGCGTTGAGGGCGTTGATGCGGCTTTGGGAGATGATTTTCTGGCGTTGCAGTTGGTTGGTGTCGGCCATGATTTGGTGGATGTCGATGTATGCCGAGCTGTCGCCGGGGTGGTTTGTATAGTATTCCCATGAGCGCATTTTGTGTGTCAGCAGGTCGTTGAATTCGGCATAGCGTGTTTCGAGGTTTTCGTTGAGTGAGCCTACGGTGGAGTCGAGTTGGGCCACGTTGAGCATTTGGTAGTGTCCGCTGAAGAGGTCGTCGTCGGTTTTCTTGAAGCCGAAGGCCGATATGTCGAAGGTGAGTATTTGTTTGTCGAAGCCGATGCTGGTAAGGGGTCGGGTTTCGGCGTTTTGGCCGTCGGTGGGTTCGCTGTAGTTGTAGCCGTTGTAGAGGGTGAAGAGAAGGTAGTGGTCGTCGGGGGTGGTTTGCATGAGACCGCGGTCGGCCACGATGATGTTGGTTTGGTCGATGCCTTGGGTGTGGTCGTAGATGATGATGTCGCGCAGGGTGCGGCCGTCGGGGTCTTTGCCGTTGACGCGTATTACGTAGCCGTCGATTTCGTTGTAATATTCGCTGGGGCGGATGCTGACGGCGGGTTTTTTGCGTTGTATGTCGTAGAGGGTGACGCGGTATTTGTGCATGGCCACGGGGAGGACGTTGTTGGCGAAGTAGAAGGCTATGCCTGTCATGAGGAGGGCGACGAGGGTCATGGGGAGCATGACGCGGCGTACGGAAATGCCGCCGGCTTTCATGGCTACGAGTTCGTATTTTTCGCCGAAGTTGCCCATGGTCATGATGGAGGCGAAGAGGACGGCGATGGGGAGTGCCATGGGGACGAAGGTTGCCGAGGCGTAGAGTAGCAGTTCGGCTATCACTCCGATGTCGAGCCCTTTGCCTACGAGGTCGTCGATGTATTTCCATACGAACTGCATAAGCAGCACGAAGACCGCTATGGTGAAGGTGAGCATCAGCGGCCCGAGGAAGGACTTGAGGATGAGTTTGTCTATTTTTTTCATCGGAGTGGTTGGCGAGGGGTGTTTAGCGCATCATGCCGGTGAATACTTTGATGAGGTCATTGCCGTTGGCTATCACCAGCAGCAGCAGGAGCAGGATGAGTCCGATGTTTTGGATGATGTTGAGTACTTTTTCGTTGGCGGGGCGGCGGGTGACCATTTCCCAGAGGGTGATGACGATGTGGCCGCCGTCAAGTCCGGGGATGGGTATGATGTTCATGAAGGCGAGGACTATTGCCAGGAGGGCTGTGATGTTCCAGAAGGCGTACCAGTCCCAGTGGTTGGGGAAGAGGGTGGCGATGCTGATGAAGCCGCCGAGGCTTTTGGCGCCGTCTTTGGTGAAGAGGACTTTGAGCGAGGTGACGTAGGTGGTGAGGGTTTCCCATCCGTAGCTGATGCCTTCGGGGATGGCTTGCCACAGGGTGTAGCTGTGGTGGATGACGGAGTAGAATTTGCTGATGTCGGTTTCGGCATAGATGCCCAGTTTGCCGTCGCTGCCGAGGAGCGCCGGGATTTCCATAAGGCGTCCGTTGCGGTAGAGGCCTATCACGGCGCTGTCGCCGGCGAGTGAGGAGAGGGTGGTGGTGAAGTCTTGCGCCGAGGGGGTGGGTTTGCCGTTGATGCTGACGAGGCTGTCGCCGATTTGCATCCCGATGTGTTTGGCCAGCGAGCCGGGGGCAAAGTCTTTGACGACAAAGGGGTAGCGGGGTATCATGAGGTTTTTGGGGTTTTTGCTCACGATTTGTGAGAGGAGGTCTTGGCTGAGGGTGAGGGTGACGAGGCTGTCGTTGCGGAGGACTGTGGCGGTTTTGGGATTGTCGAGGATTAGCTTTTTGGCGGCTTGCGAGAAGTCGTATTGTTCTATGCCGTCGATGGCGTAGAGTATGTCGCCGCTTTGGAAGCCTTGGTCGAGGAGTATTTGGTTGTATTCGTAGCCCATGGCGGCGTTGCGCAGGGGTAGTTCGTCTTTGCCCCAGTGGGCGAAGATGGCGGCGAAGATGATGAGCGCGGAGACGAAGTTGACGAGTACGCCCCCGGCAATGATACAGAGCCGTTGCCAGCGGGGTTTGGTGCGGTATTCCCACGGTTGGGGTGTGCTTTCGAGGTCTTCGGCTTTTTTGGTTTCGTCAATCATGCCGGCTATGTCGCAGTAGCCTCCCAGGGGTATCCAGCCGAGTCCCCAGAGGGTGTTGTCCTGGTCTTCGGGGCGCAGGTTCTGTTCTTCCCACGAGTCGGGTGTTTTGGAGTTGAAGAAAAGGAAGTGCCATTTGCTGTTGAATTTTTTGGCTTTGATGATGGAGAATTTCCAGTTGAAGAAAACATAGAAGCGCCGCACTCGGGTGTGGAATAGTTTGGCAAAGAACAGGTGTCCCAGCTCGTGGGTGACTACCAGCAACGACAGGCTGATGAGGAATATCAAGGCTTTCATGCGATTAGATTTCTTTTTAAATGCTACAAAAAACGTGCAAAGATACAAATTATTGTGTATTTATTGTGTGTTTGTGATGAAAAAAAATGCGGCGAGGCGGGTCCGGGGGTTGCATAATGTCTGCTAAAGGTGGCGGAGAATGGATGGTTTGGGGCATCGGGAGCGGTTTGTGGGGCGGTGCCCCGGGGGGGGTACTGATGGCTCGGTTGTTGTTTATGCAGTGTGTTTTGGGAAAGGTGCAGGGGAGGGATGAAAAAAAAATTTTGAGATTTTAACTATTGATACGTTTTTTTTGCGTATCTTTGCATTTGTGAAAATAAAGGAAGCCATACAGCATTTTGCCGACTATGTGACCAACGAGCGCAGGCTGGCAGCGGGCACCACAAGGTACTATGTGGGGGTGGTGGAGAGTTTTGCCGCTTACCTCGGGCTGCTGGGGATTGACGGCATCGAGGGGATCGGGGCCCGCGAGGTGCGCGACTGGCAAATGGTGCAGATGGAGCAGGGCAAGAGTCCCGGCACGGTGGTTAAGCAGATGGCCGCACTGCGCGCTTGGTTTAAGTATCTACGCCGTTACCAGGGGTTGGAGTGCGATGTGATGGCCAAGGTGGCCACACCCAAGAAACCGCGTCGGCTTCCCGTGTTTTTCCGCGAGAAAGAGGCCGAGACGGTTTATTCCGGCATTTTCCCCGACACTTTCGACGGCGAGACGGACAAGTTGGTGCTGCGTATGTTGTATGAGACAGGGATGCGCCGGTCTGAACTGGCATCTTTGACTTTGGACAGTGTAGACCTCGGTTCGAGGGTTGTCAAGGTGATGGGGAAACGCAGCAAAGAACGTCTTATTCCGATAGAAAATGAATTGGCAAACAATATTTCGCATTATCTTGCGTTAAGGGAGGCGATAGTGGCACAGCAGAAAGCCCTCCACCCCGAGAGGGAGTCGACACGGAGGTTGTTTGTCAACGGCAAAGGAAGGCCTGTGAGCGACGGTATGGTGTACCTCATTGTGGAGCGGTATATGGGTCCGCGGTCCAGCGCTGAGCGCACCAGCCCCCACGTGTTCAGGCACACTTTTGCCACCCACATGCTCAACGAGGGTGCCAACATCGATGCCATCAAGGAGCTGCTGGGACACAGTTCGCTGTCGTCGACCGAGATTTACACCCATGTGTCGCGCGAACATTTGAAAGAAACGTATAAACACGCCCACCCAAGGGCACATAAAAAGTAAGGAGATCACTATGAACACAACAATCAATGCCGTTAAATTCAAGGCAGACCCCAAGCTGGAGAAATTTGTCATGGACAAAGTGGCCAAACTCGACCGTCTTATTGACAATGCAACCAAATGCGAAGTAATTCTTAAAGTCGACAAGCCTGAAAGCGACAACAACAAGATTGCCGAGCTTTCACTCAACCTTCCTGGTCAGACTCTGTTTAACAGCAAACAGGCCGACTCCTTTGAGGAGGCTGTAGCTGAGTGTGTAGACTCTATGAAGGGTCAAATCGACAAATACAAGGAGCGTTATAAATAGTCCTGTTTGTAGCGCATAGCAATCGGGGTGGATACCAGTGCGGTGTCCACCCCGATTGTTTTGTCAGCCAAGGGGCTGTGCGGTTATTCTATCACCAGTTTGCGGGTGGCGGTGCCTTGGGGGGTGACCAGGGTGGCGAAGTATACCCCTGCGGGCAGTTTGTCCACGTCGATGCTGAAAGCCTGCCGCCTTGCAGTGTGGTGCAGCACTTCCTGACCGGCGGCGTTGCGGAGGGTCAGGGTGGCGGAGGAGGCGTGGCGGGTGGTGACGGTGACGGTGCCGTGCGTGGGGTTGGGGCGTAGGTCGAAAAGGCTGTCGGGAGTGCCTGGGGCGTCAACGCCATCCGGTC
>JAFXMW010000005.1 GCA_017530105.1 Bacteroidales bacterium
TGCAAAAAAGTTGTACATATCAGATTGATGTAATTGCTTCTTTATTTCAATTACAAAATTACTGAAAATCTGCAATATGTACAACTTTTTCTTCATCTATTTATCAACAATATGCTTGTTATTTAATTCCGCCAACGGGTTGACCGTATTATTTCTTCTACCACCGCACAAATTATCCTTGACCCATTTATGGGTTCCGGTACAACTGCTGTTGTTGCAGCTGGCCTCGGTAGAGACTTTATTGGAATCGAGAAATCGGCTAAATATTGTGAATCTGCATTGGTACGGTTAGAAAAGAACAAAAAAAATCCCGAGGTGGCAAGGTTTCATCAACCGAACCTGTTTACACCAAATACAACAACTCCTAAAAAGAAAAAACAACAAACATATGGCTACGGTACTCAAAGCCTTTTCGAAGGCTGAATTAATTACAAAATTCAAGGATATTTACTCTAAAGGATGGATTGAAAACTATCGCAAGGGAAATGACGGCGCAGTCGGGAACATATTAGAAGACCTTCTAGAAATCCCAGAAAACAACTTACCGATTCCAAATGCTTCTGAATGGGAATTAAAAGCACAGAGATCAAATACAACATCGCTGCTTACGTTGTTTCACTCTGAACCATCACCGACAGCACTCACAATCATTCCCTCACAAATGTTGCCCAACTATGGTTGGCCTCACGACAAAGCAGGCACCACCTATCCAAAAAATGAAAAATCATTTCGCGCAACGCTGAATGCAAAACAATACAGCGACCGAGGTTTCAAAGTACATGTAAACGATAACGAACGTAAAGTTGAAATCATTTTCGACAGCAAGTACACCGACAAACGTCATACAGAATGGTTGAACAGCGTCAAGACACGTGTTGGACACACAAATAATTTTGATATTGTACCCTATTGGGGTTTTGACGACTTGTACCACAAAGCCGGTACCAAATTGAAAAACTGCTTTTATGTTCGTGCCGATGTAAAAAGTGAAACAATAGAGAATATACGTAAAGAATACTTTCTATACAACTATGTTTTAAAACTCTCGCATTTCGACCAAGATTGTTTTATCCAAGCAATACGTGACGGCAAGATTTATATTGATTTCGATGCCCGAACGGGTCATAACCATGGTACCAAATTCCGCATTAGATACAATGACATTCCCTCACTATATCGTAATGCAGAAGTAATAATTGACTAACGCGAAAAATAATCAGGCTTCGCTCGTTTGGCCTCAGTTCTCCCATATTTCTCCCATATTTCTCCCATGCAGGATGGGAGAAATATGGGAGAAATATGGGATAAATAACTGATAACGAGCGAAGTTAGTAGTACTCATAATGTTAATTTCTGATTAACATCTGAGCGAGACCGAAAAGCCTAATGATTGTATACTAATAATTTACGTTTAACCTATCATGCCGGAGGCCACTACCAAATGGGCGTCATTGTCGTAGATGGTGGCGTACTGGCCAGCGGCGATGCCCTGCACTCGGATGTCGGAGACTATGCGATAGCCGTCGGCGGTGCGCGAAAGGTGTCCTTGGGCAAAATCGGGGGTGTGGCGTATTTTGAACTTCACATCCAGTGTTTCTCCGCTTTCCAACTGTTCGTCCCATAGGGGAAGGCTGAGGTAATGGAACCCCAACAGGTTGATTTCGTAGCCATACTGAGCGTCAGGGTCGTAGCCTTGGGAGACGTAGAGTACATTTTCGTCAATGTCCTTCTTCACCACGAACCAGGGGCCGCCGCCGAGGAAGAGGCCTTTGCGCTGGCCGATGGTGTGGAACCAGTAGCCTTTATGTGTGCCGAGGATGCGGCCGGTCTCCAGTTCCACAATCTTGCCTTCGCGTTCGCCGAGATAGCGGCGCAGGAAATCGTTGTAGTTGATTTTGCCGAGGAAACAGATGCCCTGCGAGTCTTTGCGGTCGGCGCTGGGGAGATGGGCCTCATGGGCTATGTCGCGCACTTGGCTTTTCATGAGATGACCAATGGGGAACATGAGTTTGGCAACCTGCTGCGAGTCGAGTTGCGAGAGGAAATCGGTCTGGTCTTTGACGGGGTCCTTGGCGGTGGCAAGGAAAGGGGTGCCGTTTACGTGGTCGATAGTGGCGTAATGGCCGGTGGCGGTACGGTCGTAGAGATGACCGCAACGTTGTTCGAAAGCCCCGAATTTGATGAGTTTGTTGCACATGACATCAGGGTTGGGGGTAAGGCCGCGTCGCACGGAGTCGATGGTATAGGCTACCACATTGTCCCAGTACTCCTTGTGGAGGTTGACCTCCTGGAAACGGCATCCATATTTGCGGGCGATGTAGGAGGTGATTTCGATGTCCTCCTCGGCAGGGCAGTCGATATAGCCTTCCTCGTCTTCCATGCCTATTCGGATATAGAAAATGTCGGGCGTGTAGCCCTGTTCCTTGAGCAGGTGTACCGCCACGGAGCTGTCGACTCCTCCCGAAACCAATGCAGCAATATTCATCATTGAGGGTTTTTATTAATTAATAATTCAATAGCACAGAGGCTTTATTTTTTTGCCAACACCACCAGGGTTACCGAGGCAAGGATGAGGGCAATGCCCACAGCCAGGGTGGCAGTGAAGCTCTCACCGAAAACGAAGATGCCGATGAGGACCGCCGTGAGGGGTTCCAGGGCGCCGAGGATGGCCGTGGTGGTGGAGCCTGCATAGCGGGCGGCATAGACCAGCAGCACCAGGGCCATGATGGCGGGGACGATGGCCAGCCAACTTACATAGAACCAACTGGTGAAGCCATGGGGAAGGGTGATGGTTTCGCCCGAAAGGTAAGCATAGAGCACCATGCCCAGGGCGCAGTAGAGCAACACGTAGAAGTTGATTTTAAAAGAGGACATGCGGAGTTTGCTGCGGTTGACCACAATGATGTACACCGCATAGCTCAACGCCGAAAGGAGCACCAGCACCACACCGAGGAGGGGAAGGGTTGCCGTGCCGTCGCCCGAATAGAGGAGCGCCACACCCGCGAAGGAAAGGGCTATGGAACCCCACGTGACCCACCCCATGCGCTCGTGGAAAAAGAGTGCCATGATGACCGCCGTCATGACGGGATAGGTGAAGAGGATGGTGGATGCCACTCCGGCATCCATGAGATGGAAACTGAGATAGAGGGTGAGCGAGGAGACAGTGAAGAGCAATCCGAGAGCGGTGAGCTGACCGAATTCCTTTCGGGTGACACTCAACGACTCGGTGTGTTTCTTCATCCGCACCAGCATCACAGCGGCAATGATAATCCACGCCAGCCCGAAGCGATAGAAAAGGACACTGCCGGTCTGCATTCCCTCGGCATAGAGTTTCAAGGCTCCCAGGGGGTTGGTGCCATAGCACACCGCAGCGAGCACACCGCAGATAAGCCCCCACGCCTTCTTGCCCGCCGTGCGGCGTGGATTGAGTGCGGAGAGCGTTGGCAGTTGCCTATTGAAAGTAGAAAGTTGAGAGCCTTTTACGCCCCCAACTTTCGACTTAGACTGTATTGTGTTATTTCTTCTCAATTTGTCAATCTAAACATCAAAAAAATATCAGTCGGGAAGATTGAAGATAGAGACGCCGGAGCGCATGGTGCCGTCGGCTGCCACGGAAGAGGCAGTAGCCTCGGAAGCAGCGGAATGGGGGTTGCCTTCGGTTTTCTGCATCAGGTCGTCCATTGCCATGCCGGCAATCTCGGCGATACTCATGGACTCGACAATCTGAGCCCCGTTGGCATCGTTGCGGAGGAGGTTATTGATGGCCTTAATACGCTCGGCACGATCCATAGCCATCATATCGAGATGGGGGTTAGGGGTGGTTTTCCTGTCGTTCATTGCCGCGAACTGGTTGCGGTTGCCGGCGGGAGCGCTAACTTCTCTTTGTGTGGGCGAGGGAGCAGCAGGACGGGGAGACTCTATAACCGGTTCATTGGCTCGGATGGGATTATTCTGCCACGGGTCAGCCGGTTTGGCCACAGGGCTCTGGTCGGAGGTATGGGTCACAAGGCGCAGACCGTCATCCTCATTGTTGACAGCATCTTTCCGGGTGGTTTTCTTCTCATCGACATCGTCGTAGAGAGGGATAATGTTCTTGTGCGGCTGTTCGGTCTGACGCGGGCGCGACCAGTCGTTAACAGGAGAAGCAACCGTTTCGATGGCAGGAGGGACATAATTGTCGCGGGGTTCGGGGTCGTTGGTAGGTTCGTGATGTACCAAAGTAGGCTCTTTGATAGCCTTCATGTCGGTGTGGGGCTTTTCGGGAGCTTCTTCGAGGAGGAAAGTCGCGCCTTCATTGCTCTCGCGCTGCTCAAAACCCGTGGCGATGAGGGTGATTTTCACCTTGTCGCCCAAGGAGTCGTCGGGACCCATGCCCCAGATGACATTGGTTTCCATGCTGCCAGTCTTGGAGGTGATGTAGTCGGCCACAATGCCCATTTCGTCCATGGTGATTTCATGTTCGGGGCCGTAGGAGAAGTTGAGCAGTACGTGTTTGGCGCCGTAGATGTCGTTGTCGTTGAGGAGGACGGAAGTGGTGGCCTCCTCCACAGCCTGACGGGCACGGTTTTCGCCTTCGCCCTCGCCGATACCCATGAGTGCGGTGCCGCTGTGTTCCATGACGGTGTAGACATCGCAGAAGTCGATATTGACATAGGCGTTGAGGGTGATGATTTCGGCTATGCCCTTCACGGCGGTCAGAAGCACGTCGTTGGCCATAGCAAAGGCATCGGTCATGACCAGGTTGCCATAGGAGCGCAGTTTCTCGTTGTTGATAACGAGAATGGAGTCGACATATTTGCGGAGTTCGTTGACACCTTCCTGAGCCTGCTGCACACGGCGGTAGCCCTCGTAGAGGAACGGGGTGGTGACAACAGCCACCACAAGGATTTGCTCAGGGTCGTCGGGGTCCTCGGCTTCGAGTTTTATCTCTTTGGCCATACGCGCGATGACGGGGGCTGCTCCGGTGCCGGTGCCGCCACCCATGCCGGCGGTGATGAAGACCATCTTGGTGTTTTGCTGGAAGATTTCCTTTATCTCTGTTTCACGTTCTTCGGCAGCCTTACGGGCCTTTGCCGGACGGCCGCCAACACCCAGTCCAGTGTTGCTTAGTTGCAATTTGTCGGGCACAGGACTTGAACCGAGAGCTTTTAAATCGGTATTGCATACAATGAAATCAACACCTTTGATGCCCTTGCGGTACATGTGGTTCACGGCATTGTTGCCACCGCCGCCCACACCGATAACTTTGATGTAGGAGGACTGTTCAGCGGGGGAGTCGAATGTGATTATTTCTGTTTCAGACATAGGATTTGGGTATTATTTTGATGAAACGCAATGGTGCAGATGTCCCGAAAGCATACCGCAACACGCTGTTTATTTTGTCATTATACTAATATTCTAATTCTTTTTCAGTTTGTAAAAATACTACTTTTTTCCCGAACAACAGGCAAGTGATATCAACAGATTATGAACAGGTTATTAACACCTACTCGCTGAGACCGTCTTCGGTGAAGGTACGGGTCAGCCAATCGGTGATGGATTTTACGTAGTCGGTCTTGGGTTTCTTTTTGCTTTTAGCCGGTTTGGCAGGGGTTTCTTCCTGGGGCTCGGGTTCCGGCTGGGGAGCGGCTTTGGCCTCGGCAGAGGTTTTCTCGGCCGCTTCATGAGCTTTGGCCTCGGTCTCAAGAATGCCATAAATCACCAAGCCGACACCCGTGGCATACATGGGATGGCAGAGTTCGTCGGCATAGGGGCTGTTATCCTCATCGAGATGGTCGTTGGGGAAGCCGATACGGGAGTCGAGACCAATGATGAGTTCGGAGTACTCTTTTATGTGTCTTAAATTGGCTCCGCCACCGGTTAGCACCACGCCGCCAATCAGCTGGCGTTCGAAACCGGACACCTGTATTTCGTAGAGAACCTGTTCGAGGATGAGACGCATACGGGCATTGATGATGGTGGCCAGAGTTTTGACACTGATTTCGCGCGGAGCTTGGTTGCGAATGCCGGGGATGGCGATAATGTCATCCTGATTGACATTGGAGGGGAGACACGAGCCAAACTTGGTTTTGAGATTCTCGGCCTGGTGGCGCGGGATTTTGCAATTGTTGTGGATGTCGTTGGTGATAACATTACCCGCCAGGGGGAGAACAGAGGTGTGACGGATGATTCCCTCTTGGAAGATGGCTATGTCGGTTGTGCCGCCACCGATGTCTACAAGGGCCACGCCAGCGGCTTTATCGCCGTCGTCGAGCACGGCAAGAGCAGAGGCTATGGGCTCCAACACAACACCCTTGACACGCAGACCGGCTTCGGCCACGGCATCGCGGATATTGTGGACATTGGCGGTGTTGCCAGTGACAATATGGAAATTGGCCATCAGACATTTGCCCGCTACACCGACAGGGTCGATATCGGGACCAAGTTTTTCATTGTCAACGATGTAGCTCTGGGGAAACACATGGATGATTTCCTCGCCCGGGTCGAGCATGATGCGGTACTGGTCGTCGATGAGACGGTCGACATCGGCTTTCTCAATCAGACGGTGTGTGTCGGGAATCATCACACTCCCTTGGTTGGAGCGGCTTTTGATGTGATGCCCCGCAATACCCACATAGACTTCGTCCACTTCGTACTTAGCCATTTCAGAGGCATCGGATACCGCACGACGGATTGAGTCGGCCGTACTGAGGATGTTGCGTACAGTGCCATGTTCCACACCTATCGACTCGGTTCTACCGAAACCGACGATACGGATTTTGCCGTTCTCTACCCGCTCACCAATAAAACAGGCTATCTTTGTTGTTCCGATGTCAAGACCTACGATATACTTACTCATAATGCTGTTGTATTTTTTGATTATTAATTCAATGGATTGTTTTTGACTGATATTGTATGTATCATGTTATTGTCACTACGGCGTATTTCTCCTTTCTTGTCCCCTACTTGTTTCGGCGTGTGCATACCACCTGACCGCGGTACTTGACGCTGATTTGGCTGTATTTCTCCCATCCCGCCTGTGGGAGTCCACGGGTGTAAAGGGTCATCAGATTAATGAATTTTTGTTCCAAGTCGACGGTGTCGCCTATCTCCACCACATGGTTGCCCAACTTGGGGGAGAGGAATAGGTCGCCACGGGCATCGCGATAAATCTGGTCAAACAGGGGCGAAAGACGTGGATGATTGTCCAGAAAACGGGCAAGAGCCCACACCTGACGCTCGCCGACTGACTTGTCGGGGATGTTGCCCGAAGCCACGATAACGTCTGCCGACAAGGAGGGGCTGACGGGGACCCTGCCACCTTTGTCGTCGAGGTAAAACTCGCCCGAGGCGGAACAGACACGCACTATGGGGCGACGCTGGAGGGCGTGAACCACCACTATGCCTCCTATAGAGGTGCCCGCAGAGCATTGCGTAAGCCAGGGCGAGGTAGAGGCGGCCTGCGCCACTTTGCCAAGCTCCACATCGCGCAGCCGCATGGTGGTGATTTCGGGAAGCCGCTGAAGAACCAACGAGGTGATTTGGTCGGGCATGACAAGGGTGTCAGCCCCACAATAATCTATGCGGACTTCAACACCTTTCACAGTCTGACGACTGCGCCATATATTGGCAGCCACCACAAGAACCATCGTCACCACGACGGCCAAAAGTGTCACTATTCCGGTTTTCTTCCTCATTGGTTTTATCAATTGGTAAAATGTTCTTATTGTCTGCTACTAAGCAACGGGCGACTTACTTGTTTTTTAATAAAGCGTTCATTCGGCTGTTAGGGTCTGCACCAGACGTGGCACCAGACGGTCAATATCACCAGCCCCCATTGTGATAACCACATCGGGACAGAGGGCAGGGACAAGGTCAAGCACCTGGTCGGGAGTACAAAGATACTTCGAATAGCCTTTGATTTTGCGTAGAATCATCGACGAGGTGACACCAAGTATGGGTTTCTCGCGTGCGGGGTAGATGGGCAACATAATCAATTCGTCGAGAGAGGAAAGAGCTTCGGCAAATTGGTCGGCAAAGTCGCGGGTACGACTGTAGAGATGGGGCTGGAATATTCCAATCACCCTTTTGCCAGGATAGAGGTAGCGAACACTCTCGATACAGGCGGCAATCTCGCGTGGATGATGGGCATAGTCGTCTATCAGCACCAGTTCGGGGGTTTTGATACGATAGTCGAAACGGCGCTGTACACCCGCATAGGTCTTCAGCCCGTGACGCAGCTGGTGCTCGTTGAGACCCAGAGTAACGGCCACGGCGGCAGCGGCCACGGCATTCTCCACATTGTAGAGGGCAGTCCCTTGCAATTGGAGGTCATACATGACCCCTTTGGGTGTGCGTAGGTCGAAGAAGATGTCGCCATTATAGTGGCGGACATTCCACGGATAGAAATCGGCTTCAACCCCGTGTGCGGTGTAGATTACCCTGCTGGCAGCAATACCCTCCAAACCATCGTGTTCGTGTGAATGCTCGTGACCTTCGTGATGTTCATCGTGGCGACTGTCGGGATGAAGGGTGACTCCCTGTTTCAACACAAGGGTACCGTCGGAATCGACCTGCGAAGCGAACTGATGGAAAGCCTCAAGCATACAATCGTAAGTGCCGTAGACATCGAGATGGTCGGGGTCGGTGGCAGTAATCACGGCGCAATGGGGATGGAGCTGGAGGAAAGAGCGGTCAAACTCGTCGGCTTCCACCACCACCCGGTTGCTCTTGTTATTCACCACCACGTTGGAGTTAAAATTCTTGGCCACACCGCCCAGGAAAGCGCTGCATCCCTCGTCCGAAAACGACAGTAGATGAGCCAGAATGCTTGCCACAGAGGTTTTGCCATGGGTGCCTGCAACGGCGATACATTCCTTGCCGCGGGTCAGCTCACCCAGCACCTGGGAACGCTTACGCATCGGGACACCAAGGCTTTGGAGATGTTGGAATTCGGCTGTGTCGGGAGGGACGGCGGGGGTGTAGACCACCATGTCGATTGCGGAAGGAATGAGTGAAGGGTCGTCGGAGTAATGGACACCTATCCCTTCCTCCACCAATTGCCGGGTGAGGGGCGACTCGGTGCGGTCATATCCACTTACAGTGTCGCCACGCATGTGGAAATAACGAGCCAGAGCGCTCATTCCAATTCCTCCTATGCCAAGAAAGTAGTAGTTCATGCGAATTAGTTTTTAATTTTTGAAAATTAGGATGGGCGTTGTTTCCCCGAAGCCAGGAGTTTGTCAATCTCGTCTACAATGCGGTCGGCGGCGTGGGGAGCGGCAAGGGCTTTGATGGCTTGACCCATGCTGACACATTGGTCGGGGTCGTTGAGCAGCTGTAAAGCCAAAGGAATGCCCTTCTCGGCACATTCGCTGTCGCGAACCACCAGAGCGGCACCTTTGTCGGCAAGAGCCATGGCGTTTTTGGTTTGATGGTCTTCGGCCACATTGGGCGAAGGAATCAGGATGACCGGCTTGCCCACAAAACACAACTCAGAGATGGCTATTGCCCCAGCACGCGACACCACTACATCGGCGGCAGCGTAGGCAAGATCCATGCGACTGATGAATTGGTGGACTTTGACCCACTGTTCCACTCCCGCTTTGCGGACAGCCTGGGAGGCTTCGTCGAACATCCATGCACCAGTCTGCCAGATAACCTGCACTTTGTTTTCGACAAAGAGTTGAAGATTGGAGAGTATCATGAGGTTGATGCTTCGGGCACCGAGGCTTCCACCCACGGAGAGGATGACATGTTTTTCGGGGTCGAGACCGAAATGGGAGCAGCCTTCGGAACGCGTAGCGGAGGAGGACTCGATGTCAGCACGGACAGGATTACCGGTGAAGACGATTTTGTCGGCAGGGAAGAAACGTTCCATGCCCGAATAGGCCACACAAATGCGACTGGCGGATTTGGCGAGGGTTTTATTGGTAAGTCCAGCATAGGAGTTTTGCTCCTGGAGAAGGGTGGTGTATCCCATGCGGGCAGCGGTTTTGAGAGTAGGTTCACTGGCGAAACCGCCTACCCCCACAACAATGTCGGGCTGGAACTGGCGAATAATGGAACGCACAATGTGCCGGCTGCGAAGTACCTTGAAGGGGAGTTGAAGATTTTTGATAATGTTGGAAAGAGTTATTTTGCGCTGAAGGCCTGCGATAGGCAGTCCTTTGATATTGTAGCCTGCGGCAGGGACCTTGTCCATTTCCATACGACCCTGAGCCCCGACGAAAAGGATGTCGGCCTCGGGGTGGCGTTTCTTGAACGCGTTGGCTATGGCTATGGCAGGGAAGATGTGTCCACCGCTGCCTCCTCCACTGATAATGGCTTTCATGGCTGTTGGTTATTTTGGGGGTTAATATCTTGTTTATTGTCAGTTGTTTCGGCTTGTTGCTCGGCAACCTGTTGGGCTTGGCGTGCCTTCTTCTTGTTGTCGAATGCCACGGACTGAATCACGCCGAGGCCGGTGCCGAGGAAGAGGTAAGCAGAGCCACCGTAGCTGATGAACGGGAGTGTTTGTCCTGTTACAGGGAGGACTCCCACAGCCACACTCATGTTGACGATGGCCTGAAGGAAGATGAGGGTGCCGATGCCGGCGACACAGAGGCTACCGAAAGAGCCCTGGCAAGCCGAGGCAATCCGGATACAACGGAAGTAGAACCACGCGTAGAGGGCGAAGATGACGATGGCCGCCAACAGTCCGGCCTCTTCGATGATGATGGAGAAGATGAAGTCGTTGTGGGCTTGGGTCATGAGTCGGCCGTGAATGGTGGTGCCGATACCGTTGCCCAAAAAACCTCCACGGGCCACAGCCATGCGCGCCATGTTTTCCTGTGTGAGTTCGTCGGGGTTAGGGTTGAACCAAGACTGGAGACGATGAGTCCATGTGGGGATTCGGCCTGCCTGAATATTGCTGCCGACAAGATAGAAGATGAGGAATGTACCCGCGCCGACCAAAAGCACTATCAGAAGTCCGCGCCACCATTTCTTGCGGTCCACATTGCCGAAAAACAACATGAGATAGGAGGCGGCAAAGATGAGAATGCCGGTAGACAGGTTGGCAGGGACGACAAGGATACAGGTCACCACGACGGGAACCAGGAGCATATAGAAAGTGTTTTCCTGCGGAGGACGCGACTGGGAAAGCGCAATGTTATAGGCCAGGAAGATGAGCAGGGAAACCTTGGCGATTTCCGAAGGTTCGAAACGCATGACATGAGGGATGACAAGCCATCGTTCAGTACCCATAATCATCACAATGAGCAACGCAACCAGGGAGAGGAGGAATATCCATTTGAAGATTTTGGCGAAGTAGCGATAGTTGATATGTGAAACGAGAATCACAGCACCCCAGGTGGCGAGAACGAAGAGCAGATGACGGCAGAAGATGCGCATGGGTGTGGAGTTGAGCTCACGGATGGCCGAGAGGCCTATCGTGCTGTATACCGCCACAAGCGATATTCCGCTGAGGAGGAAGAATATCACCCAGAGAGCCTTGTCGCCTGCCAGTATGTTCAGTTTGCGCTTCATCGGTCTGTAAGGTTTAAATACTTATCATTCCCTGTCTTCTAACCATATAGGGTTAAAGTTCGTTGACTTGATGCACAAATTGCCGACCCGTCTCACGCGCCGCGCCGCCTGTGGCAGGGGAGAGAACCACCTTGGCACAGTCGATGGGGCAACGGTCGGCCATAGCGACAGCATCGGCGATGCTTTGGGCATCGGCGATGGCCGGAACCAGAGTGTCGAAAGCCCTGTGAAGGCCTTCGTTTCTTTCGCCAACACAAATGAGCATTCCGACCTTGCGCAAAACCAAGGGGCGCAAAGGGGAATAGTCGGCACCCCCGTCGTCGGCGAAAGCAATCCACACCAAAGGCCCCGCGAGGCTCTGCATGGTGTAGAGGGTTGCGTTGACGCTCGCGGCGGCGGCATCGTTGATATATTCTTTGCCATGGATGGTGGCCACATGCTCCATTCTGCCCGGAGTCTCTTCCATGCGGGCAAAACAGCTGCGCAGAGCGCTGTCGCGCATCTGACGCAAACGGGCTGAGGGAGCGGAGGCAAGACCGCCGTAGAGACGGTCGCGACCCTGTTTGGCAAGTTGTTCTATACTCATAAGTAATAAAGGGTTAAAAGTTAAACGATTATCTAAGTTTGAGTGTTACAATGCTCACTATGGCCAGAAGGATGCCAATGATTACAAACCGCTGGACAATCTTGGGTTCGGGCAGTCCTTGCTTCTGATAGTGGTGATGGATGGGAGTCATAAGGAAAGGTCTCTTCTCCACAGGCACAGGTACCTCGGGTGGGAGACGGTGCCTGCGGCGGTAGAGTTTGCAACCCCACGTCTGCCAGATGACCGAGAAATCCTCCACCAAGTAGATACCGCAAAGTATGGGAAGCAAGAGTTCCTTACGAATTAGAAGGGCGAAAACAGCAATGATGCCGCCGAGAGCCAGCGAACCCGTGTCGCCCATGAAAATCTCCGCTGGAAAAGTGTTGAACCAAAGGAAACCAAGGGTGGCACCCACAAAAGCAGTGATGAACACCGTCAGTTCGCCGATGTCGGCAAGATACACAATGTTGAGGTAGTTGGCCATGATGATGTTACCCGAAACCCAGGCAAGGATGGCCAAAGCCCCGCCGATGATGGAGGCCGTGCCCGTAGCCAGGCCGTCGATACCGTCGGTGAGATTGGAAGCGTTGGACACAGCCGTAACCACAAAGATAGCCACCAGCACATACACCACCCACACCCAGTTCTGAGTCCAGTCGCCCATCCAGCCAATCAGCCAGGCATAGTCAAACTCGTTCCCTTTGACAAACGGGATAGTGGTCTTGGTCGACGCAATGTCGGGATGGAACGACAACAGCAGACCCACACCTAAGCCGAGAGCCACCTGACCGAACACCTTGAACTTACCCGGCATACCGGCTTTGTCCTTTTTGAACACCTTGATATAATCGTCGATGAACCCGATAAGCCCCAGCCAAAGCGTCGTGACCAGCATCGTGATGACATAAACATTGTGGAGTTTTGCCAGCAAGAGGGTGGGGATAACGATAGCCGCAAGGATAAGGAGGCCGCCCATCGTGGGAGTACCCTCCTTTTCCTTCTGCCCCTCGAGGCCAAGGTTACGGACACTTTCGCCGATAGACTTGCGACGGATGAAGCGGATAAACGGCTTGCCGCAGAACAGCATGATCAGCAGCGACAGAATCGCTGCCATCGACGCCCTGAAAGAGATATACTGGAACACCCCAGCTCCAGGGAAGTCGAAAGTCTTATCCAACCAATCAAACAGATAATATAACATACTTATTCAGATATATGCAATTCAACAATCATCGTTTAACAAAAGTTCCAGCTCCCGCCTGTCGTCAAAGGGATGTTTGACCCCATTGATGTCCTGGTATTTTTCATGGCCTTTGCCGGCAACAAGAAGAATGTCGCCCTGTTGCGCCATCATGACAGCGGTACGGATGGCCTGGCGACGGTCGACAATACGGACGGCACGGCATTTGTCGGCCGGAGTGAGTCCGCTTTCCATGTCGTGGAGAATCTCTAAAGGGTCTTCGGTACGGGGATTGTCGGAGGTAAGGATGACCCTATCACTGAGTTTGCAGGCAATGACGGCCATCTCGGGACGTTTGGTTTTGTCGCGGTCGCCACCGCAACCCACCACGGTAATCAGGTTCTGCCCTTTGGCGCGGATGGCATTGATGGTAGTAAGTACATTCTCCAAAGCATCGGGAGTGTGGGCATAATCGACGATGGCTGTGATGCCGCGACCCGAGACACGCTGGAAGCGTCCCTCGGCGGGGGTGAGGGTGCTGAGCAGCCGCAGGGTCTCGTCGTCGTCGATGCCGCACAGCCGTGCCGTGCCATAGATGGCGGTGAGGTTATAGGCATTGAAACGCCCCACTAAGGGGGTATGAACCTCATGGCCGTTGAGTTCGAGCTGCATCCCCCCGAACGACTCCTCCACCACACGGCAGCGATAGTCGGCCATGCGCTGCAGACTGTAGGTGCTGATGCGGGCAGTTGTGTTTTGCACCATCACCGTGCCGTTGCGGTCGTCGATGTTGACAAGGGCAAAGGCCGTGGCGGGCAACGTGTCGAAGAAATGCTTCTTGGCGGCTATGTAGTTTGCCATAGTCTTGTGGAAGTCGAGATGGTCGTGGGTGAGGTTGCTGAACACCCCTCCGGCAAAAGAAAGCCCGCTGATGCGGTTCTGCACCACAGCATGACTGCTGACCTCGATAAAGGCATACTGGCAGCCGGCATCCACCATGCGGCGGAGCATACTATTGAGTTCAAGGGCGTCGGGGGTGGTATGGGTGGAGGGGACTTCCTGTTCGTCGATTTTGTTGACAATGGTGGAGAGCAGTCCGGCATGGTAACCGTAGCTGCGGAAAAGGCGGTGCAGAAGAGTGACGGTAGTGGTTTTGCCGTTGGTACCTGTCACGCCGATGAGACTCAGTTGGCGGGAAGGATGGCCGTAGTAATTGTCGGCGATGATGCCTAAGGCGATGTCGCTATTCTCAACCAATACGAAAGCCACACCGGGGCAGGACTGCTCGGGGAGGCGCTGGCAGACCACAGCAACAGCCCCCTGCTGTACGGCAAGCATGATATAGTCGTGACCGTCGACACGAGTACCTGTCTGGGCGACAAAACAGCTGCCCGCTGTTACCCGACGTGAGTCGAAACAAATGTCTTTCACTTCGGGATTGCCTGTTACGGGAGCCAATGGGCTAATGCCTTCGATGAGGGATGAGAATTTCATGGTTTTAATTCTAATGTTACTGATGATCCTTTTTTCACCTTGGTGCGCGGAGCGGGAGACTGGTTTATCACTTTGCCCTGTCCGGAAAAACGCACCTTCAATCCCGCGGCCCGTAGCAGAGCCAAAGCATCGCGTATCGTCATTCCTTTACAATCGGGCACCACGCCTACGGGAACCTGGTACCGGCCGTAAATGCTACGGTCGTTTTCGTAAAGAGTCCATCTTCCGGAAGGCGAGGCCTCGTCGCACGCAAAGGGGATGCCTAAGAGATGGTGCGCCATTTCCAACTGGCTGCGCTGTCCCTTGACAAGCACTGGCCGCATCACCCTCCCCGAATCCTGAAGACGCGTGCCGCCCAATTCCTCGTCGAAAGCCATCACACAGTCGGCAATTTTCTTGAAAACCGGAGCCGCCGCATGGCGTCCGGCAATGGAGGTGCGTTCCACAAGCACCATACAGGTGTAACGTGGATTGTCGGCAGGGAAGAAACCGACAAAAGAAGAATTCTTGATGCTCCGGTCGCCAATACTTAAAGTGGTACCCGTCTTGCCGCCGATTTTGTAGACAGAGTTGCGGACATTGCTGCCCGTGCCGTTCTCAACAACACCTATGAGCATTTCGCACATCTGTTTGGCGGTCTCCTCGCTGCAGATATGACTATTCAACACCACGGGAGATATTGCACTGGAACGCGAGCCGTCGATAATCTCGCGGCAGAACAGAGGTTTCACCATCTTGCCCCCATTGGCCACGGCATTGTAGAAGGTGATGACCTGCAAGGGGGTGACGGTGGCCGAATAGCCATAACTAAGGTTTAGGAAGTCGCGGTCGGAAACAAGGGGGACAATCCCCGTGCGGGGCTCGAGGACATCGAGGTCGGGACACATCTTGCCGAAGGGGAAAATCGACTCGATGGCTTTCTTCATATCTCCCCTGCGGTTACGGTAAAACTGCCAGGCAAGTTCACACATGCCCACATTGGACGACATGGCAAGGACTCCCGCCAAATTGGAAGTATCGGCAGTATAGCCATGGCCGGCATCAATCTCACCACTGCTGGCGCTATAGCGTTTGCGGCCTCCGGACTGGACACGCATGGAGGTGTCGAGCGAAATCTTGTCATCCCCCAGCATAGCCAGCATGGCGACGGTCTTGAATGTAGAACCCGGTTCATAGCTGTCGCTGCACGCCACATTGCTCCAAAGCATTTCGCGCAGCCTGCCCGACGTGTCGCGAGTGAGACTGCTGCACGCCAGCACATAACCCGTGCTCATCTCCATCAAAATGGCACAACCCGACTGGCCGCCATATTGGTTCATGGAGCGGCGCAGGGCGCTTTCGGCAATGTCTTGGTAGCGGGTGTCGATAGTGGCGACAATGCTTTTACCGTCTATACGGTGACGGATAAGAGTGGAGTCCTCATCGGGCACACTGCCGTCCTCTACAGGAATCCAGGTACCCAAAGTCAACCGGCGGCACAGATACTTTCCGTCCTGCCCGCGCAGCACACTGTCGTAATATCCCTCCAGTCCAGTATAGCCTTCCTCTCTCTTGGTCACATAATGCTGACCCACCACATTCTCGCCCATATTGCCGTAGATATGGGCACGCACAAAGCTCTTCACACTGCCTTCGGCAGTCTTGGTTACCACACAACGTTCCCAACCAGGCAAACGCTTGATGGCAGTCCATTGGGAATAGGGCACCTTGCGTTCCACATAGAGGCAACGGCTTGGATTAGGCTTGACATATTCCCGCATGATGCGGTTGTAATAATATTCAAACGACTTTGCGGGGAATTGATTGTGGAGGATGGCGCACACCTTGCCCACATTGGCTTTGAAAGCCGAGTCGTTGGTGATGCAACTCTCCATAACCACACGGCCGGTGCTGTCTTTTACAGTTCCACCCTTACGGTTCTTTTTTGGCCAACGTCCCAAATCCAGACACAAGTCGCACACGGGGACAGTGGTGGCCAAGACCTTGCCGTCGGAAGAGAATATAGTCCCCCTGCGAGCCGTCTCGATACGCTCAACGACCTCGCGCGCACGTGCCTTTTCCCTCCACATATCGCCATTCACCACCTGAGTGTTGATGGTACACATCAACATGGCTCCCCCTCCCACTACCACAAGCAGAAGGTAAAGCACCAACATTTTGGTGAACAGTTCTTTGTTATGTTTCTTCTCTTCCAATTAATCGTTTTTTTTGCTTTTATATTTGAATTCTCTTTTTGAAAGAAAGTCGTCCATACCCTTTGAACTCAATTCGTAGGGAGGGCCAGCAGTAATGCCTATTTCCGTGCTGTCGAGCAATTCGGCGATTTGCGAGATTCTGACCGACTCCTGATAACGTTTCTGCAATTCAATACGCGACTCGCGCAAAAAGTTAATGCTGTCCTGCATTACGACCTTCTCCTTGGTCAAATCCTCAACTCTGTAACGATTATAAACCAACAGAATGGCATAGAAACAGAGCAACAGAATCAGCGGTACCTGTTTCAAAACAGCCCTGCTCTGCAGCACCTCGCCTCCCAAAATACGGGAAAACCAGTTGGGGCGTTTTTTCCCAACTGTCGAGTTCTCCATAGGCTGGCTATCCTGTTGTTGAATATTCTCGTCCATTTAGTATACTGTTGTGATTTATTTTTTTTGAGCCACGCGCAACCTTGCACTCCTTGACCTTGGATTGCTTTGCAACTCCTCCTGTCCAGGAGTGATAACTTTACGCGTTACAAGCACCAATGGCACTATTGGGTTGCCATAAAAATCCTTCTCCACCTCCCCCTCGAAATTACCGGCACGGAAGAAATTCTTCACCAACCGGTCCTCCAACGAGTGGTACGACATCACCACCAGCCTCCCCTCCGGCTCCAAAAGCTCCACAGCCTGTTGCAGCAAAGCCTTCAAAGCATCCAACTCACCGTTGACTTCAATACGCAAGGCTTGGAAAAGCATGGCCAGATACTTGTTTTCCGCTCCGCGGGGCAGATGACGGCTCACCGCATCGCGCAGGTCAAACGTCGTGACAATCTCACGCTCCATCCGCGCACGGCAGATAGCCCTGGCCATTTGAGCCGCATTGGGCAACTCGCCATACAAGCGCAGTATCCTTGCCAGCTCTGCCTCGTCGGCAGTGTTCACCAGTTCCTTTGCTGTCAATTCCTGTCGCCGGTCCATTCTCAAATCCAATTCGCCCTCCATACGGGTGGAAAAACCCCTCTCGGCAACATCGAACTGATGCGACGACACCCCCAAATCAGCCAAAACACCATTCACCGACCGCACCCCATTCAGCCTCAAGAAACTCTTCATGTATCGGAAATTCTCATTCAACAGCATAAAACGAGGGTCATCCAAGGCGTTGGCCAGCGCATCTTCATCCTGGTCGAAAGCTATCAGTCGGCCTTCCGGTCCCAACTGCGACAGAATGGCACGCGAATGACCGCCACCCCCGAAGGTGGCGTCAACATACGTCCCATCAGGACGGATGTCCAAGCCCTCGATACATTCATTCAGCATCACCGGCAGATGATAGTCCATACAATTCTCCCAGTCGTTTATCCACCACCGACGCAAAGTCGGCAATGTCGTTGTTCATCTTGTCGTAGGCGGCACGCTCCCAGATTTCGATGCACTTACCGGTGCTTTGTAGCACTATCTCCTTGGCATCCCCTATTATCGACTTCTGCTCCGGCGGTATCAGCAGGCGGTCGTTGCTGTCCATCTCCACCAGATTGGCATGTGTCAACTGACGCATTATCTGACGGTCATGGATGTTATAGGGTTTTAGCATTTTTTGGAGCACTTCTACCTCTTCCTGAAAACTGGCATACGTCCACAACTCCAAACACTCGGATGTGAATCCGCGACGAATCACAAAACGGCAATCTTCCGTCTCCAACTGCCTTTTTAATGCAATTGGGAACTTGAATCGACCGTTCGAATCCACCTTACAGTATTCTGTTCCAAGTATTAGAGCCATTTCTACTTATTTTGTTTCAATTTGTAAAAGTACGACATTTTTTCCAATAATTACCAAAAAAAGCCAAAAAAAGTTATTAACTTCCATTTATTAATAACCTAGTGTACGGAAAACCAGAAAAAAGGTTTCATTTTGCCCCCTATTTTTTTAACACTTTTCACTTTTTCCTGTTGAAAACTCTTTTCTTTCCACCGCCCAATGTTCAAAACCCACCCCATACCACATCAATATTAATCCCTAATCGGCTATAAGGTTTTTCGCGACATATCTATTATTTCTATATTAGTTCTATATTACATATATATGACTTCTATATCCAATGAATATAGAAGTGCAGGACAACCGATGCTGAAACGATGCCCAAAATGTGGCCATACTGCTTGGAACAAGCAATCCTCGTCACCTGCAACAATCTGTAATTATGACAAAAAAGAATTCCCATATAATATAGGGTTGCAATTATTCAAAAAAAAATCGTATTTTTGCACTTTATTAGCAACATTAATTAATAACATAAACATTTATCAGCATGAAGAAAATCATCCTTTCCCTGACCCTGGCCCTGCTGGTCATGGCTCCGGCCGCGAGCCGCGCCGACGAGGGCATGTGGCTCCTCTCGCTCATCGGCAAGAATTATGCCGACATGCAGAAGGCGGGTTTCAAACTCTCGCCCGAGGACATCTATTCCATCAACCAGAACTGCATCAAGGATGCCATCGTCGGCCTCGGCAACGAGGGCCGTCCTTTCTGGCATTTCTGCACTGGCGAAATCATCAGCAACAAGGGACTTATCTCCACCAACCACCACTGCGGTTACGGCAAGTTGCAGGAACATTCCACCGTCGAGCACGACTATCTGCGCGACGGTTTCTGGGCTTACAACATGGCCCAGGAGCTCCCCAACCCCGGGCTCACCGCCTCCATCCTCATCCGCATGGAGGATGTCACCGCCCGTGTGCTTGAATGTCTCAGCGACGACATGAGCGAGGACGACCGTGCCAAGGCCGTGCGCAACGTCAGCCAGCGCATTGCCGAAGAGGCCACCCGCGGCACCGACTACGACGCCACCGTCAAGCCCATGTTCAACGGCAACCAGTATTTCCTTTTCGTCCACATCATCTATAAAGATGTCCGCTTGGTGGGTGCCCCTCCCTCGTCGATGGGTAAATTCGGCGGCGACACCGACAACTGGTCGTGGCCCCGTCACACCTGCGATTTCTCGATGTTCCGCATCTACACCGCCCCCGACGGCAAGCCCGCAGCCTATGCCAAGGAGAACATTCCCCTCAAACCCAAGCACCACCTGCCCGTCAGCGCACGCGAACTGAAGGACGGCGACTTTGCCATGGTTCTCGGTTTCCCCGGCACCACCGACCACTTCCTCACCTCCTACGGCCTGAAAGAGACCATGGAGGTCAGCAACAAACTGCGCTACGAGCTCCGCACCGTGAAAATCAACATCCTCCGCGAGGAGATTGATAAGGACCAGGCCGTCAAAATCAAATACGCCTCCAAGTATGCTGGCTGCTCCAACTACTGGAAATACAGCAACGAGCAGAACATTGCACTGAAGAAACTCAACACCATGGCCCTGAAACAAGAGGTGGAGAAGGAATACTACGACTGGGCATTGGACAAAGACCCCAAATACCGTGCCGCCCTGGGCCTGATTGAGAAGAGCTATGCCGACCGCCGCGAACTGCAAGAGGCCATCACCTATCTGGACGAAGGCCTGCTGGAAGGTCCCGAACTGCTCTACCAGTCCACCCTCTTCGGCCGCAAAATCAAAGCCATGCTCGCCGAAACCAACCCCGACCAGCGCGACGCCATGCTTGAAGACCTCCGCAACGACGCCGCCAAGTTCTACAAGGACTACGACGAAGCCGTCGAACAGCGCGTCATGGCTGCCATGATGGAATACACCTACCGCAACATCAACATCAAATACATCCCCGACTGCCTGAAGACCGCCGACCGCAAATACCGCGGCAACTTCGCCGCCCTGGTGGCACACCTCTTCAGCCGCTCCATCTTCGCCAACCAGAAAGCCTTCGACGAATACCTCAAGAACCCCTCTCTCAAACAGCTCGAACGCGACGAAATCTATAAATACGGCAGCGACATCCTCGACAAATACCGCGAGGTCTATCTCTCCATCCCCAAGGAGAACCGCGACAACCTCACCCGCGGTACACGCGACTTTGTCGACGGCATCCTGCAAATCAACTCCGGCCGCAAACTCATGTCGCCCGATGCCAACAGCACCATCCGCCTCACCTATGGCAATGTCAAAGCCTACCAACCCCGCGACGGTGTCACCTACCACTTCTACACCACCCTCGAAGGTGTCATGCAGAAGGAAGACCCCAACAACACCGAGTTCATCGTCCCCCAGCGGCTTAAAGACCTCTATGCCGCCAAGGACTACGGCACCTACACCAACTCCCGCGGCGAACTGCCCACCTGCTTCATCACCAACAACGACATCACCGGCGGCAACAGCGGTTCCCCTGTGCTCGACGCCTACGGCAACCTCATTGGCCTTGCCTTCGACGGCAACGGTGAAGCCATGAGCGGCGACATCGACTTCGAAGAAAACCTCCAGCGCTGCATCTGTCTCGACAGCCGCTACATGCTCTTCGTCATCGACAAATACGCCAACGCCCAGAACCTCATCGACGAGATGGACATCGTCCGCTAAGCAATACCTCAACTCTCTGCGAGGGTGTCCCCGACTCTGTCACGGACACCCTCGCTTTTTCTCCTCCTTCAACCCGACTTTTTTAATTTTTTTTTCAACAGCTGTCCACTTTTTGCAAAAAAGTGAGTATTTATTGGGCAGAAAAAGTTTTTTTCCCAAAATCCATGTCCGACAACATCGATTTATACAAAGCCTACTCCATCCTCATCAGCCGACACAAAGAGGTCGTTTGGTCCATCTGCTGGAAACACTGCCATGGCGACCGCGAACGCTGCCGCGACTTGGTGCAGGAAGTGTCGCTGGTCCTTTGGACCCGCATCGACCGCCTTCGCCCCGATGCCTCCTTTTTCGAAGAACGCCAATGGGTCTCCCTCAGTACCCGCAATGTGCTTTACAACCTCCAACGCCACCCCTCCATCAACCTCATCGCCATTCGCGACTCCCTTGCCGAATACCTCGCCAACGACGACAGCGATGCTCAAATCTCCGAAACCCTCCAAGAACTCATCGGCTTCCTCAACACCGACGACCAACGCTTCATCGCCAAATACCTCCAAGGCTACAAACGGCACGAACTCGCCGAACACTTCAACCTCAAACCCAACTCCGTCAACAAACGCATGCAGCGCATCATCCTCCGGCTACAAGAAATCAACAACAAAATCAACAACAATCAATAATACCTCAATATCATGGAACAGACATTACACCAACCAGCATCCGCGCCAGCCCATCCCTCTCCAAGCCAAAGGCTGGACATTCACATACAACAGTTCTCAGAGTCAATGTTCGACGGCTTCGACCAATGGTTCGACAATAAAATCCACCGCCGCAAAGTCGCACACCACTATCTCCTCTCGGCTCTTGTCATCTCCGCCTGCTCACTCATCCTCTCCTGCACCATGCCTCAGCGCAATCCCAAAAACTACCGCCTCAACGCCAATGCCGACTACAACCAAATGATTGAATTAACCTACGCCACACTCTCCAAACAACAATGAAAAAACATCATATCATATCCCTCGCCATAGGCATTGCCGTCCTCCTTTCCATAGTGATATGGAAACAGTGGCCTCGGCAACTGCCTCCGCAGCAATGCGACTCCATTTTCCTCCGCTACGAAAAAAACAAACACTTCTCCGTCGCCTACCTCAAAGACTTCCCCCTCAACGACACCACCTTTATCGACGTCACTACCCTACACGCCCTCTCCGACTCTGCATGGAATTCTTTATGCGAGGATTTCATTTCGCCCCACTACCCCAGCGAAATGAAAGAGATTGTCGTTCACGGCAATTCTGTAACTTATACTATACGTTCACGCAAAAACCCTCACATTAAACCAAATCCCTTAACCGACAAAGAAATCGACTATGTCGCATTATGTCCCAAACAAACCACCATTTGTTTCTATCATATAGAAAACATCAATCAAATAAACGACATCCTTTCCTTTAACACTAACCAATTAAGAAATAAGACATTATGAAAAAATACATCATTCCGGCAACCCTTCTCGCCATGATTTCGGTAGCCTCTGTCAGCTGCCAAAAAGAAAACCTTGTAGAACCGGCATTCTCCAGTGTCGAAACCTCAGCCACTCGCACTATCCGCTACTTTGTCAATGGAAAAGTCCATCGCAGCGTCATTCACAACGATGATGAATGGAACACTCTCCTGTCCACCCTCTTCGCCCTGGCCCGCGAAGGCTATTCCATCCGTATATTCGACGAAAACAACACCTATTGCGACTCCTGTGCCAAAGTAACGGTTTACATTCACCACAGCAGACGAAAAAGAAGCCAACGAATGGGCAAAAACAAAGACTCTCGAAGGCTATGACGTAACAATCTCTTTCAATCAGGAAACAGGTGAATACACCTGTATCGCCGTCAAATAACCCTATTCATCAATCCCCATGCAGGCAAGCCAGCCTGCTCATAAACAAAACAACAACACCATGAACGACAAAGCAAACAGCCCCGCACAGACTCCTGCACCGCTGTGCCGGGGCTGAAAGAAGGATGACGGCACGGTGAGTGCTCGGCTCACCCCCTAAACGCTCCCCTCTGCCTGACATAAAATGACAAATACAGCTCACTCAAAACTTTTTTATCTTTTCATGTCACTTTTTCGCCATTTTTGCAACTAATAAATACATGACTAAAAGAAAACAAACAATTCCAAAA
>JAFXMW010000050.1 GCA_017530105.1 Bacteroidales bacterium
AAGTTTAAGCTGGTCGTAGTGCCATTCCCAGTTGGTGCCGTCGGAGTTGAGTCGGTGTTGGAATTCAATCAAATAGGTGTAGTAATACCCGTCGAATTCCGACACTGCGGAGCCTATGGCAAGGATAAACACATCGCATTGCTGGGGGAAATCGTTGAAAACGGTCAGCCGCGACACGGTGTCGGTATGTTCCATCCGGGCAATAGACACCACGCAGCTCCCGCCGTCCAGCACATCGGCAATGGCGAAACGCCCGATGAAACCCTCGTGCGGGATGGGGTTGGTGATGTAGGGGGTGGTTTCCGGGGTGATTTGCGAAGAGCCGCAAAAATAGCAAAAGCCATCGAAAATCTGCATGTCCAGAATGGAATAGTCCCCACCGGCGAAATAGTCGAAATTGCATATCAAGGTGTTGGGAGAGGAAGGTGACATGAGTGGCTTGGAAATGGTGAATTCGTAGACATTGGGAGCGGCATCCGTCCGATGGCAGATAATCTGCAAGTCACCATCGTTGCTTACAAGGACATCCTTGCCGAAAGCCCCTTGAACGGTCTCCAACGAACTGACAGCGGTGGACTGAGCCCATAATGCCCCGCCGACAATAATGAATAAGAAAACTAAAACACTGTGTTTCATAATGTTATTTTTGTTGGTTAATAATTGTTTTCAATTGCAAATATACTCTTTTTTTTTAATATACAATTTTTTTTACCTCTGCGGTGGCTTTTTCCCGCATGCCGATAAGGGGAAATCCACGCAATCCAGTGCATTGAAAAGCAGGACAAGAGTGTTGTGAAGGACTTTTTTGTATTAGTATAAGTTTCTGTTGCTGTGCATATAATGAAAATGTTGTCACATTTCTTCTTTTAATGTATTTTTTTTTCAGTAACTTTGCATTTTTAATAGTAACCACCATATATTTGTTATCGTCATGAATGTAAACACAATCCGCACATTGACCGGCAACGAGATTGAATTGCTGAAACAACAGGGCAACGTCGCTGCCGACTGGAGCCAGGTCCGCGTCTGCGACCCCTTCGATGCCACCCTTCTCCGCAACAACACCTTTCTGGGGCATGTGGACCTCGGCTCGCTGCAGCCTGGCACCATTGCCGATGGCGACCTCCTCCTGCCCGAAGGCATTTGCAATTCCATGCTCTCCAATGCCGTGGTGGGCGACCACTGCGCTGTGCACAATGTGCGGATGCTCAGCAACTATACCGTGGGCGACCGCTGTCTGCTGTTCAACATCGACGAGATGACCGCACACCGCTTCTCCGGCAGCGACGGCGAGGAAGAGCCTTATCCCCTTATCGAACCCATGAACGAGAACGGCGGTCGCTGCATCGTACCCTTCAGCGGTATGACCATTGGCGACGCCTACCTCTGGGCCAAGTACCGCGACCATGGCACCATGGTGCAGCGTTTGGGGCAGATGACCCGCCGCCGTGTCGCCACCCCTCAGGATTCCTACGGCAACGTGGGCAGCCATTGTATCATCAAAAACACCCGCACCCTCCACAACGTGGCCGTCCTCTCCGACCAGGAAACCCCCACCCGCATCGAGGACTGCATCGTGCTGGCCGACGGAGTGGTGGGCTACGGATGCACCTGCGAATACGGCTGCATTGCCATGCGCTTTGTCCTCGGCGAGCATGTGCATCTCGAGTTCGGTGTACGCCTCAACGATACCGTGGTGGGCGACAACTCCACCATTGCCCGTTGCGAAGTGGGCAACAACATCATTTTCCCCGCCCACGAACAGCACCACAACAACTCCTTCCTCATTGCCTCGCTGGTCATGGGGCAGAGCAACCTGGCGGCAGGCTGCACTGTGGGCTCCAACCACAACGGCCGCACCGCCGACAACGAGATTGTGGCCGGACGCGGTTTCTGGCCCGGCCTCTGCACCAGCCTCAAACATTCCTCCTCTTTCGCCTCCTACTGCCTGCTGGCCAAAGGCTCCTATCCCGCCGAACTCAGCATCACCCTCCCCTTTGCACTCGTCAACAACAACCCAGCCAAGAACCGCCTCGAGGTGATGCCCGCCTACTGGTGGATGTACAACATGTACGCCCTCAACCGCAACATCACCAAATTCGCCAAACGCGACAAACGCAAAAAGAAAGTCCAGCATATAGTATTCTCTCCCTTTGCCCCCGACACCGCCGAGGAGATTATCAACGGCCGCCAACTGCTCAAATACTGGACCGAACAGGCTTACCTCAAATTCGACAACGACAAGGAGCATGTCGAGGTGCTTGCCTACGGCATGGAAAAAGGCAAACGTCCCGTGCATGTGCTCAAGCCCGCCCAAGGCTACAAGGCTTACGAAGAGATGCTGATCTACTACGCCATGGGTGTGTTGGCCGGCGACGACCTTCAGGCCTCCCTGCCCGAGGCCGCACTGGCCGAAGGTGAACGCGAGCGCGAATGGGTAAACCTGGGCGGACAACTGGTGCCGCAAAGCGAGGTGGACCGCCTCATCAGCCTGATTGAAAGCGGCGAAGTGGACAGCTGGGAACAGGTGCACCACTGCTACGACCGGTGGTGGGAGGAATACCCCGCCTGGTGCCGCCGCCATGCCTATCAGGTGCTCTGCCTCCTCGGGCAATGCCGCACCCTCGACCAAACCCTCTGGCAGCAATACCTCCGCCGCTATGCCGACATCAAGCGCTATGTCGACGAGCAGGTACGCCTCACGCGCCAGAAAGACGCCGACAACCTCTTCCGCCAGATGACCTACCGCAACGAAGCCGAAATGCAGGCAGTTTTGGGTTAAACCTGGTATTATGCAACAAAGCCCGTCAACCGCCGGCAATGCGGTTGACGGGCTTCGTCGCGTCACTCCCCCGCCTTTGTCCGACACGGGAAAGTCCGCTCAAGCTTCGTTACATATCTATCACTTCTCTATTACATATCTATGACTTCTGTATCCTATGGATAGAGAAGTAAAAGACAACCGATACTGAACCGATGCCCAAAAAGCGACCTTACGGCGAACCCTAATCGGTTATTGGGGTTTATTACAATGACCGATTGGGGTTGAATGTCACCGAATAGAAGGGCTTGCGTATCGAAGATACGCCATGCTATTCTGCGCGGCGGCAGCCATTCCAAGCAACACCGCCACGGTGGTGATAAGGGCCTTTTTCATTGTTTGATGATTTTCTGGGTGAATACTCCGCTTTCGTGTAAAACGGACAGGAAGTATATCTGTCGGGGCAGGTGGGAAAGGTTGATTTGGGCGGACTGTCCGAAGTTATATAACTTCATCCATTCCCTGCCGGTGGCATCTTGGATGGTGATGGTCTTATTTCCTGCTGGCAGGTTGTTGATAGTCAGAATGTCCGATACGGGATTGGGGTGAATGCTTATATGTAATGAATCAACTTCATTATTGATCTCATTAATAGAACAACTTGTACAGCTGGAGCGGATGCTTGACCAAGTTACTAGGGGACAGTATATCAGTTGTTCATCGCGAAAAACGCACATGAGTCGGGTCATTATCCAACTAGGGGAAGAATAAATCCAATGGCTGTATCCCCAGGAAATACCTATACTTTCAATGAATTCGAAAGGGACGTGCTGTGCAAAATTGCGGCCTATGTATTCATGTTCAATCTCTTGTTGCTCGTGTTCATTATCAAGGAAATAGGCAAAACGAATATGCTTTAATCCATCTTGATGATATACACTGTCAACAATAGCATAATCCATAGGTGGTTTTATATAACCATCATAAGAATGGTTCTTGAAGCTAAAGGTATCTCCGACATTAAGGCAAAGATTCATTACGAGGATTTCCTTGGTTTTGAGTATATAATCGTCTTCCCAAAAATCTCCATAAATACCGTAAACCTTGCTGTGATCTTTCGATTCCCTAAGATATTTAATTTGATGGCCACCGCAACCTGATGTTAGTAATATATTGACCTTTTGATATAAAATGCTATCGGGGGCGATAGGCATAAGTGTTGAATCCAATTCCAATGCATTGGTAATGTTGCCAGGTCCATAGTTAGAAGAGAAACATATTTCATACCATTCTGTACCGGGGACAACAGTTGATTTGTAGCGGATGTATTCTAACGAGCAGGGGTCGTTGTCGGAGCCGTCGGGGCGGGGATAGTCGGTGTCAACCTGTTGGTGGTAGTCTCTTAGCGAGTCGCGGTGGTGGCACAGCAGCAGCGGGCTGACGGCGAGGATGGAGTCGAGGCTTTCTCTGCCGTAGTCCAACCCCCAGTTGGGGCCGATGCCCTCAATGAGTGTGAGCGGTACGGACACCTCGGAAGGTGTGTTGCCGAGGGTTGTGTCGTCGGGAGTTCTGACACCCACATATCCGCTGAACGATAGAGCAAGAGTGGTGCGGAGGTGTTTGACACCGTCGGAGAAATAGACGCTGTCCACTATGGCCATGGTGTCGGAGCCGTTGCGGAAATGAACGGGGAGGGTGTCGCCGGTCTGTAGGTTCAGGTCCATGAGCAGGTGTGCTGTGGTGTCGCTGGGGTAGCGGAGGAACAGCCGTGAGTGGTCGGAGGATTCCATGAGCGAGAGAGCGGTGTCGGAGCCGTGGAGCACGGGGTGCCATGCAGCAGTTTGTAGCGAGGAATCGGTAAAGGAGGTGAGAACAGCGGTGGAGGCGCCGCCTTGGTCGACGGAGCGGATAAAGCGGGCAATGTGCCAAGAGCTTGTTTCCTGTCCGAACACGGATA
>JAFXMW010000051.1 GCA_017530105.1 Bacteroidales bacterium
AGGGCAATGCCGGCATCAGCACCCTTGAGAGCGCTCAGGTTGCCATCTATCCCAACCCCGCTACCGACAAAGTGAACGTTGTTGCCGACAACCTCTCCAAGGTTGAAGTCCTCGACGTTACCGGCCGCATCGTCGCCACCACCAACCAGAGTGTTGTCGACATGAGCAGCCTGCAGAACGGTGTGTACATGTTCCGCGTTATCACCGCCAACGGTACCACCATGCAGAAAGTTGTGAAGAAATAAAACACATCATCACATTCTTTTTCATATTCAGAGGAGGACGACTACGGTCGTCCTTCCTTTGTTTATCCCTCAAGGCAAAAAAATGGCACAGGACACAAGTATCTACAACTTAAAACCAGAAAAGCCGCCAATCTCAACTCCATCCAAGCCCTCCGCTACGAGTAGGGAACCTGCGCCACACAAAAAAAACAAGCCGTCATCTGTCGTGACGGCTTGTTGCTATTACATCCAATACAATATTTACTGGAAGATTCCCACCCAAAGGCCTTTGGGGAATATGACCATCAAAAGGAAGAGCATGGCCACAAGCCACACCCCCACGATGATAATGGTCTTGAAGACATAAAAGCCTTTGGATGGGCGACTGTCCTTTTTGCGGATATCGTATTCTTTAGTCATAATCTAAAAAAATCGGAGTAACCGGATTGCTCTGATTACTCCGATTATTCGGATAATGGGTCAACCGACTCTTACCAAGCGAAGAGAGGACGGTTTTGCATCATCTCGTTGACCTGGCCGGTAATCTTGGCGCGGACGGCCTCGTCGGTCGGGTTGCAGAGGACGGTGTCAATCATGTCCACAATGACGGGCATGTCTTCTTCTTTCAGACCACGAGTGGTGATGGCGGGCGTTCCGACACGGAGACCACTGGTCTTAAAGGCAGAACGGCTGTCGAAGGGAACCATGTTTTTGTTGACAGTGATGTCGGCGGCGACGAGTGCGTTCTCAGCCTCTTTACCGGTGAGTTCGGGGAACTTGGTGCGGAGGTCGATGAGCATGAGGTGGTTGTCGGTGCCGCCGCTGATGACCTTGTAGCCCTTGTTGACAAAGGCTTCGCACATCACCTTGGCGTTCTTCATCACCTGCTGGATGTACTGGTCGTAGCTGTCGGTAAGAGCCTCGCCGAAGGCAACAGCCTTGGCAGCGATGACGTGCTCCAGAGGACCGCCCTGGGTGCCGGGGAAGACGGCGCTGTCGAGCAGAGCACTCATCTTCTTGATTTCACCCTTCGGGGTGGTCTTGCCCCAAGGATTGTCAAAGTCCTCACCCATGAGAATCATACCGCCGCGAGGTCCGCGGAGGGTCTTGTGGGTAGTAGTGGTGACGATGTGGCAGTACTTGACGGCATTGTTCAGGTAGCCCTTGGCAATGAGTCCGGAGGGGTGACTGATGTCGCCCATGAGGATGGCACCGATTTTGTCGGCAATCTCACGCATACGAGCCCAATCCCAGTCGCGGCTATAAGCGGAACCGCCACCGATGATGAGCTTGGGATGATACTCGAGGGCCTTTTTCTCCATGTCCTCATAGTCAACGGTACCGGTCTCTTCCTTCACCTGATAGCCAACCACCTTGTAGTTGATGCCGGAGAAGTTGACGGGGCTGCCGTGGCTGAGGTGACCGCCGTGGTTGAGATCCATGCCCATAAAAGTGTCGCCGCTGTTGAGGCAAGCCAGGAATACAGCCATATTGGCCTGAGCACCGCTGTGGGGCTGCACGTTGGCCCAGCAGGCTCCGTAGAGCTGTTTGGCACGCTCGATGGCGATGGTCTCGCTCTGGTCAACAATCTGGCAACCGCCATAATAACGTTTTCCGGGATATCCCTCGGCGTATTTGTTGGTCATAACGGAACCCATGGCTTCCATGACCTGGTCGCTCACGAAATTTTCGGAGGCAATCAGTTCGATGCCTTTGGTTTGGCGTTCTCTTTCCTTCTGGATGAGATCAAAAATTGCAGTATCTCTTTGCATATCAATAAAATATTTAGTTTGTAATAATTTACAATTATTCTGCAAATATACATATTTATTCCGAATAATAGAATATTTAACATTTGCAGGACTCAAAGAGTCGGATTTTTCGTGTATATTTGCAAAAATAATTTTTCGGGTGAAGATGAAAAAAACACTTGTCTTGTTGTGTGTTGCGATGTTGCTGGGTTCGTCTGTGAGCCTCGGCCAGGTGCGCGGCATGAAACGGTCGTCCCGCAAGAGCAATCCGAACGGGATAACGTCCAAAAATAATTCACCACGCATGGCTACCCTATGGGTGGATGCCGCGATGAAAGACATGAGCCTTCGGCAAAAGGTAGCGCAGTTGATGGTTATCCGTGTGCCTCTCGACCTTGAGGGAAAAAAACAGCGGGATTTCGAACAGTTGCTGCGCGAAACCGAAGTGGGAGGAGTCTGCTTTTTCGTAGGCACAGCCGCCAAGACTCTTCCCCTCATCAAGCGTTTCCAGAGCCTGAGCACCGTGCCTCTGCTTGTTTGCATCGATGCCGAATGGGGTCTGGGGATGCGACTGAAAGACTGCTATTCCTTCCCCCTCAACGGCGATTGGGGAACCCTGCCTCCCGAAATGGACACCCTGCTTTTCGACATGGGCCGCGAGATAGGTGCACAATGCCGCAACATGGGCATCCACGTCAACTTTGCGCCTGTGGTAGACATCAACAGCAACCCTAACAACCCCGTCATCGGTCCCCGCTCCTTCAGCGACAACCCTAAAAGGGTGGCAAGCCTGGGAATACAATACATGAAAGGCCTCCAAAGCCAAGGAGTCATGGCTGTAGCAAAACACTTCCCGGGGCATGGCGACACCGAGACCGACAGCCATATCGACCTCCCGGTCATCAATCATACCCGCGCCTATATGGACACCGTAGACCTCTACCCGTTCAAACGGCTCATTGATGCCGGTGTCGAGGGCGTAATGACTGCCCACCTGCAAGTCAACGCCTACGAGAAACAGAAAAACCACCCGTCGTCTCTTTCCAGTGCCATTGTTGGCGACGTTCTTCGTAAAAAACTCGGCTTTAACGGAATGGTTATCACCGATGGTCTGGACATGAAAGGGGTCACCAAATACTATAAAGATGGACAAGAGTCGCTCGCCGCTCTCATGGCCGGCTCCGACATCCTGCTCCTCCCCCCCGACGTCCCCACTGCCATCAACACCATCTGTGCCGCAGCCGAAAACGACAACGACCTTCAGAAACTAATCGATATGCGCTGCCGTCGTGTCCTTCGCACCAAATACTATCACGGATGTGCCGACCTCCATCCCGACAAATGGCATGTGCCGACCTCTCAAGACAGCCTGCGATGCGACTCAATAGTTCGTGCTTTGAACACCGTTGTCTATTCAAAAATCGACAGTATTGTCAACGACGGCATTGCAAAAGGCGCCTACCCCGGTTGCCAAGTTCTCGCCATGCAGAACGGCCGAATACTTTATCGCAAAGCCTTTGGCCACCAAACTTACGATAGCAACTCCCCTGCCATCACTATGAACACAGTCTACGACCTCGCCTCGGTCACTAAAATGATGGCCACAACACTGGCCATGATGAAACTGGTGGAAACGGGGAAGGTGAAGCTGAGCGACCCGCTAAGCCGCTATCTCCCTTACCTCAAGCACACCGACAAGGAGAAAATAACCATTATGCAGGCCATGAGCCATGTGGCACGTCTCAAGGCTTTCGACACCTATTGGAAAAAAGCGTCCACCACCGACGACCCCCTCTCAAGTGTCATCGAGCAGGTCACAGCCACCCCCCTCCTCGCCAAAAGCGAATACGTCTATAGCGATTTGGGATTCATTCTCCTGGGGCAGTTAGTGCAACAGGTGTCCGGCCAAAGGCTCGACATCTTTGTCCAACGCCATTTCTATTCCCCCATGGGACTGCGCCACACCTTTTTTAATCCCACCGAACACGGCATCGACACCGCCATTATCGCACCCACTGAACTCGACCAACACTACCGCAACAAACTGCTACGTGGTGTTGTCCACGACGAAAACGCCTACGCTATGGGCGGAGTCTCCGGCCATGCCGGACTCTTCAGCACCGCCGATGACCTTGCCAAAATCTTGCAAATGCTGCTCAATGGCGGCACCTACAACGGTAAACGTTACCTCAAAGCCGAAACCATCAAAATATTCAACCAACGCCACTACATCACCCTGGGTTGCCGACGAGGTCTGGGCTTCGACAAACCCCTCATCCACGGCAACGGGGGCAGCGCCTGCGACGAAGCCTCTCAAGACAGCTACGGCCACACCGGCTTCACAGGCACCATGGTTTGGGTAGATCCCGACTGCGGTTTGATTTACATCTTCCTGTCCAACAGAGTCTATCCCAAAGCAAACCCCAACAAACTCGCCCAAATGAACATCCGCACCCAGGTACAGAGTGAGTTGTACAAATCCCTCAAATCGAAAACAAGAAACTCAGGTGTAGCTAATTTTGGAAACTAAAGCAAAAAATGGGAATTCACACAATATACGATGAATTCCCATGTTAACCATTTGACAACGGGGTTTCTATTTCATGCCCCGTTTTGTTTTTATCTGCTCGTAAGCCTCGTTTATTTTTCGGAATTGCGCTGCGGCATTCTTCTTCACCTCCTCGCCCATATTCTCCACCTTATCAGGGTGATATTTCATTGCCAAACGGCGGTAGGCCTTCTTCACCTCCTCATCGGTGGCTGAACTGTCGAGACCCAGCACTTTATAGGGGTCAGAGGTGTATGAAGATGAGTTGCCCGAGGAGCTGTTATTGGAATATCCACTGTCGCCATTATTCCCCCTTTTACGGTAGATGTGGCGGTTATAGATGGATATATAGTCCATCGAACTGATGCCGAGCGATTTAGCAATGACCCTCATGATGGTATTTTCGTCGGTGGTGTAGGAGACGTCGGCCACCGTCAACCCGAAGAGGAAGTCCATCATGTGGTAACGTGTGCTGTAGTCGGTATTCTGCTTTATCTGATTACAGACAGCCTCAACGTCAATATTTGTCTCCGGCTTAACCAATTCGCGAAGCATGGAAAGGTATTCCCTCCCTCTTTCTTCCCCGTAGTTTTTGGCAAGGAACTGCTTCACATAGTCAAGCTCAGAACGAAGCACCTTGCCATCGGCCTTCATCACTGCGGCTATCAACACGATCAGGGCCACATTGACATCATTCTGAGTGCCGGTATTGCGATAGGGGCCATGGTGACTGTTATGCCGAGTGCCGCCAGACTCCTTAAAACTATTACTCCTTCCCAACCGCTGGTTGGATATCGTAGATGAACCACCTTCAATTGCCGAACCCAGAAGAAAGCCAATCAACCCCCCGATGGGGCCCATAGTGGCCCAAGCCAAGCCTGTGAGTATCAATCTTGTTAAACCCATGACAATTTATCTTATAATTAGTTTCTGCGTAGCCACTCCCTCCGAAGTGATGAGCGTTACAAAATAAAAACCTGCTGCCAAGTCACGCGTGTCTATACATCCTCGGCCTCCTTCAACACGGACTCTCTTCAGTTCATGTCCCACGGCATCAATTATCGACACCTGGCAATCACCGCCTGCCACAACATCCTTCACCCACTCCACCTCGACACTGGTCGTGGCCGGGTTGGGATAAAGCCGGAAGACAACCCCGCTTTCACAATCCGCCTCAGGCTCATCGACACCATCGCCGAGGAAAGCCACGGAGAAAAAGCAAGTCCTGCCATGCTCGTTGATGTCATAGATACGGAACGAACGCTCGGGCGTACCATCGGCCAGATAGGGATGAGGGTCGGTGTTGGGGCCGAACTCAGTCCGGCCTTCCGCTGCCGAGAAGAGGGTCTGGGGGACAAATCCGTCAACCGAGTCGACACTGCTTCCCGGACGGAAAGTCCAATAGGCATTGGGGCGAGTGGTGAAATCATAGAAAGAGTTTCCGCTCCACTTGATATCATGCGGCACCGTGTCCATCCAGCGGCCAATCACCAGCCCGCTGCCGGGAAGTGAGGACTCGAAGGGGTCTCCAGTATAACGATATTCGATGGTATACCACTGGTTGGAATCAATCGCCGACTTGATATAATACAAATTGTTCTCAGCCGAGCTGCCGTTGCTGGATATCGAGTAAGTGTCATCGTGGGTGATTTGTTTTGGTTCGCCCGTAATATGGAGTATCTTGTGCTTGTAGATGGCCGAAGGCTGGCACATGGAGCCTGTACTCATCAAATCATACGCCACAGGATTCACACCCGTGTGCTTATTATTATGGTACAAATCGGGAAGACCTATGGAATGACACATCTCGTGGCAGAATACGTCTGTCGAGAAATAGGTATCCCCAGCCCCCTCAAACTCGAAATTGAACGCGTTCACCCTCTTTCCATTGATTGTTACTGTATAACCCACCGAGTCATGAGGGAAAAACTCCATGTGGGGCCACAACAGTTCTCCCCATCTGTCCACATCGCCCTTAACGATAATAGAGAGATTGTCTATATCCCCGTCGCCGTTACCGTCCAAAACCACATCGCCGTCGACCAATTGCGCCGAATCAACATAATGAGCGATACGGGCTATCAACTGCGCCTCAAGCATCGAGATGCCAATTTGAGGATTGGGTGTTGTGTATCCCTCCGGGTTATCCTCACTATACGGGCGGAAATGGTTCCGCGTGAGAGGGTCTGTATATGAAGTAATCTGCCCACTGCGGTTCTGGCGGGCGAAAACAGTATTGAATTGGATATGTCCATACGACATGGCATCGAAGAACTTTGCTACACTTTTCGACGAACTCCCAAACATGTTACGGAAAATCATAAATTGGGTTCCTATTTCCCTGTCGCCGCTGAAACGTACAAACACCACCAAATTGGTAAGCGTCTTGTAAGCACTATCGACTATCTCAAAGTCAGCCCTGTTGCCATGCTCATAGTCTTCCATATACAAAGTTTCGTCATGGGGGATACCGGCATAAAACGAGTCCCGGCTATACTGCATCACAGCACTGTAACTGCCGGGTTCCAAATCCAGCGGATAAGCAAAGCGGCACCAAACCGTATCGCCGGGAGCAACGGTCACACGGCGACCGTCCACACAACCGTAATAAGTCGCATCCCTATAAAGATTCACCCCAAAGAACAGGCTGCCTGTACTGTCGCCCACATTGGTGATGCTGTATTGCCCCCTGATGCTGTCGCCACGCTGGAAACAAGGCTCGTCCATGGTCAGGTCACTCCCCAAAACCAAATGGGAATGACTCGGCTCGAGATTGAAGACAGCGTACTGCATCGAACTGAAATCATATTGTGTCAAAGGGCGCATGACCGATGTGGAATAATAGCCGTTGCAGTTGCCGTCCCAGCCCCAGTCGACATGGAACAGGCCGTTGCTGTCGTATCCGTCAAGCACAAAAGCATGTCCGCCGGCCACTGTCCCCTCGTCGTCGTTGCGGTACGACTGCCCAGCGTAGTACACCGGACGTCCAGCTGCCAAATCAGCCTTTATCATATTATTCCATTCCGTGAACGAATGGCTGTTGCGGAATTCGATGTGACTGTCCTGGTTATAATGGAAAAAATGCATCATGCCATTCAGACAGTTCTGAATATTTGCCCCCGAGCTGCCCTTGCAGTCGGAATTATACCTCATGTAGCCCGCCACACCGCAATGATACAGCAAGGTGGCTACCGCTTCAACCTCGGCGGCAGTGCTTGTGAGGGATAATTTACGGGGCATTAAGGAATAGTCATACGTTGCCGAACCGAAATCCACACTCAATGTGCCATACCGCCAGCAAGTGTCCTGCCCCTCGTAGGAATAGGTATTATGCCCATAGCCTTGCTGCGGGAATTGCCAGTAACGCATAATCTGAGCCATGGCCAAAGCGGCACACCCTACCGTTGGATGCCCTTCGAAACGCGCCATCGTGCTGTCGGCGGCGTAAGTGCTGTCGCTCGGCACAAGACTATTGTAACCATAGCGGTACTGGTTCCATTCCGTCACCAGCAAAGGGGCAACACTGTCCGGCATACCGTCCTTGGCGGCATCCCCCACCTGGCTCTCGGCAAAATCCTCCTCACCCAACTGCTCCAGCTGCTCCAGCTGATGCTGATATTCCCCAAGCCAATACCTCACATTCTCGGGCATGGCCGAAGGGTCGACATTCCCCGTACGGGAATAGCCAAGCACCCTGCGCGCACGGCTGTCGCCGCTGACTATCACAAAGCCGCCGCCGTCGATATTGAAAACGGCGACGTCGCTCATATCCTTCAACGCCACACGGCTAATGCGCACCGACTTCTGGTCGGTCATCTGCAACGCCCATTCCATGGCACACTCCTCCATCTGGCGTGGAGACAACTTCTGTGCATCGGCGACGGCAAACAGCATCATCGCCACAACAAAAATACAAATCGGCTTCATATTCATTTTTCAATTTTCAATTCTCAATTATCAATTCATACCCCTCCTTCTTCACACTCTTGTCCGGCTCGGCCTTGGTGATGGTGAACTGCTTCTCCGGCACGCCCAGTTCCACCAGATGGTGCTGCAAAATCTTGTTACGGCGTTCATGGTTCTCCTCCACCTGGCTGTTGTGGGTGGGACGGGTGACAAGATGAAGGTTGAGGACAACATTCCTGTCCATCTTTGCCAGTTCGGCCACCTTGTCAATCTGGTAAAACTGCTCGGACGTGAAATCACGCTCATCGGGATCAATCTCGATGAACAGGTTGCCATTGTCGTCAACGGTCAGGCTGTCGAAAGCACGTGCAGGAGTGGTCACCACCTTCACAATAAGATTGCCCAAAGTCTTCCAAACCAACTTGAAATAGTTAAACTTGGGGCTGTCGACATTGCCCGACACAGGCACAGGCAGAAACACCTTCTCCTCCTTGTCCTTAAGGATATACAAAGCCGCCCTGACCGGCAGGCGCAATTGCGGCTTCACGTCCTCGCGGCTGTCCCCCAAAGTGGGCTTGAAAATATCGATGCGGTTATCCCCTTTCAGCTTACTATTGTTGATGGTGTTAAGGCTGGTAAAGCTGAACACGCCGTCGGTGAAAGGCATCCCGAAATAAGCCACCATGTAGGGGCTGAGGTCTGTAAGGTGCAGCCCCTTGATGTTGAGGCGCAGACGCTGATACTGTTTCCAGTCAGAGATATTACCCTCCCAGTTCACAATGGCCTTGCCTCCACTGGGCAGCGTGGCCAGCAAACGGGCGTTGTTGCTCCCCGACGTAGTGACATTGTCGGCCGAAAGATGCAAATCCTTCACTGCATATTCGAAGTCGTCGGGCAACGTATGGTCGGCAAAAGTGAAATTGATTTCCGACAAATCCACATGACCCACCCGCAATTTCAACGGAGCTGCGGGCTGGGAAGCCTTGGCGCTGTCCTGCTCCTCGGGCTGGGCGGCCTGCGCAGTGCTGTCGGCCTGTTCCTCGGCCCTGCGCAACAAGCGCGAGAAAGTGTTGGTGCTGTCCTTAAACAACTCATAGCGGGCTGTGAGACCTTTCAGCTCAACCTTGTTGATGTCGAACAGGTTCTTGCTCAACACCATCTTGGCGACATCCACACCCAAATGGCGCAACGACAACACCGAGGCCTGCTCCTTGTCGCGGATGTCAACCCCGTCGAGGTTGGCCCTTACCGACATCGTGGCATTCATCAAACTGTCCAGACGTCCGGCAGCCTCGGCATCCACCGACAGATGGCCCTTCACCCTGTCGACGTATGCCACATCGACAAGATAAGGCTTCACCTGGTCGAGGGCAAAGCCATCAATGCCTAATTTAAGGTCAAACACATTTGTCGACGGATTCAAGGCTGCGTTCACCATCAGCGACCCACCGTCGGCAAAAGCCAGCGTCAGGCCAGCATCGGTCTGCCCCTCGCCGCCCACGGTGAAATCGGGAATCTTCAAATCCAAGTCGTTGAAACCCCAGTTGCTCCCCTTGTCCACATCGGCATAATTCAACCTTCCACGCACCAGCCGGATGTTGTGCATACTCACCACCCAGCCGCTGGGGGTGGTGTCCTCCGGCTCGTCCACAGTGTCTTTCTGGAAATGCTCAATGATACTCGAGAAATTGAAATGGCCGCCCTCCTGCCGCACCTCCACATCCAAACCCGAAAGGGTAATCCCCCGCACATACACCGTCTTGCCTATCAGCCGCAGCAGGCTCACACCCACATCCAGCGAATCGAACCCTGCAAAGCGGTCCGTGCCGTTGTCCTCATACACCGCGAAATCCCTCACCGACACATGGCCCGTGAAGAGGTTCATCCCCACACGCTCCACACTTGTCTTGCGTCCCAACAGCTCCTCGCCGTGGCCGTTCACATAATTCTTTGCAATGCAGCCGCCGAAAAGAGTGCCGAACAACAGCGTCAAAACAACAAATGCGGCCACTGCCGCAACAACTACCAAAATGGTTTTCAGAGTCTTATTCATATCATGTATACAATTCTTTGCGATGCAAAGATAAGAAAAAAACTTGACTCTTAGGAATAAAACTCCAATCAAAAAAATAATTACAGACAACCTCCGCTTTTCCCCAATCGGATAACATTTGAATTACGCCTGTTTTACACTTGTTTTACACTTTAAAAGTGTTAAACAAGTGGGGAAAAAGTGTAAAACATCCGTGTTACGGCTGTCCGTGTTGTTTTATGAATTGTTTTTTGCATTATTTTGAGTTTCTTTTCGGTTTATATGAGGTGTTTCGTTTTTTTTTCGTATCTTTGCAATTTGTACCTTGACGGGCTTTTGTCAGTCTACTACAAGAAAAGTTATTGAATGATAAACACTTTAACGATATGACTACAACAATTATCAAGCGTGAGGGTGCCCTGCGCGCCGCCTTGATTGACACCGCCCTTGTGGGTGCGGCATGTCTTGTCCCCACCCTTTCGCACCTGACCGCCCTGCCACTCTACCGCCTCAACCCGATGTTGCTGATGCTGCTGGCGGGGATGCTGGCGGTGCGCGACCGCCGCAACGCTTTCCTGCTGGCAGTGCTGCTGCCTACGGTGTCGATGCTGGCGGTGGGTATGCCTTCGGCGGCCAAGGCGCTGTGCATGGTTGCCGAGTTGGCAACCTTGGTGGCTGCCGCCACGGGTCTGGAACGCGTTATGTCCGGCCACGCCTCAAGGAGCCTGTCTGCCGCCCGACGGTTTGCAGCCTTGGCGGGGGCAATGCTGGCCGCCATGCTGTGCGGCAAGGCGGTGTACTACACGATGAAGGCGTTTCTTCTGCCCTCGGAGCCGTTAATCGGCACTTCGATTCTGATTCAGGTGTCGGTGATGGTTGCCGCCGCAGGTCTCTATTCTCTCATTTTGACAAAAAGAAAGGACATCCAATGAAAAAACACACGCTCACGCTGTTGGCAGCAGTCTGTTTCATTTCCGCTCTTGTGCCGGGAACACTGACGGCACAGGTTTCCACAACCGATTCGATAGGCAAGGCCCAGGGGGTCTTTTCGGTAAGCCCCACGCTGAAGGTGCGCTTCGCGCCGGGCAATCTTCAGTACCAGCCTTACACCCATTTGTGGCGGTTCGCCCCGGAGCAGACCGCTGTGGTGGGTTGGCAGGAAGGCTATGCCTCGCCCCGCTACAAGGGTTGGATTGGCCTGTTTGGCTGGGGTACGGGTATGAATCCCACCAACTATTCCACCTCGCCCGAGGAGTACAGCTATGTGGAATGGGGGTTGTTTTGCGCTCTGCCCACCAGCGACGGCAAACAATGGCGCACCCTCGACCTGGACGAGTGGACTTATTTGCTCAGCAAACGTCCCCGCGCCCGCAGGCTGTACGCCCTGGCTTACGTCTGCGGCCGTTACGGCATGGTGCTGCTGCCCGACGGATGGAAATGCCCCAAGGGGATTTATATGCGCACAGGTCCCAAGGAGGAGGGCACCAATGTCTACAACGAGGAGAAATGGAAACGGCTGGAGGAGTCGGGCGCCATTTTCCTGCCTGCCGAAACCAAACGCATGGGCACCGAGGCTGCCGGGTCGGCAAACGCCTGCCGCTACTGGACCTCGTCGGTCAACGCCAAGAAGGGCGACGAAGCCATCTACCTGCTGGTCGACCCCTATCTGCCTCAAGCCAAATCGGCCAGCAAGGCCACGGGCATGTCAGTGAGACTGGTGCAGGATATTGAGAATTGAGACGTTAGACGGTGGCGGTGATGATAATCTAAAGCCTAAAGCCTCAAGTCTAAGGTCTAAGGTCTACCCAAGAATAATAATTTGTCATGAACATAGCAGTGATTTTGGCCGGAGGGACAGGCACCCGCATGGGTGGTGACAGGCCTAAACAGTTTATCGAGGTCGACGGACGGACGGTGATAGAACGCTGCATCGACGCTTTCGAGGAGGCTCCGGGTATCGACGAGATTGCCGTGGTGGTTCACCCCCAATGGGTCGACACCATGAAAGACATTGCGGCACACAACGCATGGAAAAAGGTGGGCAAGATACTGGAGGGAGGCAGCGAACGGTATATGTCGAGCCTCAACGCCATCTCGGCCTATATCGACTATCCCGACGATACCAACCTGTTGCTCCACGATGCTGCGCGCCCCTGGGTGAGCCAGGAGGTGATAGACCGCACGGTGGAAGCCCTCGCCCGCCACGAGGCGGTGGCGGTGGGCATCCCCTCAACCGACACGGTGTGGGAGGTGCGACAGGATTTCGACAGGGAGCTGAGCAAATTCATAGCCCGCATACCGGAGCGCAACACCATGTGGCGCGCCCAGACCCCGCAGGCTTTCCGCCTGCCCTTGATACGCGACGCGTACCAATGCGCCCTGCAAGACCCCCAGTTTCACGCCACGGACGACTGCGGTGTGGTCCGCCTCTACCTCCCCGGCATCAAGATAGTGGTAATCCCCGGCGAGGAGAGAAACAAAAAAATAACCTTCCCCGAGGACTTGCCCTGAGAATTGAAAATTGAGATATGAAAAAAGTATTATTGATATTGTGTTTGCTAACAACAATCAGGGTGGCAGGCCAAGACCGAACCACTATGGGGACGGATTTCTGGGTTTCGTATCTATATTTCACTTACGACTATTATGCACCACAATATAGCGTTACCCTGCACGCTTTTGCATCGGCTCCACGAGCCTGCACCGTAACCGCTACAAATCCCAACTCGTCATTTTTCACAACCTTTTCTGTGACTCCGGGACAGGTAACGCATATAGACATTCCTTTTGAGTCGGGATGCACCTCTTCGTCTGGTACGGTGACTCCCACAGCCATCCATTTCACTTCAACCGACACTATCTCTTTGTATTTGATAATGCTTGGGCATAATAATTTGGAAATCACCAATGCACTGCCCACTGAACAACTTGGGTCGGACTATTTGGTGCAATGCTATCCGTCGAAGCCGAGCACGGACTACAGGAGCGAGATAGTGATTGTTGCGGCAGAGGACAGCACTGTTGTCGATTTCACTCTTACCGCTCCCACTATGAACGGTTTCACGGCCGGCTCCACCCACACAATAACTTTGCAACAGGGCTATGCCTATCAGATTCGTGGGGCAACCAATATCAATGAGGCCGACTTGACAGGGACTTCCATTCACGCCCATGATTGTAAGAAGATTGCTGTTTACCCAGGACATTTCTGCGCCTATGTACCAAACACCGCCTCTACCTGTGACCACATTTTTGACCAATGCCTGCCCACAGACTACTGGGGGAATAAATTTGTTGTGGTTGGAACAGGCACTCAGTTTGACGACCACGTGAGAGTGATGCCTATGGAGGACGGATGTCAGGTGTACAAAAACGGAGTTCTTGTTCAGACCCTAAACACTGGACAGATATATGATTTTACATTATCGGCATCCAACAGAACTGCTTATCTGGAAACTTCTGTGCCATCCTGTGTATATTTATTCATGGGCAGCGCTGGAACCCAAAATGGAGACCCAAGCATGGTGGTGATAAATCCCGTGCAGCAGATGGTGAAAAACATCACTTTTGGGACTTACTCCACGCAATACACCAACACTCATTATGTTAATATTGTGGCTCTGGCCACAGAGATGCCGAACATCCTGTTTGACAATAACCCGGTCACCTCATACCCTGTGACAGGGAACAGCCTGTACCACCATGCCAAATTAGAAATAAACCAAGGGGCACATACAATACGCACGACAGGCGACAAAGGTTTCCTTGCTTATGCCTATGGCATAGGCAGTCATGAGAGCTACGGCTATTCTGTTGGCTCAAGCATGACATACTTGCGTTCTGCAACACTGCACATCAACAACACTATCATTCGAGAGGGAGACACTATTTATTTATGCGAAGGCACCCCCCTTAAAACATTCATAACCATCAACAATGTTGTCGACACTTTTGAATGGCATGTTGACGGACAGGATGCAGGAATGAACGACACACTGTCCATTCCTAATCTTAGTGCCGGAATACACGAGTTTTTTGCACACATCAATGACACCGTTATCCAGCCATGCCGAGGGATAAGCTATAATTTTGACATTTCATTTGTCGTCGTAGTTTATCCCAATTATGTTTCATACCGACACGATACTATCACATCAGCACAACTTCCGTGGAACTTTCACGGTCTATACTTCGACTCAGTCAGCAATGATTCTATCCATTTATCAACAAGACACGGGTGCGACAGTTTAATTATCTATTCGTTGACCCTGTATGAGGACACATTGTATGAAGACTATTTCGATACCATCTGCATCGGCAATAATTATGACAGATATGGGTTCTTTCTGTCGGGAGAAGAGACTGAAAAAGAAGGCGATTTCATCTACATCAAAAGGAATGACAACCACGTCAGCCGACTGCACCTTACCCAATTGGCACCCCCTGAACTAAGGATAGTATATGACTACCAAGGGGACAGTTGTTTCGTAGTCACTGCCATCACAAATGCCGACAGCCTGCTATGGACTTCCATACCAATGGACTCAGCCCTGATAGGACAAAGAAACCAACGATCAATTTCCGTATGTCCTGAAATTCCCACAACATACTACGTAAATGCCTTCTTTACCCGTATTCCTGATTGCAGCAGTCAAAAAAAAGTAGAACTTCTGAACAGAATAGGTACCACATCTGGAGAGATTTGGGTTCCAAATGTCTTTACCCCCGAAAGGGATGATAATCGATTCTTTAAAGTTTTCGGTTATGGGATTTCAGAATTTGAAATATCCATTTTTCACCGATGGGGAACGATTGCATACCATAGCAAGGATATTGAAGAAACCTGGGATGGTACAAAAAATGGAGTAAAGTGTCAAAGCGGGACATACACATACATTATTCGATACAAAAGCATATATTCACCAAATGAGCAAAAAATCATCTACGGTACCGTCACTCTGCTAAGGTGATGTAAAAAAACATCTATTAATAACATTTCGACCATGAAAACAATAGTCTATCTCGTTTGTTACTTTTTATATCCCTTCTCTTTCCTGTTCGTTAGGAAAAGAAACAGATATGTTTTTGGCAGTTTCAGAAAGTCCTTTAACGACAATGCGAAATACCTGTTTATTTATACATCTCTTAATAGGGAAAATATTGATGCAATATGGCTTTCGCTTAGCAAAGAAACTGTGCGTCAGGTGAGAAAAATGGGACTAAAGGCATATAAGACCACCTCACCTAAAGGAATATGGTATGCCCTCACCGCTCGCTATTGGTTTTTCAATGCCTATACATCGGACATCATGTTCTGTCTGTCGGGAGGAGCCACATGTATCAACCTTTGGCATGGCGTAGGCATAAAGCGTATAGAATACAACATCACATCCGGTCCTTTGGCAAAAAGGTACAGAAAAGAAGACTGGCGGGATGTATTCTTCCATCCCGAATCGTTTCGAAAACCCGACTATGTTGCATCTTCATCCCCTTTTCAAAATAAATTCTTCTCTTCCTCATTCCGCATACCAGAAGAACATTGCCTAATGGTTGGATACCCTCGCAACATGATTCTTATCACCACCGAGGAACAAAGAAGGGATTTCATTGCAAAATATGAACCTTCCGAAACCGCTCAGATGGCAGAAAAAATGAAAGGATACAACCGCGTTCTTGTCTATATGCCAACCTGGCGAGACTCTCAATTATCTCTCTTTGCCGAAAGCATGGACTTGCCAAAACTCAACAAAGTACTGAATCTCAACAACGAACTACTGATAATGAAACCTCATGCCAACGTGTCTGCAGTGTTGCCGCAATCGTCCTTCTCCAACATAGTCTTCTTCAACAATACAATGGACATCTACCCCTTGCTACCATACACCCATGTGCTTATAACCGACTATTCCTCTATAATATACGACTACCTATTAATGCCAGAAAAGGATGTGATATTATACATCTACGACTATGATGAATATGTTGCAATGCGCGACTTCTACTTTCCCTATGATGAAAACGTTGTAGGAAAGAGAGTCCACACCTTTGATGAACTACTGAACTGCATCGACAGTCATGACTATCATCTCGACAATGTCGACAGACAAAGAATAGTACAGAAATTCTGGGGCGACACCGCAGGCAAAGATTCTTCACTTCTACTTCTCGATACCATCCCCCAACTAAAATAATACGTCCCAATCAGTTCAGCCAGTGGCGGGGATTGAGGGGGTCGGTGCCGTACCAAAGCTGGAAACAGAACTCCGACAAGGGGTCGTCGCCTTTGTAGACGGTTCCGATATTCTGGTTGGCAGAGACTTTTGTCCCTGCAGACACACTCACCGTACCCAAGCCTGCATACACCGTAAGGTATTTTCCGTGAGTAATAATCACCCCTTTCGAGCCTCCCGGAGCATCGAAAATCCTTGAAACCGTGCCTGCCGCCACAGCCCGCACCGCTGTTCCGGGTGTGCAGTTGAGGTCTATGCCCAAGTTGCGGTTCTGACCGCCCGAAGCCCTGGTATACAGTCCATACTCCCGTGCCACGGATTTGTAATGCACCGGCCACGCCATGCGTCCCTTGTTCCGTGCGAAATCGCTCGAATTGGCATCGCCTCCCGAAGGAGCCGACGTGCCTTTCCCTCCTCCGCCACCGCTGGCAGGCTTGTTGCTCTTGGCCACCTCGGCATTAATCAACTGCTGGATTTTCTGTTGCAACTGCCGTTTCTGCTCCTCTTTCTTGCTTATCTGCTGCTGAAGGCTGCGCTCGGTTTGCTGGCTCTTGTTCAATTTCTGCTGGTGTTGCTGCTGTTCGCGGGCAAGGGCTTGCTTCTGTTTGCGTTCCTGCGCAAGAAGGGTGGTCTTCTCGTTGCGTTGCCTTTGCAGGTCAAGGTCGAGATTGGCAAACACCTGTTCGCGGCGTTGAATGACCGTGGCCTGGTGTTTGCGATAGCGCGAATACTCCTTGAAATACTTCATCTTGAGATAGGAGTAGTTGTATGTAGCATTGTCGAAAACAAGGGCAGTGGAACTGACATTGCCGCGCAGACCATACAGTGTGCGAACCACTTTGGCATACTCCGACTTCATGCTGTCAATCTGGCTGCGTACCACACGCAACGAGTCCTCAGTACGTACTATCTGTTTGTCGAGCAGATTCTTCTGACTATTGATATTCTCAATAAGCCGGTTGCGCTCGTCGATACGTTTGCTGATAAGGGTTATCTGACGAGTGGAGTTACTGGAATTCTTTTTAGCCTTGTTCAACTCTTTGTTGAGTCGGGCTATTTCCTTCTCAATACGGGCCTTGTCGTTTTCAAGTTGCTTTTTGCTCTGTCCCTGGACAGTTCCCGCCACTATCATCAGGCACAGCAGCAATGTGAGTATTCGTCTCATTTATTGTAAAAGATTAAAACGGTGATTAGTGGTTGGACATTGCCTATGCCCAACCACCAATCACCTGTCATCTATCACCGTTTACCAATTCAGTATCCGCTTGAAGTCATACTCCTCGGGGTTGGGGAGATACTTCTTGGCGGCCTCATAGTCATCAGGCGTGATATAGTCCATGATATCGTTGATATAGGACTGTACCTTGTTGGTGTTCACATTCACACGGCGCGGCGGAATCTTGCCCGTCTCGGGATCTTGCAAATCTTTCAGATACAAGGGAGATACATTACCCTGGTGGTCGGTGTATACCATGCAGCCTGTGCAACCCTGGTTGAAAAGGGTGTGCACGCCCATACCCATCAGCGAGCAATAGGTGAGGTCGAAAGCAATAGGCGTATGGCAACGGATTTCGTAACCCACTTCCACCGGACGGCTCTTCACCTTCAAGCCCAGTTCTTTCATCTTGCGTTCAAGCAAGTCGTTGAAGATATGAGCCTTCGACACCTTGCCCAGTTCGGGGTGACCGTGGTCGTCATAGCTGAAGTGAATGCCGGAATTCTTGATTTCATCGTCCGAAAGGCTATGGAACACGCCCTCCGAAATCATGGCGCAACCATAATTGATACCCATGATTTTGCGTTTGACGATACAGCTGACCACCAGATTGATAATCTTTTCGACAGTAATCTCCGTCTTGTTGAAAAACTCGGGAATCACAACCATGGGATAATGGCAAGCACCGGCGATACCCAAAGCCAGATGACCAGCCGAGCGGCCCATAGCCGACACCACAAACCAGTTCTCCGATGTGCGGGCATCCTCCATCACTGCAGTGCAAATCACCGTGCCCTGAGCCTTGGCACTGTTATAGCCGAAAGTAGGCGAACCGTTAGGCAACGGCAAATCGTTGTCAATAGTCTTGGGCACATGAATATTGGCGATGGGATAATGCTTGCTCTCCAAAAACTTGGCGATACGGTTAGCCGTCGACGCAGTGTCGTCGCCGCCGACAGTAACAAGCAACTTCACGTCATTATCCTTAAAGAAAGGAAGGTTGAACCTTTTCTCAAAGTCCTCGTCGGTAGGTTTGAAACGGCTCATCTTCAAGATGCTGCCGCCTTTGTTGAAAATTTCGTCAGCCATCAGGAAATCAAGTTCCTGCATACGGGGTTTGTCGGTAAACAAGGCACTATAGCCACCGTGCAAACCAATCACACGGTAACCGTCGCGCAAGAATGTTTTAGCCACTGAGGCCACCACGGTGTTCATTCCAGGGGCTGGACCGCCGCCTGTGAGGATAGCAATACTTTTCATAAGCCAATTATATTATATCTGTCATCAAATTATTTCCAAATCACATTAATTCACAATGTTATTGCCCAAATAGGCAGAAATTGTAATGCAAAGATACACTTTTTTTTCCATATAACGGAAAACTTTTCTCAGTTGGCACCTACGACAAGCCTTTCGGGTGGCACTACAATGCTGACGGGTTTCTTCGACAACGGGCTGAAATAAAGATACTCCACACTCACTCCTGCATCCTTCAAATACCCTGCCAGCCTCCTGCCCTCCTGCGAAAGAAATGCTCGCTCCACAGCCTTACGCAACGACTGCATCACCGACTTATCTTTCTCCATAGCCTGCATCATCGTCTCCGACACCTCATAACGGTATGTCATCGTGCGGGCAACGGTATCCAGTCGGCAACTCACCAGCGTAGTGGTGCTGTCCACCCTCGAAGGGCACTGTCTGTCAATCTCGTCGGCCACCACCTGCACTTTCTGCATCTTGCCACCACTCACGGCAGCCCCCTGCCCGAACACCATCTCCCACATCCAAGGAACAATCACCATCTCCACCGAATCGGTATGTTGCTCGTTACGGTACACATGTCTCAAAGCCACCTCGCCGGTATACGACACAAAAGCCAGATGGTTCACCGTGTCCATAACCAGCGACGCCGCGCGATCCTTGCGCACATAGTCCATTTTCTCCACAATATACTTGCGCACCTCAGACCAATGGTCGGCCGAATAATCATACGTAAAAGTCATCACCTTCGCCGAATCGTCGTACCTACAGCCCACCATCGTCTCACCCTCGCCGGTGACATGGGGCAACTGGCTGTTCATGTGACGCGCCAGCCCTGCAATAAAGGTGCGTGCCTGCACCGGCAACGGAGGTGCCAGCACCGTCCGCAAATCAGCAGGCGAATAATGGAAAGCCGCCGTCCCCTCCCCCTTCGTCTTGCCCTTGGGAAGCTTCACCGCTAACCTCAAATAAAAGCCATAGTCGGCCACCGGGCTAATATCCCACAGTTCGTTGTGGGCAATATAGTTCAAATACCAGTCGGCATCCTGCACCTCCTGTCCCACCTCCAAGTCGAAGGTTAAACGGAAAAAGCGCAAATCAGCATCCATCGTAACGTGCGAAATCGAAAGATGATTCTCGGCATCGTAATAAGGGATAATCGCCTTAATGTCCTTCTCGAGAGCATACAGTCGCGAAAAGTCCTCATCCTGCGCCGCAACTGGCAACGACAGTGCTCCAATCAGCGCAACCAGCATCAAATAATTAATTCTTTTCATATATCAGCGAAAAAATATCAGTCAAAATCTTTGTCTCCTCGCAATCGCCCGTAGCGGGTGGTTCCTGAATGGAAGCACCCTTGAGCAGTCTTTCGGCCAGGGCAATGGTGTCGGGGAAGAGACTGTCCGAAGCAATCCTAACCCCCGCAATGGTGGCCGAAGACTCGTCCACCTCGACCTCAATTTCCACTCCACCCCACTCAAAACGCTCCGACCTCTGAGCCACAAACTGCCCCCAATTGCCATATTTCCATTCGCTACTGGCAAACTCACTGTGCAAAGCCTCCACAGGTTCGCACTTGGCCAGCTCGTCGAAATCGAGCCGCTGCGCCTTGCCATATTCCCGCTCAAAAGCCTCCACCAGCCGCGGAATCAGTCCCTCAGCCGTAATCTCGGGCATCAACTCGGCAAGGTTCACCACCCGCGAATGGACCGAAGCAACGCCATGTTTCTGCAACTTTGCCGGATGGGGTTTAAGGTAACGCTGCATCTCCGTCGTACTCACATTGATGAGGATGGTGCCGTGATGCAGTCTGGCATGTCGCGACTTGGCAAAAGCATTGCCCGAGAACTTGCGGCCCTCGCACAGCACATCGTTCCTGCCGCTCACCTCTGTACTTAGTCCATAGGAGGCCACTGCCGCCTGAACCACTCCCAGCTGCCGCGCCACATCGTAGCTCTCATACGGTACCACAAAAGAAAAATTCAGGTTCTCCGTGTCGTGATACACTGCGCCGCCGCCAGTCTTGCGTCTCATCAAGTAACCCCCGTCGGCCTCCAACCGCTGCACATCACATTCGGAAAATGGGTTCTGGTTGCGGCCTATCACCACCGTGCGGCGGTTGCGCCACAAATACATCGTCACCTCGCCGTCGGAGGGCTGCGACAGCAGATAGTTCTCAACAGCGATGTTCAGATAAGGCTCGAACTGACTACTAATGACCAAACGTGACATTACTCTGGCTATTTTTGCGATAAAACAACTATTTCCCACAATAACGGCAAACAAGGGGGTTATAGTATGTCGCCACGATAAAAAGAGGTCAACAAATTCCTGCCCACACAGTCCCGCACCTCCCCCACAACCGCCTTTCAAAGTGAACCCAGCAAACCATCAACGGACATCCGTGCCAAAAACAAATCATATCAATCATATAAACCATGTCGGTTATTCAACTGTACGTACAATGATATCACCAGCTTCGCTCGTTCCCCACCAGTTCTCCCATATTTCTCCCATATTTCTCCCATACAGCATGGGAGAAATATGGGAGAACTAATGGTGAAGAAATGGATAACGAGCGAAGTTACCGTTCGAGTGGAGTTAATTGGAAGAAAGTACGAAGATAACGGCCGGAGTGGTATCCGGTGGCAAAAAACACTTCCGGTTATGGCCGACAGCCGTTATTTGAAGAAACGGTCAAGACCGGTGGTGACGGAAATGAAGTTGGGGGCTTGCGACAAGTGGTAGTTGTTGCGCGAGTAGCAGATACGGAAACCCTTGAAATTAAACCCGATGCCAAAAGAGAAACCCGAGGTGTTGAAACGGTCGGCGGCTTTCATCTCCACCATCTGGCGGTAGCTGTAGCCCACCCGCAGGAAGAGCGATTGCTTGATAACCACTTCCACCCCCAGGCTGACGTGGCGGGCAAGGTTGTCGAACACCTTTTCGAAGTCCGATTTACCGACGGTCTGCCCCGTGAAGGGGTCGGTGACCGATGAGGGGTTGAGGGGGTCGTCGTAGACCAGATTCCAGGTTTGCAGCTCGTTGAGGGCAAACATCAGGTTGAACGGAGCATCCTGCAGTTTGTAGGAGCCTGCCAGCGAGAGCTCGAAAGGGAGTTTCTCGACATGGCCCGAGAAGGTGCTGAGCTGTGCCCCTATGTTACGTCCCATCAAGGTGGCGGCAAAGGCTTTGCTATCGGAGATATAGGTGGCGGCAAGGTCAATGCCGAAGGCCAGCGCGGTGTAGGATTCGTATTGCGAGAGGATGGGCTTGAAATTGGCACCGATGGAGACATTGTCGTCTATGGCACGACCCCAGCCAATGGTCATCACATAGTCGGCTGCCGAGAAGGAGCCTGTGGGCTGTTCATACTCGTCATAGCCTTCGAAACTTCCATAACTGCCGAACTGAAGGCCGAAGGTGAAAGCCCCGAGGTGCTTGAAGTTGTGGCTGTAGGCCACGGAGCCAAAGTTAGCACCGGAAAAAACATTGACGTAGCCCACGGCAAGTTGGTTGTCGATGCGGCCGGAGACGAGCGACGGGTTGTCGAGCGAGAGGGTAAGGTCGTCGCTGTAGACGGAGAGGAAATCGAATCCCAACCCTGCGGCACGGGCGGAGAAAGGCATGTCGAGAATAGAGAGCGTCGACATGCCTGCCACCTGGGCACGGCTTGCAGCAAAGGTTGCAAGGAACAACAGCAGGGCTACGACCTTTTTCATGCGGTGCAGTATCAAATTGACAATTGAGAATTGAAAAAGGGACAAATGCAATGCAGAGGTCTATTTTTCAATTCTCAATTATCAATCTTGCATTTGATATTATTTGTTGTTGCGTTTCTTGTTGCGCTCGTGACGCATGAGGTGCTTGGGTTCAAGCGACATGCGGTCGGTTTCGAGCAACGAGGCTACACCTTCGTCCACACGGCGGTGGGCCTGGCAGGCTTCGCAATGGCAGTCTTCGTGGTATTCACGAGGCTCGGTGTAGGTAGTGATGACCCCTTCGAAATTGCGGAGAATGATTTTGTTGGGGCTCTGCGATATGATATAGCTGGGCATGACGGGCGTTTTGCCGCCGCCGCCGGGAGCGTCGACCACAAAGGTGGGTACGGCATAGCCGCTGGTGTGGCCACGGAGGTTTTCGATAATTTCGATACCCTTGCTCACAGGTGTGCGGAAGTGTTCGAGACCCATGCTCAAGTCGCATTGATAGATATAGTAAGGACGGACACGGTTTTTGACCAGTTCGTGCATGAGTTTCTTCATGACATGGACGCAGTCGTTTACACCGCGCAGCAAAACAGTCTGGTTGCCGAGGGGGATGCCGGCATTGGCCAATTTGGCCAGGGCTTCCTGTGCCTCGGGAGTCATCTCGTTGGGATGGTTGAAATGGGTGTTGAGCCAGACGGGATGGTATTTCTTGAGCATATTGCAGAGGTCGTCGGTGATACGCTGCGGGCACACCACGGGGGTGCGGCTGCCAATACGGACAATCTCGACATGGGGGATGGCGCGGAGACGGGAAATGATGTATTCAAGTTTCTTGTCGCTTACCATGAGGGCGTCGCCACCACTGAGTAGGACATCGCGCACCTCGGGAGTCTTCTCGATGTATTCGAGGCACTTCTCGATACGGTCCTGGGGAGATTCATCGTCCTTCTGGCCGGCAAAGCGGCGACGGGTGCAGTGGCGGCAGTACATGGAGCACATGTCGGTGATGAGGAACAGCACACGGTCGGGGTAGCGGTGGGTAAGGCCCGGGGCGGGAGAGTCTTCGTCCTCGTGCAAGGGGTCGTTAAGGTCGGCGGGGGCAATGTTGCACTCGGCACCGGCGGGGATGCACTGGCGACGGATGGGGTCGTACGGGTCGTTGGGGTCGATAAGACTGAGATAATAGGGAGTGATGGCCATGCGGAATTTGGCCAGGGCCTGTTTGATGCCTTCGGCCTCTTCGGGCGAGAAAGTAAAGTACTTGCTCAGTTCCTCGTAGGTCTCAATGCGGTTTTTAACTTGCCACTTCCAATCGTTCCACTGCTCGTCGGTTACAGCGGGGAAGAGTTCTTTTCTACGATTGACTTTCATATCTTTATTTATTATTTGTTCTTAGAGCCTGCGGGAGGGTCTCCCCTACCCGCAGACTGTAGTGTGGGTCGGACTTGTCGGACCAGTCGGACTTGTCAGACTTGTCAGACAATATTAAGCATAAAGCTCTTCGAAAATCTTGCGGAGTTCGGGGCTCTCGCGGAGTTCCTGGAGGGTGAATTCGGCGTGGCCTTTGGTGTAGCCGTTACCCATAATCATGTTGACATCGCTGCCGATACCTTCGGCACCGAGGCTGGCCTTGGTGAAGCTGGTGGCCATGCTGAAGAAGTAGACGATACCGTCGTCCTTTGTGCAGAGCACAGCGGTCATCTCCTGGTCGGGAACGTTGACGCAGTTGATGGTGACGTCGGCCATTTTGCCATTGGTGAGCTTCTCAACCAGCTCGTACACCTGTACAGGGGTCATGCCGGCTGCGGACTCGACGATGTCGCAGAAGCCGAGGTCCTTAATGCGCTGGGTGCTCTTGGGGCTGTTGGCGATGCCGATAACCTTACCGGTGACACCTACGCGCTTCTTGGCCTCGTAGCAGCAGAGCATACCGCTCTTGCCACCAGCGCCGAGAATGACGACGGTCTGGCCATACTGGCAGAGTTTAGCGGTCTGTGCGGGGGCACCGGCCACGTCGAGGGCGGAGAGAGCCAGCTTTTCGGGCATGTCGGTAGGAATCTTGGCATAGATGCCGCTCTCGAAGAGGATGGCCTTACCCTTGATGTCGACCTGGTCGACGTCGGGACGGATTTCGAGAATTTCATCGATGCGGAGGGGAGTGAGGCTCAAGGAAACGAGGGTGGCAATACGGTCGCCTTCCTTCAGGTCAATCTTGCCCTTGAGAGCGTCTCCAATCTTCTCGACTTTGCCGAGGAGCATACCACCGGAACCAGTGCGGCGGTTGCGGTGCTTGCCCTGCAACTCAACATTGAGGAACATCTCTTTCTTCACCTCTTCGAGAATTTTCTCATGGCTTGCACCTTCGCCAGCCTGCTGCTTGGCATAGTTGTGGATGTCGGTGAACGAAGCGGAGTCGATGTTGAGGGTCTGCACGTCAATGAGGATTTCATTGTCGTAAAGGACGTCCATGTTGTTGTCCAGTTTGTTTGCGGGCTGGGGAAGAACGCCCTTGGGTTCGATGACACGGTGAGTGCCGTACTTATTGCCTTTTGGTTGCATAATAATAAGTTTATGTTATTAATAATGAATACTTTTATTAATTAAAGGATACCCTTTAAATCGTACAAAGATACAAAATATTTCTGAAATAGCAAGAAAAAACTATCCGATTCATTTTATATTCTTATCCCAGCAACCGGATTCCGGCGAAAAATCCGTGTGCCGGAAGCGGCAAGAAAAGCATTGCGAAAAAAGTCCTTCAACTGAAATTCGCCATAATTCAAACCTAAGGAGGGGATAGGTCATATCTATCCCCTCTATCTCTTCTATTTCACTGTCAGCCTTTGTCCGGGGCTGGTGGCGCGGAACTCGGGGGCGTAGAGGCATTGCAGCACCGAGGTAGCCAAGGTGAACGAGCCCGGGTTGGTGACGAAGTAGTCGGCATCGATGATGTATTTGCCCTTTTCCAAGCGGTCGATATAGACGGCATTGTGGCTGTTGTTGACGGCCACATAGTAACTCAGACCGCTTGTCCATGCCCAGCCAGAGGCGGTGCTGACAGGCTCCAGACAGGCGGCACGGAACTCTTTCAGCTCGACATACTCCAAGTTGCGGTCGCACTGCACATTCAGCCGCACCCGCAGACGGTCTCCCACAGCCACTCCCCTGCCCTTTTTCAACTCCGTCAACGAGCCGTCGGCCTCCACCTTGTAGAGCGTCCGCGAGAGGGTGATACCCGTCTCGGAGGCGGGAATCTTGTCCATCTGTTCGGTATATTGGTAATAAAGAGCGCCCCAGCTGATGCCCTTGTCCTTCCGCTCGATAGTTGCCGAAACATTGCGGCCGCCACACAATGCGGAAAGGCTGTCCATGCGGTAGGTGTGCCGCATATATCCGGCAGAGCCGTCGGCAACCGCAACCTGCAGTGTATCCACCAACGCCTTGCCTTTTACAACCACCGCATCGTCCGGCACACGTGAAGGGTTCCAATTCTTGTCCCCCACAGGCATCAACGCTTGGATAGCCCTCAGCGTGGCGATGTCCGAACTCCAGCGCGTGGTCTGTTTCTGTTTCAAAAGCCATTGCTGCATCTGTCCGACAGAATGGGTGTCCTGGGGCGTCACCTCGCGGAAAGTCTCGATCAGCAGGGCTTGCGTCTCCACTGGGCGTTGGTAATAGAACCATCCCGCCTTGTTGTCGCGCCAGTACATGCCCATCTCGTCGCTGTAAAGGGCTTTCTGCCGTATGCGCTCCACCATCTCGCGTGCCAGCTTGGTGTCGCCATTGCGCTGGAACACGAGAGCCAGCAATGCCTGGTCGTAAAGCGAAGTGTAGTCGCCATAACGCTGCTTGGCGTTGCCATAGAAATAGTCGAAAGCCTTTTTCGCACCCCCAGCAAAAGATTGCCCGGTATAATAACTCCTTGTATAGAGGTAGTCGAGCATAATCGGCTTATAATGGCTGTTGGGGTGCTTCTCTAAATAGCGCATCCATTCCACATATTCGCGATAAGCCTCCTTGTCCACGTATGCCAACGCACGGCTCTCCATCGGTGTCTTGCCACGCGAAATCTGCCGTGCCATCACCCCGAAACCTTTCAGGATGTGCTGTGTCACATAGGTACTGCTGTACTTGCCGCCAGGCATCCACGACCAGCCGCCGTCGCCGCGCTGCTCTTTCTGCAACTTTTCAAAGGTCTCGCTGTTCTGCCGTTGCAACTCCTCTTCATCATAGAAGCGGGCAATATTCTTCATCCGCTCCACCTCGTTCATCCCCGACCGCAGCCACGGGGTCTCGTCCAGCAGAGTCTGCTTGATGTCGGCATTGCGGAACAAAGGGCTATCCTCCTCGGTGGCGTTGTCGGCACAATGCTTCAGCTGCGGAAACTGTTCGGCAATGGTCTTGCCCACCGTGTTCACATAATAGCTGTTGAAGAGGTAGATATTCGACGGATTGCTGCACTCCTTCATAAAGGGCAGCGACTGGATGGCCAACCAAATGGGATTGGCCGTATACTCTACCGTGAAGCTCACGGGCTGTATCGTCGTCGAAGTGGGGAACGTCATCGTGTACTGTTTCGTACCCTTTCCATTCATATACATCGAGACCGACTGCGTCACCGCCTGACGGTTGGTCAGCAGCGGCAATGGACCTTGCTCGCCGTCGCTGTGTCTTGCCGCCTTGGCAATGTACTTATACGTAGCCACCGTGCCACCCACAGGGACGTTGACCGTAAACTGCACCGGCACCGTACCACGAGCGGGAACTGTTATTGATTGAGAATTGAGAATTGAGAATTGAGAATTATTTCTTTTGTCAGCAGAGTTTTCAATTTTCAATTTTGAATTTTCAATTTCGAAAGAGAATTCCACCTTCACCGTGAGGTCACTGTCGGTTAGGTTCATCACCTTGGCCATCAAGGTAGCGGTGTCGCCCTCGCGCAGGAAACGGGGCATATTGGGCTGTATCATCAGTTCCTTTCGGGTGATGAGTTGCCTCTCCAGCGAGCCGGTGGCCAACTCCTGCGTCCACGCCAGTCCCTTCACGTTCCACTGCGTCAGCAGGTCGGGGGCGGTGAAGCTGTAGCTCACCGTGCCGTCCTTGTCGGTTCTAAGGGTAGGCTCAAAGAACGCCAGCGTGCTGAGATTGGTGCGCACGTAGGGATTCTCCTCCGTGACACTTCTTGTTTTTGCCGAAGGCTCAACAGCATACATCACTGCCGCCTCCTCCATCTCGACATCATCCTCCACTACTTCCAAATCAGTCACCACAACGTCTTCAGTCGCCTGTATGGCGTTCTTCACTCCGGCACGCTTGCGCATACTCCCATTCATTGTCACCATTCCGCTCTCTCCTCGGGCAGTAGCGTAGCCCACGCCTCCCACCGAGGTCACGATGCTCTCTACCTGTGTGCCGGGCATCGACATGCTGTTTCGCCAACGCCAGCCTCTATGATTGAGGGCTGTGAAATCCCATCCACGCGCCGTCTTGCCCTCATAGCGCAGATATTTGCCCAGCGGCACAAGCAGGTCGTGCCCCGAATGGTATTGCCATGGATAGTTAAAACCCATTCCATAAGCCGAAACCGACCTGTTGTTACGCCACGGGAAGAACGCAAAGGTGTTGCCACCGAAGCCATAGTTGTCCAGTGCCGCATCGTACATGCCCAGCAGCAGTGCAGCAGGAACAACCGGGTCAATGCCCTTGCGCTTGGGCGATACCTTAATGGTCCAACGCTCTTTCTCGCCTGGTGTCAGTTTGTCGCGGAAAGTCAATATCTCAACATTCAGTTTTTTGTGCTCAAATGGCACCTCAACACGGTAGTGTTTCTGATTGTTCCGTCCCTCCTTCACAGCACACAGACTCACATCGAAACCTCCCAGCAGTGCCTCGGTAACAGGAATGGACAACGTCGCAATCCCATTGTCGACCTTTAGCAGACGGCGTTCCACAACCCTGTCGCCACACATCATCTCGTAGGCCACATGCACGTTCTTGTACTGTGAACCAAATCGCATCACCACGGTGTCCCCTACCTTGGCCTCCTGTGTGCTGATGTCCGACCACAGCAACCCCATCGTGTACACCCTGCTGCATCCCTTCGGGGTATACACCACTACCAACGTGTCAGCCACCGACTCCTTTCCTTTCCCGTCCAAAGCCATCCGCAGGCGGTACACTCCGGGCTCCAGCATGGGCAGCGGCACCTTGTTCAGGGTCAACCCTTCACATTTCACGCGCGTGTCAAACACCCGCTTCTCCACCGGCCAGCTCCACATATTTTCTTCCTCACGAGTATATGCCGTCAGCGGGAACCGCTTGCGGAACTCATCACGACTTATCGTATGGCGCACGCTGGACTGTATCTGCGGATGTGTGAGACACAGGCTCTCGGGCTGCCGCAACCGCTCTACATAAAGGTTAACAAACCCCTTCAACGGTGTGCCGTTGATGTCGCAATACTTATACTCCACACTTCCCAGCTCCGACACCCGCTCATCCGAGATGATAGAAATAAAGCTGTTCTCATATCCCGCATTGAGTGTGAGGCTTTGGCTGTGCGTCTCGCCGTTAATATCGGTCACGTCCACCCGCACCTCATACATGAAGAAGGACTTGGTGGATAGCTCAATATTGCTGTCTGGCTCGGCCACGAAGGCAATTCGGAACTGCCCTTCGGCATCGGTGACCAACGAATCGGACACCAGTGTGACCAACCCGCTCACCACTCCGTCGTAATAGTACCTGCGCCACCACGGCCGCATCTCCCTCCGCGTGACGGAATAAACCACCTTGGCCCCGCTTACTGGCACCTTTGTGTAAGAGGCCGCCAACCCCTCCACTGCCAAGCTGTCGCCCAGCGAGGGGGCCACCGAGTGTCCCTCGGCATCTTTGCGGTCCACCCCTTTCAGGGTGACGGTGAACTTAGGCTGCTTGTACGCCTCCACAAAAACTGTCTTTCTGCACAAAGCATTAAGCTGCCTTGTACGGTCGGCATAGTAAGTTTGAATGGTGAAAGCACCCGGCAACGCATGGGCTGGGACAACAAAGCGACCGCTAAAACTCCCGAATTCATCGGTGACGCCGAAAAGAGTGTCAACCACCTTGTAATTGACATCGCGCAGCTCAACCTTCAGGCTGTCGCCACATGTAGCATGACCCACACGATTATACTCCACACGACCCTTCACCAGCATAAACAGCACCGTGTCGCCCGGTCGGTACACCGGCCTGTCGATGAACATCTCGGCGAAGACATGCCCGGTATCCTTCTCGCCCGACCAATCATCCGCATTGGCCACCACATCCAATCCCTTGTATCGTGTCAACAGACGGTAGTCGTAGCGATACATGTCCTTTTCCCTTGCTTTATAGACGGAGAAGAACCCTTGCGCATCGGTTGTGACGGTGGCCACGGTGGTCCACTTCACATCGTAATAGTCCTTAGTGCGTTGCAGCTGCACCTTCTGGCGTGCCACAGGTTCCCCTGTCACATAATCCACCACGTAGCCATACACACTGTCGTTTGCCGACGACATCAACACAAATGCCCCCGCCGACACCGTGAAACTCCTTACGTTGAACCCCTTGCTTGTAAAATCCTTGGTAGGCGAAGCTATCAGCATATAATGTCCCGGGGCAAGCTGAGGAATATAGCCATAATGTTGATAGAACTTATAATCCTTCGGAAGCGAGAACGACTGGCTCCACGATTTCACCACGGTCTCCTTCATCAGTTTGGCTCTTTTATTGGCATCGCTCTCATAGCTTTTCTGGAACCATTCGGGATACTTAATCACGCGGTAATAGAGCTGCTCCACGTTGCGTGTCTTCACCCTCATCAATATGTCGCGGCCGGCAGGCGACACCTCGTTAATCGACATCTCAATCACCGGTGTCAAAATACCACGTTTGCGGTTGGCGCAATTGATGCCGCCCTCGCTTTTAGGCCAGTGGCCGATGGCACTGTCGCAATAAGCCAATGCCGTCACATAATCATGTACGTCAGGTTTATTTTCCGCCACCGGTTCACTGGCCATTTCGCAATACTCGGCCATCTTGTCATAAAGCTTTGCCAGCTGACTGTTGCCCGACCAGCGGCAGCGGTTCAGACAATCCTGCACCAACCGTTTGCGGTAAGCCAACGTCTTGTTTGGCTGGGCAGCGAGGAAATTGACCAGCCGAATCTCATTAAACAATATCAGGTTCACATTCCCTTTCGATGGACGTGATGAGTACCACGTAGTCAACTGCCTCTGCAACTCTATCTTTCTTTTCAACGGCACATTTTCAATGGCCAGCCGCATCACCAGGTCGTACATCGTCGGGGTAGTGTTGAAACTCACATCCTTCGGGGCGGAGCAGAAGTCGGCAATCTGTGTGTTCGGCACCTCTCGCAAGGCAAGCGTGTCCACCAGAGCCGAGTCGATGTTGCCGAGGAATATGTGGCACAACGTGCGGTCCACAGTGGTGAGGTACGGCAGAATAGCACGGAAGCGCGCCAGACTGCTGTCCACCACATCCTCCTGATACTGCAAAGCCGCCCGCTCCATATACCAGGTGGCGGTGAGCAGCTGGCGGCTTACAGCCGGACCGCTCTGCCCGGCCTTGGCACGGGTCATGGCGGCGGTGCGCAGACTGTCGGCCAGCGTGTAGGCATCGGTGAAGTGTTGTTTATTCATCATCTTCTCGATGCGGGAAAACACATCGACGTACTTGTCTTGTGCTGACAGCGTACTCGCAGCCGCAAAGACCATGACAAACAAGAAAAGGATTTTTTTCATATCAGCGTAATACATTTAATGGTAATGTCCTTATTTAAACACGAATTATCATTAATTGTCAATAATTCTCGATAATCACGTGGCAATTTGTATTAAATTCAATATTAAAATACATCTAATTGCTACAAAAACGCAAAATCACCACTTTTATTGTAACAGACCCGACGACATTTGCCCGACAGCCCGACGCCCCCCACCCCCGACACCACAGAAAAGCATCCCTTAATCAGCACATTACCCATCACATATATATCACATATATATTACATATACCCGTTGGCGGAATTAAACCAGTGCATATTTAACTCTGCCAATCGGCTGATTGTTTAGGTAATTGATGTATTGTGCGACGGTCAGTGCACTGATTTTGCCGATGATGCGGGCAAACAGGCCGTCGGTTTGTTTTGCAT
>JAFXMW010000052.1 GCA_017530105.1 Bacteroidales bacterium
CTCCATCAAGGCCGATAAAGACACCAAGATGGGTCTCATAAGCGACATCAAACAGGAGCTCCGTAACTCCGGCGCATTCAAAATCTTCTACAATGCCGCCAAAGGGGAACGCAAATAAGCGTCTATCCCACTCTACATAAAGAAAGGCTGCCCACACGGCAGCCTTTTTTTATTGACGCAATCCCCGGCTATCGAATCTTCGCCAGTTCCAAACGCCTGATTCCTGGCACATCAATCACAAACCCGCAGTCTTTCCGCCAGTAGAGAACCATCTGTTCACCATTTTCACAGTTGAGCACCCAACGACCATCCGATTGTGAAGGTATGGCCTCAGTCATCATCACGTTAAACACCCGCACCGTGTCGCCGCCTTCGGTGGTAAACACGATTTCCTTGTCGGTAATCTCCACCCGTTGAGGCACACCCATCGCAGCAGTCAGTTCCGTCGAAGGAATATTCTCCATAAGATACGTCGCCAGCACATCCCCCAACTCAGCAGTCTCCACCTCGGTGTTTTCCGGACTCAAACCATTCCGCTCGTCCTCCTCCGAAGTCACCGAAGCCGACGAAGCCATCTGCTCTGCCAGCCTCTCCGAGGCAAGCCTTTCTGCATTCTTAACCATATACAATCCATTCTGTGCTGCGGCCCTGTTCAATCCGCATACCACAAGCACAACCCATGTGGCTAAAACGATTCCTTTCTTCATATTAATCCATTTGTAGTTAATCAATCGTCCTCCTCAAGCATGAAAAGTTCCTCCACACTCTTTCCAAACAGCTTGGCCATCTTCAATGCCAGCACCGTAGAGGGCACATACTTGCCCAGTTCTATCGAATTGACCGCCTGACGGGTCACCCCTATCTTCTCGGCCAACTCACCCTGCGTGATATTCATCTCCGCACGGGCCACTTTCAATCTATTTTTCATCTCTCAAAGAACGTTTATTAATAAACAACCTGACGTAAAAGCAAATGATAAAGAAATACAAGGTGGAGAACATATTGAACACCATCACCGAAACAAACGACAACCCCCACACAAACACGATAGCCGCCACCAACAGAAAGCAGTTAAAGTAGAGCGACAGGATAAGCGATTCATAGCGCAGATGCTCGATAAACTCATCTTCACTCCTGTTGCGCGAGAACCCGATAAACACGCCTCCCACAACAAACAGCACCCAGATAAAAGAATTCACCAAATCGCTGTCGGCGGAAAAGCCGCCTGTAAATGGGAAATTCTCCACCTTAATCCGCTCCATCCCGAACAACGCCCGGAAATCGTTCAACGATGTACACAAGGCACCATCCGGAACGATGGAATAAACCAAAAGCAACACAACGGCAACGGCCAGAATCCACCAGCCTGCACATTTAAACCCATAGGGCAATAACAATTTTGAGGTTTTCATAACTTTAATAATTTAAATGTTTAATTAAATTGACGCTGCAAAAGTACACAAAACTTTCCAAATAGCAAGTATAAATTACATTTTGATATGAATATTTTACACTGATACGTTGCAAAAATACAATATAAAGTTGAAAGACAAGACATTGTGCCAAAAGTTAAAAAAACACAAAACAAAAGTCCTCCCCCCATTGTTTTACACTTGTTTGCCTGTTGTTTTACACTTGTTTTACACTTTTAAAGTGTAAAACAAGTGTAGGAAGAGCGAAACTTGAATGAGACCTTTTTGGGGAAAAATAGGGAGACCTGAGGGGAAATTTACGAAAAAAAAGGTGTATATTTGCAAATTGAAAACAAAATGATAATAGTATAATAATAAATTGTATATGAAACGCATATTGTCTATAACATTATTCTGCCTGCTGCTTGCCGGAGGCGCAGCGGCTCAGATACAGTCACACAACTGGCAGATGGGGCCGCTGACTTGGAACGATTTCCAGCACAAAAACACCATCAACGGGCACCACTCCTATTTGGAGTATTACATGGGTATCGACCGCCTGCGCAAGACTGTCGACGGGGTGCTGTACGTCTGCCCTACAGCCTACGGTTTCGTCAGTCCCGAATACTCTTGGGCCGACACCGCCTACCGCTCCCCTGCCCTGCTGCGCTACAACCAGTCGGCTTTCGGCTTGGTGGAAGTGTACCGTCGTCGGCTTGAGAGGCGGGTCACCGAGGCTGACATCTATATAGACCAGCAACAAGTGCTCGACAACACCATGCGGCAACTTTCGGAGGACATCGACCGCCTGGAGACCGAGACCGCCCAAGGGAGTGACACCGTGGCTCTCGCCCGTTGGGAAGGCAACATCAAACATCAGCTCGACTCGCTCGCACCCCTGAATGTCTTCAGCCATACCGATGCCCCGTTCCGCTGGGGCATGGGCGTAGGAGCCGGCTTCTGCGGCGTGGGTGGCGAACTGCATCGGTATTTCCGACATAGTGGCGGGATGCAATTCTCCTTCGACATGGGGCTGTGGCGCCATTTCCTCATCTGCAGCATGGGCTTTTCGGGTTCACGTTGCCTCGACACCGTCCACAATATCTATAATAATCCTGACGAAGAACTCTGGACAGGCGACCGGTTGGCAGTCCTCGACCTCTACGCCGCCTACGGCTTTGCTGTTGTCGACAACTCCCGTTGCCGCCTTACCCCTTATGTGGGCTATGGTCTGCTGGGCTTCTTCTTCACCCCCGACGGCGACGGAAGTTCCATAGGGCCTTACACCGGATGCATCCATGCCGGAGTGGATTTCAATCTGCACTTCTCCAACCAGGTGTATCAATTCCCCTTCTCCCTCAAAGGCTACAATGCCTCCCACGACCTCGCCTCGCTCAATGTCAAGGTGTTCGGCACCTACAGCCGCCTCGGCACCGTCCTGGGCACCCCGCAAGGGTTCACTGTCAATGTGATGGTGGGGCTCAGCATCCTCAACGGCAAGGCAAAAATGAAATGAAAACCTCAACGTCATGAGACATTAGACTTTAGATGTTAGCAACGACAATAATCTAAAGCCTAAAGCCTATAGGCTATATAATACAAACACCGCTAATCAGTACAATCATGAAACGAATACTATTGTTGGTCTCCTTATGTTGCGCAGTCACCACCGCTGCGCTCTCTCAGGAAAACCTGAAGTCTTGGGACTCCGGTCCTCTGACATGGGACGATTTCTCCCTCCTCAACTCCAATGTAAGCGAAAAGAATTCCTATCTCGAATTCCTCCTCGTCGTCGAGGAACGCCCCTTTACTCCCGAGGGCTACCCTTTGATGTATCCCGAGGTCGTAGCCATGGCCTATATGGACAAAAATCTTTCCTGGGCGGTCAGCAACAGTTGCACACCCGATGAACTGCGCTACAATCAAGTGATGTTCAATATTGTGGAACTGTACCGCCGCAAACTGCAGTTGGCCATCGACACAGGCGACTTCAACAATCTCGACTATCACATACGGCTGCTCTCCCATGTGGTGGACAGTTTCAGCCTCTCCACCGACAACGGTGCCGACATTGTCGCCGTGGGGTTATGGGGCAGTTCGGTGCGCCGTCAGCTCGACTCCATTGCGCCCATATTGATTGACAAACATGGCCGTAAAAAGTATTCGCGCGACTATGTCATCACCCATTCCTGGGAAAAGGGCCCCCTGACATGGAAGAACTTCACCCCCGTCGAGGAAAGCATCGGGGACGAACATTCCTATATCGACTTCTCGCTTGAGATAGAGAACCGCCGGCAGGACATCGACGGCATCAAATGGCCTGTTACCACCGCCGTAGCGAAAATGTACCGACAGCGGTCGTGGGTGGACATCCGCCATCGCACCCCCGCCCAGTTGCGCTACAACCAGGTCCTCTTCAACCTTGCCGAGCTCTACCGCCGCCATCTTCAGGTGGCCATCGACACCGGCGGGAGGAACCGACCCGACTCGGTTCTTGCAAAAATAAAGGATGAATACATGCAGTACCTCACCTACGAGGCCGAGCATTATTGCCGTTCCACACACTACGGAGCCGACACCAATGCTGTGGCCTGGTGGGACTACGAGGTGCGCCAACGCATGGACTCCGTCACACCCCTCATGGTCGAGAGCCACGCCCCGGCCTTCGTCCTGCCCAACTACTCCCTGCCCTACGTCGTAGGCACGAACATAGGAATGGGATTCAAGTATTTCGGAGGTGGTCTCCAGCCTCTCTTCGCCCCCAGCGGCGGGTATTACTGGGATTTCGAAGTCGGCTACAGCCGCCACATGCTCACCCTCGGCATGTACATCGGAGGGGGCAGGTGCAAGCCCGACACACTGTACGCCGTGAACAGCAAGAACAACCTTTTCAGTAGCGACAATATACTCACACTCGACCTGTCAGCCAATTATGGATTTGCCGTGGTCGACAGCCGCAAGCTGCGCATCATGCCCTTTGTAGGCTATGGGAAGCAAGGCCTCTTCTACTCAGAAGAAAACCAAACCAGCGGAGGCCCCATAGAGGGATGCTGGCGCGCCGGAGTCGACGTGAAATACCACTTCAGCAACGAGTACGAGGCCACGCAGCGGGTCTTGGAGCAGTATTTAGTGTCCGTCGATGCAAAAATCTTTGTCGAACGCGACCGTTTCAACAGCCTCGTCGACGCCCCGCAGGGCTACACCCTCAACCTCTCGCTCGGCTTCTCGCTGACATACAAAGAAGGGAAATCGTTAGGGGTGAAGAAATGACCCCGTGCCGTAACGCCACCCGACACATCAACAAATTAAGAATTGAAAAACGGGCAGCATACACCTTTTTTTGAAAAAAAAAACAGTGAATTGAAAAAAAAAGAGTAACTTTGCAGTTTGAAACAAATAAATAATACTCGAATGTAGAATACTGAACACCAGCGCGCTCGCCGACAGCGACCCCCGCCCCTAAAGCGGAGAACCTCTGCTGGTAAAACGAAAAGGAGGACACAAAGCATGGTAGAGACTATCGAATACCAGTCGTTGAAATGGATGCACATCACCAATCCCAGCGAAGAAGAGTACCGCTTCCTGTTGGACGAATACCATTTCCACCCCTTGGACATAGAAGACTGCCGCGGCAGCAACCAACGCCCCAAGATTGACGAATACGACGACTACTATTTCCTCATTCTTCATTTCCCCTATTTCGACAAAGGGAACAAATTCATCCGCATACGCGAAGTGAAACTCTTCTGGGGGAAAAACTTCATCATCACCATAGGCAAATCACACTGGGTGGTGAAGAAACTCTTCGAGGAGATGCAGGAAGACCTCCACGACGACAACGACGACGTGAAAGAAATGCTATCGTCCAGCGACCTGCTGCTCTACCACATCCTTGACCGCCTCATGCTCGAGACCTACACATTAATCATGCGTGTGGGTTCCGAAGTGGACTTGATAAACTACGACATCTTCAACCGCCGGGCGCGGAGCATCATCGAACTCATCTCCATCACGCGGCGCAACATCATCCTCCTCAACACCACCTTCAAGCCCCAACTCAGAGTGCTGCACATGTTCGAAGGAGGAGCCATCAAAGGCTTCGTCGACCCCGAAGTATTAGACATGGAAGACTACTGGGGCAACATCCTCGACCAATACCAGAAAATGTTCGACTCCATCGAAGACTACGGCGAATTGATTGAAGGCCTCTCCAAGACCTTCGACTCGTTGCAGGCCAACAGGACAAACGAGATCATGAAGCTGCTCACAATCTTCTCAACCATCATGCTGCCCCTCACCGTGGTCACGGGGCTCTTCGGCATGAATGTCGACTTCCCCTTCATCACCAACGTCACAGCCTTCTGGTGCATCGTAGGTGTGATGGCACTCATCACTGGATTCCTGATTTTCTATTTCTTCCACAGAACCAACCAGTAACTGGAAGAAACAGAACAGACTTTTCTGAACGAGAGGTTAACCGTCAACCCCCCGAAAATCATATTGTAAACACCATAAACAAACAACACACATTATGAAAAGACCAATGAAAAAAAACCTGCTCGCAATCCTATTGTGGTTGCCCGTCGCCGTCGTAGCCCAGACCCCCTGCACCATCTCCCTGCCCTACACCACAGGGTTTGAAAGCGACGCGCCCTACCTGGCGCCCCAATGTTGGACCGCCCTCTCGGGCGAAACGTATGTCTACGACTTCATCTATTACGTCCACGGCGGAAGCCAAAACCTCATCCTCAACTCCTCGTCGGGCGAAAGCCGGATAGCCACCCCTCGCATCCCGCTGCCCCTCAACCAAGTGGGGGTACATTTGTGGTATGTGGACTTGGCCATGTCCTCTGCCGGGCTGATGAAAGTGGGCTTTGTCACCACTCTTACCGGAACAGTGCAGTGGATTGACACCATAGCCACCTGCGACAACTACACCTATGTCGAACTGGACTATACCAGCCTGAACATCACCGACACGGGGTATCTTGTATTCTCATACAGCAACAGCTCGGGGGTGGGAGTCGGAATGATTGACGACATAACCATTCTGCAACTCAGCGACTGCAGCCCTGTGGAAAATCTACACATAGCAAACCTAAGCAACAGCGAGGCCACAATAGAATGGAACGAAAGCGGCAACGAGGCACTGGGATATTGGTGCTACATTGCCGACATCGACAGCCGTGCGGCAGCTTTCGACAGCACCTATCTCCCTGCCGGGAGCAGCATCCACACCTTCTCATCACTCGAAGGGAACCGACACTATTATGCCTGGGTGGTGAGTTACTGCGGCAACGAAAACAGCATGGAGGCACCCTGTTCATTCATTACCCTGCCCGACTGCGGAGCGGTGCAAGGACTCAGAGCCATCACCGGTTACAGAACGATAGGTCTGGAATGGACTGCCCCGATGGGTGGAGACGATGTGACCGAATACATAGTTGAGTATAAACCTGCCGAAGACACCCACTGGGTTACTACAACGACCACCCATCATTGCCATTTCATAACCGGACTGGAACCCGACAGCCGATACGACTACCGCGTCACAACGGTCTGTACCGACAGCACCGGCCTCATCCTTTCGGGATGGGTCTACACACTGGGATGCACCGCTACGACAGTCGATTCTTCCGGTCAGCACGGCAGCCTGCCCATATCCTACAGCAGCATGCACAGCTACACCCAACAAATCTACCTGTCGAACGATTTGACAAACATCGACACCATAACAGGCCTCACCTTCTTCCTTTCAGGCAACTACTACATCGACCCAACACCCGTGGTGGTTTATCTTGCCAACAGTGCGAAGAGCCAGTTCAACACAAACAACGACTATCACCCCGTCTCACAATTGACACAGGTCTATGCCGGCAACATAATAAACAACGGCAGAGAGGTGAGCATACATTTCCCGACACCCTTTGTGCGACAACCCGACAGCAACCTGATAGTGGTTATTGACAACAACCTGGACGATTTTAGCAACTCAATACCCTCGTTTGTCATAGGAAACACCACCACATACCGGGCCATCTACCGCACCAGCATGTTCGACATCTCACCCGAATCGCCTGGAATCGGCACACGGGTGAAATACCTGAACCAAATCCGTTTTAACACCAGAGGATGCGCCCTTCCGCAATGCGAAAGGCCATTGGTATGCGTTACTGAGGTCGGCAACGACCATGTGGATGTGGAGTGGAATGTCGACAGCGCGGCAGAATACACCTGTGCCTACCGATTGGCAGGGACGGAAGTCTGGACGGTGGCCGACAGCGGCATAGTGTCAGGGAGTTACCGCTTCACCAACCTGGAAGTGGGAAGAGACTATGAACTGAGAGTAAGCCGGATATGCGACACCGTCACCCTCGACGGATACACCGCCATAAGCCTTCCCTGTCTGCCTGTCAGCCTGCCCTACGGCGAAGATTTCGAACGGCAAACTGTCAGTAGTGTTTTCTCACGCTCCTGCTGGCTCGGCGGCACACTCTCCACTGGTTTTCTTGTCCGCTATCCCACAGTGACAACACTGACCGGCAGCAGCAACAAAGTGTGCGAGATGACGGAAGGTTACCTGGTGCTGCCCCGATTCAATCAGCCCTTGAACATGCTCCAGATACGTATGAACATACACCAAACCTTCAATGGAGACAGGCTCATGCTGGGAGTATTGAACAACATAGACGACACCATATTATCCGCAACCATTATCGACACACTTGCATACAATAGCAGCAACAGCCCACGCGACTCCATGGTATTATACCGTTTGAACAACATCAGCATAACCGACGGTCATCTGGTAATCATCGCGCCACAGGGATGCTACCAACAATATATCGACAACATCTACGTGTCGCTCATCCCGGACTGCCAGCCTGTCGAAGACGTGGTGATAAGTTCTTTGACAACAAGCAGCGCCACCCTGAGCTGGACAATCACCGAAGGAATGTCTGCACCAACAGGGTATCTCGCCGAGTATGGCCCGCGATTCTTCACACCCGGCACAGGCACCCTCGTCACCCTCACCGCCATGCCGCACGTGTTGACAGGATTGAACCACAGTACCGACTACGACCTGTACATCTACACTCTATGCACCTCCGACACGTCGGAAGTCGTGGGGCCAATACGGTTCAGCACCCTGTGCGACAGCTACTCTGAGCTGCCCTATATTATGGATTTCGAAAGGATACAAAACCCCGGATATACAGATCAGAATTTGCCCACATGCTGGTATGGCGAATCTGTCGCCAACGGCTCAACCCCCACAGTTACCGCCACCGACGACAGCTCCCAAGTCTCATCGGGGCAATACACCCTCCTCTTCCAAGGCTCGGGCATCGTGGCCCTGCCCCTGTTCAACGGGAACTTGAACGACCTGAAAGTACAATTCCACCTGTATCGTACCTCCCCAATCGCATCAACCCTCATCATAGGGACCGTCGACAGTGTGACGCCCGGCTTCGCAGCCAGCTTCGTCCCCATCGACACCCTCCCCTATTCAAACACCCTCGGCAGCGATAACCTTGTAACCCTATACCTCACCGAATATTCCGGAACCTCCAGCCGCATAGCACTCCTTGCCACTGGGCAGGCCTATAACAGATTGTATCTCGACGACATCACCGTCGGCGAAAACACTGATTGCGTCGCCCCGCACCACATAAGGCTCACCTCGCGCTCGGCAACCTCAGCCACCCTATCGTGGCGAGTGAGCCAAGCCCCATACTATTCGGTGGAATACGGCCCGCAAGGGTTCACACCTGGCACAGGCACCCTCGACACCACAGCCAGTCAAAGCATCAGCCTCACCGCCCTTCTGCCCGCAACCACCTACGACGTAAATGTCACAAGCCTCTGCGGTGCTGAAAACAGCGAAAGCTCTCACTTCACCTTCAACACCCTGCGCGGCACCCCCGTTACGGAATACCCCTACCATTGCTCCTTCACTGACAGCATCGAAAACAGCCAATGGGAACTGGACAACGGCAACCAAAACAACTGCTGGCACATAGGCACAGCAGCCCACACCGGCTTCGGCGACAGCGCATCGCTATACATCAGCTACGACTTCGGCAACACCTACCAATACATCACCTCCTCCCCATCCCATGTCTACGCCTACCGCACCTTACACATGGACCAAACCTCCTACCGCATACACTACGACTGGCTCTCCAATGGAGAGCGCCTCTACGACTACCTCCGCGTATTCCTCGTGCCCGGCAACGTCTTCTTCACCCCCGGCCGCAACCCCATAGGAACCGCCACAACAAATTCATTTCACAACTCCATACCCGAGGGGTGGATAGCCCTCGACGGCGGCGCGGGACTGTCCAACGTCACCGAATGGCAGAGCCACGACGAGGAAATTGAAATCCCCATAGCAGGGGATTACTTCCTGCTCTTCTACTGGCTCAACGATGGCGCCATGGGCTCCATGCCCCCCGCAGCCGTCGACAACATCACCGTCACCCTGTCCCATTGCCCCGCCGCGCAAGGCCTCACCCTTCAACGAGTCACCGACTCCTCCTTCACCGTCGCATGGCAAAGCAATCCCATGTCGCAGCAATATATTGTGGAATATGGACAAGCCGGTTTCCTCCCCGGCACCGGGACGACCGATACCGTGACCAGCGACACCTACACCGTTGGCGGGCTGGTACCAGGCTCCGAATACGACATCTACGTATTGACACAATGCGGTGAAGACTGGTATGCCGACACCTCCGCCTCCCTCCTCAACATCCCCATCGACACCACCCCATACCACACCGTTACCGTGCTGGCAAACAACGACACCTACGGACGGGTGGAAGGTTCCGGACGATATGCCGAAGGCAGCGTGGCCACCCTCGCGGCATGGCCTGCCCAAGGCTACCGCTTTACAATGTGGGACGATGGCGACATCTCCAATCCTCGTTACCTCACCGTTGTTGAAGACATCACCCTCACAGCCATATTCGACCCCACGGACATCGGGATAGACAAACCCGACCGCGAAAAGGAAGTTATCATCTACCCCAACCCCGCAACCAACAGCGTCAACATCCGCATGATTCAAGCCGGTTCCGAGATAGTCATACTCGACACCCGCGGACGGGAACGGAGCCGACTCACCGCATCCGCATCCACCACTACCGTCGACCTGAAGGCATACAGCCCCGGAGTGTATTTTGTGCAAGTGCGGAAAGGAGGTGACAAGACCATTCAAAAACTAATCATTAAATAACACTTCCGAACGGACACACGGCACACAGGGGGATAATCACCCTTTATGTGCCGCGTGATTTTTGTCGGTTTTTCATTTTTTTGTCGTCGGTTCTGTTTTTTTTTCTTATCTTTGTATTCCCTTTCGGCAGTGTCCGAAAGGGGGAATTATTTGATTGTTAAACTATTTAATAAAAGTATACTATGGAAATAACAGGTAGATTGATTAAGATTTTGCAGGAGGTGCGCGGCGAAAGCCAGCGCGGCCCATGGGTGAGAGGCGGTTTTGTAATCGAGACGGACGGCGACTATCCGCGTCAGGTGGCGTTCACTTCTTTCGGTGAGGACCGTCTGGCTATGATTAAGTCTATCCCCATCAATTCGCCTGTGGTGGTGACTTTCAACCCTGAGAGTCGCGAATATGAGGGACGTTGGTTTACTGATTTGCGCTGCGTGCGCATCCAGAGTTATGTGGCTGGTCAGATGCCCCCTGCGGCGACGGGGTACGCCTGGCCGCCGGCTGCGGCTCCCGTAGCTGCCCCCACAGTGCCTCCGGCTCCGGCCGCCACGGCACCCGTACCGCCCGCGGCTCCCGCAGCTCCCCAGAACCCGCCTTTCGCCTCGCCTCTCGCCCCCGACGAGGATTTGCCTTTCTAACTTCAACCCCCTATCCCCATTTACCGTTCTATGGATAAGAAAGAACTGCGCAAGCTTGTCAGGGCGGCAAAGGGTGCCGTCACTCTGTGTGAGAAACTGCAGAGGTCGGAAGGCATCATGCATCGGGTAGAAGGTCTGGACTGTTTTGCAAAGGCCGACACAGTGCTGGCTTATTGGTCGATGGACGACGAGGTGCAGACCCACGATTTTGTCAACCGTTGGTACGGAAGGAAGAGGGTGCTGCTGCCCTGCGTGGAGGGCGACAACTTGTTGCTGAGGCAATACACGGGTCCCGACTGTCTGAGGGCTGGCGAGCAGTTCGGTATCGGCGAGCCCACAGGGCCGTTGTTCACCGACCTCGAGGCGGTTCAGATGATTGTTGTGCCGGGTGTAGCGTTTGACCGGAAGGGCAACCGCATGGGGAGAGGCCGCGGCTTTTACGACCGGCTGTTGAAGAGCACTCCCAACGCCTGTAAGGTGGGAGTGGCGTTCGATTTCCAACTGTTCGACTCTATCCCCACCGAGTCTTTCGACGTGCCGATGGATGTGGTGATTGCCGAAACGATGGAGTATACTGATTTGAGAATTGACAATTGAAAATTAATAGATAGCACACCCCGCCGCTTACGCACACCCCTCTCAAGAGGGGACGGCTGACGCGGGTGGAGTATTGACAATTGAGAAAACAATAAGGAGGAAGAAAGATGTTTGAAGTAGAGAAGCCCCGCCGTTTTCATTACCAGCCGCGTTTCTACGACCCTGAGAAGGAGCGGTGGGAAGCTCTGAAGAAGAAATATGCCATGCAGCAGGAGGCTGAGGCCGCCAGGCAGAAGGCTTCGACAGAGGGCGAAGAGGAAATGGACTTGGAGTATTTCGAGCAACGTGTGCGCACCCTCGACCGTCGGGACCGTGAGGCCGCGGGACGGCTGACGTGGCGCGACCTGTTCCGCAAGCGGCAGATGCCCACCTTCCGCTACCAGCCGCGTTTTTCGGGTGAAGGGGTGAAGGAGAGCCGTCAGGATGAGGGTGAGACGGGTGAGGCCATCGTAGAGAAATACCGCCCATCGCGAAACGCCATCAAAATCAGGCGACGCTTCGACATATCCGACCCCGACTATATGAAACCTGTTTCGGGCGGCAAGATTATACTGTATTGTTTCATCGTGTTCCTGCTTGTCACGGTGATTATTGCCCTATAATTGAAACGTTAGTCGTGAGACCTTAGACTTTGGGGGCGATAATAATCTAAATGCCTAAAAGCCTAAAGTCTAAAGCCTGAAGCCCACATAATTTTGTTGTTGATTGAATTGTTTTGTGTATCTTTGCAAAAAATTGAATGATGCTTGTAAACGTTTTAAAATCTAAGATTCATAGAGTTACCGTTACGGAGGCCAATCTGGACTATATCGGTAGCATCACTATCGACGAGGCTCTGATGGAGGCCGCGGGCATTATCGAGAATGAGAAAGTGGATATTTACAATATCACCAACGGGGAGCGATTGAGCACTTACGCCATAAAGGGGGAGCGCGGCAGTGGGGTGATAGGCATCAACGGTGCCGCCGCCCACAAGATCCCAGAGGGGAGCCTGGTGATTATTGCCGCCTACGCCATGATGGAGTTGGACGAGGCACGGGTGTGGCACCCCACGGTGATTTTCCCCGAGAACAATAAACTGAGATGACGGGTTATGCCTGAGAGTGTCACACAGCCCAAGGGGAAAAGGAGCCGTTTCGGCGACGTGTTGAAGACGGTCGTCTTTTTAGGTATCGGAGTTTTCTTTATCTATTGGTTTCTGATAAAGCTCGAACCGGAACAGAAGGCGGCGGTGTGGCGGTCGTTTGTTGGGGCTGACTACGGCTGGGTGGCTGTGGCGATGGGTGTGTGTCTGTTGAGTCATTTGGTGAGGGCATTGCGCTGGAGGCTGCTTTTCGCTCCCATGGGTTTTTCGCCTAAGGTGGGCAACACGTTCGGGTCGGTGGTGGTGGCTTATCTGACCAATCTTGCCTTCCCCCGTGCGGGAGAGGTGGTGAGATGCGCCACCTTGCGTACCAGTGAGGGGATTCCTTTGGAGAAGTCGTTAGGGACTGTGGTGACGGAGAGGCTGGTGGATGCGCTGGCTTTTGCCGTGGTGGTGGTTGTCGGGTTGCTGGTGATGTTCGGCCAGGCCAAGGACTGGCTTTACAATATGCTATCGGAGAAGTACAACAACCTGCCCAATATGGCGGTTATCGCGGGAGTGTCGGTGGGGTTGGCGGTGCTTGCCCTGGCCGCATACAAATTATTATGGAAACGGTTGCTGAAGGTGCCGCTGTTCAAGAGGATTGACGGCATGGTGCGCGGTATGGTCGACGGGCTGAAGAGCATTTTCCACTTAGGCGGCCGCCGCACTGCGATGTTTATTGTCTACAGCATTGTCATCTATTTGCTTTATATCGCCGGGGGGCTGATTATTTTCCAAGCTTTTGGCGAGACCCGGTGGCTGGGCGTGAGGGCGGCTTTTGTGGTTTATCTTTTCGGCACTGTGGGCATGACGTTCTCGCAGGGCGGCATAGGGGTGTACCCTGTGCTGGTGCAGGTGGCTTTGGGCATCTACGGCATCGGCATGGAGGTGGGCACCGCTTGCGGCTGGCTTCTCTGGGGTTGCCAGCAGGCCATAGTGGTGGTTGTGGGTGCCGGTTATTTGATTTATTTCGGCACAAAAAAATTGAAATTGAAAAATGAGACGTTAGACGTGAGACTTTAGATGTTTGGGGCGATAATAATCTAAAGCCTCAAGTCTAAAGCCTATTAAAAAATAATTCGAATATTAAACAGATACAAGACATGGAAAAGACACGTTGCTTGATAATTGGTTCGGGGCCTGCAGGCTATACCGCAGGCATTTACACCAGTCGCGCCGACATTCACCCTATCCTTTATGAGGGGATGCAGCCGGGAGGACAGTTGACTATTACCACTGAGATTGAGAACTTCCCGGGATACCCCGAGGGCATTTCGGGGACTGAGATGATGGCCGACCTGAAGAAACAGGCTCAGCGTTTCGGGACCGATGTGAGGCAGGGATATATTGTTTCGGCCGATTTCTCGCAAAGGCCGTTCCGCTGTGTGGACGACCACGACAATGTGATTGAGGCCGACACAGTGATTATTGCCACAGGGGCCTCTGCACGCTGGCTGGGTCTGGAGAGCGAGAAGAAGCTTTATGGCCAAGGGGTCAGCGCCTGTGCCACTTGCGACGGCTATTTCTACAAAGGTATGGATGTGGCCGTTGTGGGAGGAGGCGACACAGCTTGCGAGGAGGCCAACTATTTGGCCACACTCTGCAACAAGGTGTACCTGATTCACCGCCGCAACGAATTGAGGGCATCCAAATCGATGCAACACCGTGTACTCACCAATCCCAAGATTGAGATGTTGTGGGACTCGACCACTAAAGAGATTTGCGGCGATGATCTCGACGGAGTGACGGGTGCAGACATACAGAATGTGAAAACGGGCGAAATACGTCATATAGACATTGCAGGTTTTTTCGTGGCTATAGGCCACAAGCCTAACACCGATTTTGTGAAGGGTCAGATTGAGCTCGACGAACAGGGTTACATCAAGGTGCAGGCTCCGGGGAGCGCCACGAATATTCCCGGAGTGTTTGCCGCAGGCGATGTGTGCGACCCCCATTACCGCCAAGCCATTGTGGCTGCCGGGAAGGGTTGCATTGCCGCCATGGATGTGGAACGATTCCTCCAAAGCCAAAACTAACAAGGTGGATGAATTGCAGGAGAGCCATACTTTGCATCGTGCTGACCGTTCTGGCCCCAGTTGTGTGGGGTCAGATAAACGTCAACACGTTGCAGGGCATCTCGAATGCACCCCTCAACGGTTTCCCCACGGGGCAACCCACCATGACCTCGCTGCCCGACAGCACGGGCACGGCCGACACAACTGAGGGCATCAAGGGCATCGTGTTTCATGTCGATATACCCGACAGTGTGCTACAGGCATCGGTGTTCATGTTCCACCGGCTTCCCGTCCAAGTCAAGATATTTGATTTCAGCCACCCTGCCCTATCCCCCACAGGTGTCCAGTTTTCCGACCAACTGGATGCGCTGAACGGCAATTACTACCTCACTGTTACAGAGCTGGGGCACCCCCATCTGTCGGTTGTCCCCTCGTTTGCGGCGACCCCAGGGCTTGTTTACAAGAACAATCTTTACCCTGGTTTTTACAAAACTCCCGAGCGACTGGTTTTCTATCAAGTGCAGAACCCCTATTCGTTGCTTTCCTACAACAGTTCGCTCGACAAGGACTATCAAGTCCACGTAACCCACACGCAGAACATCAACGAGAGGTGGAATTTTGCTCTGGACTATCATCTGTTCAGTCCGACAGGCGTTTTTTCGAACAGTTCCGCTACCGACCATCTTTTCGATTTCACTACCAACTACTATTCCCGCGATGCACGATATCAGATTTCGGCAGGTTTCATTTGGCAAAGGATGGTTCTGGGTGAAAACGGAGGCTTGTCGAATGAAGCGACTTTCGTCAACAAACGCATCAGCAATATGGGAGGTGTGCCGGTGATGAACACCCGCCGATATAGCAACAACAAGGACCATACGGTGTTTGTAAGGCAATCTTACAATACTGTAAGGCAATTTGAATGGTACCGTCCCATAAAGGAAAGCTATATCGACACCATCACCGTCCACGATACGCTAAAGATTACAACGTTCGACTCGGTTCGAGGCGACAGCATAACCATTGATTCCATCCTAACATCTTTCCGTTATGAGGTAAAGGACACGATTGTCGATTACGACACCATCCAACCCCACGACCCGCATGTATACAATACGGGTGTTCTGGGGCTCGAACTGCAATGGGACAAACAGAAATACCGCTGCGTAGACTCAACCCTATACAACAGACTCACGGCCTCACTGTACTGGACCAACGATGCTTATTTGGACCACCGGTGGCGCAATCCGTTGAAACTCTATGGCGGCATACGGCCTCAGATTGCATGGCTACAACTCAACGACAGTCTATACTCTTCGGGAACCATCCGTCAATTGGCTCTCTATCCATTTGCCCGTGTTGAGATAAGCCCTTGGCCAGCCACGGAGTTGAACATTTATGCCGAAGCCTCTCCGAATCTTTCAGAATATAATCTTGACGCCAAACTCATCTTCCCTTTCCGCGACAGTGTGGGTAACAGCAACCGGAACATCACCCTGCGCGCTGTGGTAAAGGCTTACAACCCCGAACTTATCTACCAAGCCCAAAACACTCTGAAAAATTCGCCCTACACCATCGACCTCAAGCCTGTCGGCATTCGCAAGATTGAAGCCGACTACGTTCTGGGAGACCTGCTGCAAGTGAATCTCGCCGCCCAACATATCGGACACAACATCTGGTTTGAACAACACACCCTATCTGACAGCACCACCACCCTGCTGCCCCATCAGGCCGAAGGAAGTGCATTGTTGCTACAGGGGCGCGTCAACCTCAATCTCAAAATCACAAGGTGGCTGCACTACGACATGCAACAACACTTGCAATACAGCAGCGATCAAGACCAGATTCGCGTTCCTTTCTTTGCCAGCAAGAATTCTATCTATGCCGACTTCAAGCTTTTCAACAACGTGCTGCACACCCAAGTCGGAACCGACATACGTTACCACTCCGCTTTCAAAGCCGACGGCTATGACCCTGTTGTCGGGATGTTCTTTCGTCAGAACGAGGTGGAGATAGGCAATTACCTTTGGGCAGACTTTTTTGTCAATATCCAGGTCAAACGCGCCAGCATCTATGCCAAAGCCGCCCACCTCAACTCCTTTATCGAGGAACATTCTTTCTTCATTCTCCCCCACTACCCATCCAAACAGTTTGGTTTCTTCTTCGGCATCACATGGAAATTTTTTGATTAATCATTAATAAATAATGTCATGACACTTTTAGAACAAATCCGCTCAAAAGCAAAAGCCGCTAACAAGACCATCGTTTTGGCCGAAGGCACTGAAGAACGTACCCTCAAGGCTGCCGACATCATCCTGCAGGAAGGCATAGCCCGTCTCATTCTTTTAGGCAACGAGGCAGAAATCAAAGGTCTGGCCAACCAATGGGGCCTGAAGAACATCGACAAGGCCACCATCATCGACCCCGAGACCAACCCCAAACGTGAGTACTACGCCCAGATGCTTTGCGAAATCCGCAAGAAGAAAGGAATGCAGATGGACGAGGCCATGAAACTTGTGGCCGACCCCCTCTATCTGGCTTGTATGCTCATCAAGAACGGCGATGCCGACGGTGAGGTGGCTGGTGCCCGCAACGCTACCGGCGATGTGCTGCGTCCCGCTTTCCAGATTGTCAAGACCCTGCCCGGTGTCAGCGTCGTCAGCGGTGCTTTCATCATGATTCTCAAGGACACCACCTACGGTGAGAACGGCATGTTCGTCTTCGCCGACTGTGCTGCTACCCCCTGCCCCACCGCCGAGGAACTTGGCCAGATTGCCGTCGTCTCCGCTCAGACCGCAAAGGCTATTGCCGGATTCGAAGACCCCCGTGTCGCTATCCTCAGTTTCTCCACCAAGGGAAGTGCCAAACATGAACTGGTCGACAAGGTTATCGAAGCCACCCGTGTGGCTCACGAGCTTGACCCCAATGTCCATCTCGACGGCGAATTGCAGGCCGATGCAGCCATCGTTCCCAAGGTGGGTGCCAGCAAGGCCCCCGGCAGCGACATCGCTGGCAAGGCCAACGTCCTCGTATTCCCCGACCTCCAGAGCGGTAACATCTGCTATAAGCTTGTCCAGCGTCTCGCCGGAGCAGAGGCCGTAGGCCCCGTGATGCAGGGCATGGCCGCCCCCATCAACGACCTCAGCCGTGGATGCAGTGTCGAGGATATCGTCAACGTCGTGGCCATCACCGCCACCCAGGCAGCCGCTAAGAAGTAATCCTTTTTATTCGTTAATGTGTGAATGTGTTAATTGGTAGATCTGATTCAGAACGATTAGCACATTCACTCGTTAATACATTCAAAAACACATACTGTTACTCTCACTCCTATCATAATATCTAATATATGGCAAATCAAGAAGAATTCTTCAAAAAAGTAGTATCCCACGCCAAGGAGTACGGCTTTATATTCCCCTCCAGCGAGATATACGACGGCCTCGCCGCTGTGTACGACTATGGCCAGCTGGGTACCGAACTCAAAAACAACATCAAGCAATACTGGTGGCGTTCCATGGTGCAATACCATGAGAATATTGTCGGCATCGACTCCGCCATCTTCATGCATCCCCGCATCTGGAAAGCCTCCGGCCACGTGGATGCCTTCAACGACCCGCTGATTGACAACAAAGACTCCAAGAAACGTTATCGCGCCGATGTCCTCATCGAAGACCACATCGCCAAGATTGAGGAGAAGATAAACAAAGAATGTGAAAAAGCTCACAAACGTTTCGGCGACGCTTTCGACCGTCAGCAGTTTGTCACCACCAACGCCCGTGTGCTGGAACACCAGAAACAGATTGACGAAATCCACGCCAAGTATGCCGAACTGATGAACGCCAACGACCTTGCAGGACTCAAGCAGCTCATCCTCGACCTCGGCATCGTCTGTCCCGTCAGCGGAACTCGCAACTGGACCGATGTGCGACAGTTCAACCTCATGTTCGCCACCAAGATGGGCTCCGTCATCGACGACAGCGACACCCTCTATCTCCGTCCCGAGACGGCTCAGGGCATCTTTGTCAACTTCCTCAACGTCCAGAAGTCCGGCCGCATGAAGATTCCTTTCGGCATTGCCCAGATAGGCAAAGCCTTCCGCAACGAGATTGTCGCCCGTCAGTTCATCTTCCGTATGCGCGAATTCGAGCAGATGGAGATGCAGTTCTTCGTCCGCCCCGGCACCGAGATGGAATGGTTCCGTTACTGGAAGGAAGAACGCCTCAAATGGCATCTCGCCATGGGTATCCCCGCCGAGAAATACCGCTATCACGACCATGAGAAGTTGGCCCACTACGCCAACGCCGCCACCGATATCGAGTTCGAGTTCCCCTTCGGTTTCGAAGAGCTTGAAGGCATCCACAGCCGCACCGACTTCGACCTGAGCCGCCACAGCGAGTTCAGCGGCAAGAAGCTCCAGTATTTCGACTCCGAGCTCAACGAGAGCTACATTCCATACGTCATCGAGACCTCCATCGGTGTCGACCGTACCTTCCTGGCCGTCTTCAGCCATGCACTGAAAGACGAGACCCTTCCCGACGGTAGTGTCCGCACTGTCCTCAGCCTGCCCGCCATGCTGGCACCCTACAAGGCTGCAGTGCTGCCCTTGGTCAAGAAGGACGGCTTGCCCGAGAAAGCCCGCGAGATTATGGACATGCTCAAACCCCACTACATGCTCCAGTACGACGAGAAAGACGCCATCGGTCGCCGCTATCGTCGTCAAGATGCCATCGGTACCCCCTTCTGCATCACCGTAGACAACGACACCCTCAACGACAACAGTGTCACTATCCGCAACCGCGACACCATGCAGCAGGAGCGTATCCCCATCGAAAACCTCGTGGTCTTCCTCCACAACAACCTATAAAACACTTTGGCCCAATTTGTACGATAAATCAGATTGGGCCAATGCTTTTTACCCAAACCCCAATATACCTATGAAGAAAATCCTAACACTATTCCTGTTCATTGCACTTGCCGGGATGATCCATGCCCAGCAATCTCTCAAAGTAGAAACTTTCCGTCTTGACAACGGCCTTAAAGTCATCCTTTGCGAGGAACACAGCCAACCCAAAATCTACGGCTGCGTGGTGGTTCATGCTGGTAGCAAAAACGAGAACCCCAACGCCACGGGTGTGGCTCACTATTTCGAACACATCATGTTCAAGGGTACCGACCGCATTGGCACCACCGACTGGGCCAAGGAGAAGCCCTACCTCGACAGCATCAGCCAAGCCTACGACCGCCTCCAAGCCGCTAAAAACGACAAAGAGCGTCATGACATTCAGCTCGAAATCAACCGTCTCAGCATCGCCGCTTCGCAGTACGCCATCCCCAACGAGGTCGACGCCATCCTACAGAACATGGGATGCACTGGCCTCAACGCCGGCACCTCCTACGACTATACTGTCTACTACAACACCCTCCCTTCCAACCAGCTCATCAACTGGATGGATGTGTATGTTGAACGTTTCCGCAATCCCGTCTTCCGCCTCTTCCAGAGCGAACTCGAAACCATCTATGAGGAGAAGAACCGTAGTGACAACAAACTTGCGCAGAAATTTGCCCAAAACGTTCTTTCCGAGTCCTATGGCGACCACCCCTATGGCCGTCAGGTCATTGGCTATGCCAAGCACCTCAAGAATCCGCAACCCAGCGAGATGCAGAAGTTCTTCGACACCTACTACGTGGCCAACAATATGACACTCATCCTCGTGGGCGACTTCAACTCAGCCGAAGTCAAAGGGCTTGTACGCGATAAGTTCAGTGTGTGGCGCAGTGGCAAACTGCCCGAAATGCCTGCCTATAATCTTCCCGACTTCGCCAAACAGAAAGTCCTCAATGTCCGCCAGACTCCCATCAAGATGGGAATGATGATTTTCCCCGGAGTGCCCAAGAACCACCCCGACAAACTGGCTCTCGACATGCTCAGCCAAATCCTTGGCGGAAATACCGGCCTCCTCACCCAGGCGGCCATCGACGGACGTTTCCTCTTAGCTCTGAACATGGATGTATCGCTCAACGATGCCGGTACCAACACCATCCTCTATATCCCCAATCTCCTTTTCCAGAGCCATGCCAAGGCCGAGCAGGTTGTTTGGGACTGCATCGACAGCATCAAGCAAGGCCAATTCAGCGACGACATCATGGAAGGCATCAAAGTACAGTCATATATCGACCGACAGCATCAGATCGAGAGCATCTCGAAAATCTCTGCCCTCCTCCTCTCGCTTGAGACCGAAGGCAGCAGCTACGAACAATGGCTTAAAGACGGCAAACGCTGGTCCTCACTCACCCGCGAGGATGTCATGGCCGTGGCCAACAAGTACTTCGACCGTGACCACTGCACCCTTGTGCGCTCCAAGATGGGTTTCCCCTCCGGTGAACCCGCTGTCAAGCCCGACTGGGAACACCTCGAACCCACCAATAAAGGGGCACAGTCGCCTTTCGCCAAGATAATAGCCAACAACCAGCCCGAACCCATCAAACCGCAAGTCATCGACTTCAAAAAAGACCTCGATATCCAGCCCGTCAACCCCCACTTCAACCTCTACAGCACGCAGAACCCCTACAACGACATCTTCAATCTGGAAATCACCTACAACTATGGCATAATCGACAACCCCGACATCCAACGTGCCATCAGCTATATGGAATTGCTCGGTGCCGACAGCCTTAAATACCAAGAACTCCAACAACAGCTCAACCTCTTAGGTGCTACCGTCTCCCTCGTCAGCGACGAAGACAGGTCAAGCCTCACCATCAGTGGACTCGAGAGCAACCTCGACAGCATCCTCTCCCTCTGCCAGCACTGGCTCTATCATCCCCACCACGATGCCCGTCAGCTCGAAAAGATTCTTGACGGACTCAAATCCAACGAGAAGAGTATGAAGAACGATGCCGACAGTTGGTCGTCAGCCCTCAGCGAATATGTGTTCTACGGCAACCAGTCCCAATACCTGCGCGAAACCCCATACAAACAATGGGGCAAACGCACAGGTGAAGAACTCCATGCCGAGGTGTTGCAAATCCTCACCCGCAACGGTTACGTCACTTTCTCAGGCAATACCGACCCCTCCACCCTCGCCAACAAACTGCGGCACTACTGCCTTGTCCGCGACAGCGTCACCGACATGCGTCCTCGCGAATTCCGGCGTAAAGACTATACCACACCCCAGTTCTTCTATGCCACCAACAAAAAGTTCCTCCAGTCCAATATCGACATCTATGTCCCAAGCATCTATCTGGACACCAACCTCTTCACCCCCGACGGTTCACCCTGCGACCGTGCCGCGGGAAGCATCTTCACCGAATACTTCGGCTCAGGCATGAACAGCGTCATGTTCCAGGAGATACGAGAATTCCGCTCCCTTGGTTATAGCACCAGGGCTTATGTGGCCTCCTCCCTCCTCCGCCTCAACCCCCTCTACACCTACGCCTACCTCGGCACACAGTGCGACAAGACGCAGGAAGGTGTCGAAGCCATCCGCGACCTCCTCGTCACCTTCCCGGAACGTCCCGAGAAAATCCAGTCCACCATCCAGAATGTAGTCAGCTCACGCAACAGCAACTACCTCACCTTCCGCAGGATTCCCGAAATGGTGCAATACTGGAAGGAAGATCTAGGCTGGCATCGCGACTTCCGTGCCGACCTCACCGAGCAGATGTCACGTCTCACCATCGACGACCTTCGCGCCTTCCACACCAAGTACATCAAAAACCGCCCATTGGTTGTCGTCATCTCCGGAAATGCCAAGAAATTCGACCCCCAAGCCGTCGCCAACCTCCTTGGCTCCAATGTCAAACCCATCAAAGTCGACTTCGACCAGATGTTCCAATTCTAACCTGACACTATTTCATCAACATAGGGGTGCCGCCTTCGCAGCACCCCTTTTTTAACCCAAATCGGTCATTAGGGTTTATGGCAGATTAGTATTTGTTTCGAGCAGATTGGCCGCATCGCTGGCGAAGACGTAGCGGGCTACGGCGAGACAGGGATGTGGACAAGA
>JAFXMW010000053.1 GCA_017530105.1 Bacteroidales bacterium
GGTCGAGGGCCACGGGGTCGGTGCTGGCCAGAATGCCCATATCCTTGAGTGCCACAGGGGTGGGATTGCCGTTGCAGTCGCAGTCGATGCTCATGTTGTTCATCACAGCAATGTAGATAACCTTACCCTTGAAATAGTCGTGCACTGCAGCGGCAGCGGTGGCCATGCACTCGAGGAACTTGTCCTGGTTTTCCGGCTGGATGTAGTCCCAGAGGTGGGTGTAGTCCTCGCTCTGGCCATTTGTGTGGATGTAGGTCTTGCCGTTGCGCGAGGCGACGCCGATGCTGGCGTTCTTCAGCACGCCGCCGAAGCCGCCCATTTGGTGACCCTTGAAGTGGGCGAGGTTAATCATGAAGTCGTAGTTCTGCAGGTTCTTTCCCACGATGTTGTAGTGCATATAGGTAGTGTCGCGCACGGGGATTTTGATTTCGCCGTCGGCATCCATGATGTCCACGCCGCCGATGGTGTTGAATCCGTGAGCCTCGATGACCTTCAGGTGGTCCTTGGTGTTCATTCGTTGACCTGCGTAGGCGGTGTTGCACTCCACAATCTTGCCGTTCACCAGCTGTACCAGCGGTCCGATGAGTTCGGCCTTCAGGTGGTTGTTGTTGCCAGCCTCACCTGTGGATATCTTCACAGCCACACGGCCCTCTGCCGGCACACCGAGTGCCTTGTAGACATTAATCAGCGCCTCGGGGCTGATTTCCTTGGTCATGTACACCACCGAGCCTTGGGGTTCCTGTACGGGTTCGGGAGTTTCCTGTTTCTGTTTGCAGCCGAGCAGCAGCAGTGCCGCAGCGGCGAATAATGCGATTCTTTTCATTGTAAATAGTATTGGGTTAATGTTTTTATCCGTAATTTTCAATCAGATACTTCACAAACTGCGGGTCGCCGAAGTCAATCGTGCCCGTGTCGTGCTGGTTTAATTTGGCAATACTCTTCATATCGTCATCCGTCAGGGTGAAGTCGAAGATGTCGAAATTCTGCGCCATACGTTCTTTGTGGCTGGACTTGGGGATGGCCACAACACCTCGCTGGGTCAGCCACCGTAGGGCTACCTGAGCGGCACTTTTGCCGTACTTGGCACCTATGGCGGCAAGATCTTCACTCTTCACGATGCCATCGACTCCTTGTCCGCCGAGCGGCCCCCAAGCCATCATACGTGTTCCGAATTCTGCAAGTATCGGCTCGATAGCTGTCTGCTGTATGAGGGTGTTGCATTGCAGCTGGTTCACCATCGGCTTTACGTCCACATAGTGGGCGAAGTCGAAGAAGCGGCCTGACTGGAAGTTGCTCACTCCGATGGCGCGCACCTTGCCGTCGTGATAGGCTTTCTCCATCGCCCGCCACGTGCCGAACACGTCGCCGTACGCCTGATGGATGAGAAGCAGGTCGATGCAATCCGTCTGCAACTTACGCAGGCTCTCGTCGATACTCTTGGCTGCCTTTTCCTCTCCGTTGTTCGCTATCCACACCTTTGTCACGAGGAAAACCTCCTCGCGTTTCAGTCCACTTTTGCGCCAGGCGTTACCCACACCTTCTTCGTTGGCATACGCTTGTGCTGTGTCTATCAGCCGGTAGCCAACACTCAGTGCATCGCTGACACAACGCTCGCACTCAGCGGGCGACACTTGAAAAACGCCGTAACCCAGCAAGGGCATTTTCACTCCGTTGTTTAATGTTATATATTGCATATTGTTCGCTTGGTTTTATAATGATGCCATAAGAATTTCTTTGATATCCTGCTCCGTGAGAGGCACGTATGCATATTCCAGTCCTTCATTCACAGCAATGTGATGAGCCATTTCGTCAATGCGGCTGTCATCAATGCCTACCTCGCGCAGGTGCATCGGGATGTTGATGCTCTCGAAGAAGGCGTAGGTGGCATCGATGGCCTTTTCTGCAATTTCCTGTTTTGGCAACGAAGCGTCGATGCCGAAAACGTTAATGCCGTATTTCACGAAGCGGTCGAGGGTGCGCTCTCCAAGAATATGGCGCATCCAACGAGGTGTGATGATGGCCAGGCCCTCGCCGTGGGTGATGTCGTAGTATGCACTCAGGGCGTGTTCGATACCGTGACAGGGCCATCCCGACGGACTGTTGCCAAGGGCATAGATACCGTTGCAGCCGAGGGTGCAAGCAAACATCATTTCGGCACGGGCACGATAGTCTTCCGGGTTCTCCAGACAAGCCTTTGCATTCACCATCAGACTCTTCAAGCCAGCCTCGCAGAAGCCGTCGTTCAGCAGCGTCGAGTCCTCGCAGAAGTATTGTTCCATAATGTGGTTCATGGCATCGGCACAGCCTGCTGCCGTCTGTTTCTTCGACACGGTAAAAGTGTAGCGGGGATCGAGAAACGAGCAGACAGGGAAAAGCAACGGATCCATGTAGCCAATCTTATCGTTGGTCTCTGTGCGTGAGATGACGCCGCCACAGTCGTATTCCGAGCCTGTAGCTGCAAGCGTCAGGATATCCACGATAGGCAGGGCGGCTTGGGCTTTCACCTTGTATGAAATCAAGTCCCAGGGGTCGCCGTCGTACTTGGCTCCTGCCGCGATGGCCTTCGAGCAGTCGAGCACCGAGCCGCCACCCACAGCCAGGATAACGTCGATGTTGTTCTCCTTGCAGAGACGCACACCCTCGAGCACGCTAGGGTTGTATTTAGGATTGGGCTGAATGCCCGAAAGCTCCGTTATCTCGAAGTCTTTCAACAAATCCTTCACACGGTCGTAGAGACCAATCTTCTTGATGCTGCCGCCACCATAGGTCAGCAACACACGCTTGCCGATAGCCGCCATTACTTCAGGCAGCTTTTCAACTACATTCTCGCCAAACACAAGGCGAGTAGGGGTCATGTAATCAAAGTTCTGCATAGTCTTTATTCTTTAATGATTATTATTTCAATTATCAGTAATATTGCCGGCACAGAATGTCAAAGAGTCGAAAAGTTCTTAGTCACCCAGCCACTCAAGCATTCACACATTTACGCATTAACACATTCAATGACTTTCTTGTATAAATATCTGTTTTATTGTTTATTATTCAATTCTCGTCCATTATGTTCGATGATGCAAAATTACGACCATTTTTCCATATATCTGTTTTACAAAAAGCTCCAATGTTTTCACAATAAACATAAAAGTGAATTATTAAGAATTATTAATATGTATTCAGATTAACGCATTAACTGTTTTTTTGCTATTCAAGAAAAAATCGTATCTTTGCCTCATGAAACTTATTGACTTTCTCACCCATGAACTGCAGCAAAACAGCTCATTGGCCGAAAAGGCTGACCAGTTGTTTGTATCTCGCGAGGTGAAAAAAGGAACGCATTTGGTCACTGATGGTTTCAACACCAATCGCGTATATTTCTTCGAACAAGGCATTGCGCGCGAGTTCACCAACGTGGATGGCAACGAGGTGACCAATTACTTTCACCTCGAAAATACTTTCTACATCCCGTTGAACTACTTGTTTTTGGGCGATAACATCACGACAAGCCTTGAGATGGAAGAGGACGGTGTGGTGCGCATTGCGCCATATTACGAAATCGAGCAACTGATGGCAGACAAACTCTCATTGCAACGCTTTGCCTTTCAGATGTATTCGGGTACCATTCGCCAGCTGTTCACCATATCGCACAGCCTTCAGCATCGCTCCGCAGCCGAGCGTTATGAGGCTTTGTTGCGTGAGCAGCCCGACATCGTGCAGCGTGTCCCCTTGAGCCACATAGCCTCTTTCCTCGGCATCACACAACAACGCCTCAGCGTCATCCGCCGCCAAGTGAAATTGTAGCTCCGCACCATCACTTTTTAATCTTTATTAAAAGCCAATCGCCAACGGCGAGGTATCTTTGCACTTTCAAATATTAAAGTACAAAGATATGAAACCGTTTAAATTACTGACTGTTGCAACCGTAATGGCGAGCTGTCTGACCCTCCAAGGTTGCCTGAAAGAAGAGGTCGACTTCGAGGATGCCGACGGCATCGTGGTCACCCATTTCTACACTGGTCCCAACACGCCGCTGGGCGAGATAGCAAACCTCTATATGTATGCCTCCGGTATGAACAACCGCGACAGCTACGTCGCAATCCCGCCGACCAACGAGGCCGACCAGCCGAAGTTCACCGAACCCGACGCTGGTTGGGTAAGCAAGCAGGGGCTGACCGTGAGCTACGACACGGTGATGGGCCGCCGCGTGTGCCGCATCCATCCCCGCCGCGGTGTGACGCGCTATGTGCTCTACCTCCACGGCGGCTACTACACCGGCAATATGCAGGCCGTGCAGTACGAGTTGGTGAAACCCTTCGTCGAGGAATTGGGCTACGGAGTCATCATCCCCGACTATCCGCTCTGCGCGGCCTACACCTTCCGTGACGCTTACGCTATGGTGGCGGCTGTCTATGCGCAGCTGGTGGCCGAGGTGGGTGCCGGAAACATCATTCTGATGGGCGATTCGGCGGGTGGTGGTCTCTCCTTCGGATTTGCACAGTGGCTCCGCGAGAACGGTGGCCAGCAGCCGGGAGCCATCATCCTCATCTCCCCCTGGCTCGACGTCACCCTCACCAACGACGATATCGACCTCATCGACGACCCGATGCTCAACCGCTCCTACGGCCAGCTTGTCGGCTCGCTCTGGTGTGCCGACACCACGCCGCGCTGCTACCAGGTCAGCCCCATCTACGGCGACCTCGGCGGGCTGCCGCGCCTGCACGTCTTCATCGGCGGACGTGATATGTCTACCCCGACGTTACCCGTCTGCGCGACCGTATGCGTCGCGAGCGGCTGCCGCTGACGGTCTACGAATACCCCCAGATGTACCACGTCTGGCCCGCCGTCACTATGTTGCCCGAAGCCAAGAAAGCCCAACAACAATTCATCGAAATAGCGAAAGGAATCTGACCTATGAAAAAGACACTCATCATCGCAGCCCTGCTGCTCGTCTCCATCGCCACTTCCGCACAGGACACCGCCAGCCGCTGGCAAATCGGCCTCGCCGCCGGATGGAACGGTGTGGCCTACCACTCGGGCATCTATCCCAATCTCACTGTCGAAGGGCACTACCTGCTGCCCTATGGCATCCACGCCGGCCTTCAGGCCACTGCGTTTCACCGCCGTATGCCGTCCGACAATAGTTACAACGCCTTCAGCCTCTCACTGCGCGCCAACGTCCACATCAAAACCCTGCTGGGACAAGCCGACCCGTGCTGGGACTTCTACGCCGGCACCGGCGTAGGCTACCACCACTTCCGCCACACCACCTTCGCCGACGGTGTCGGCCAAGTGTTCGTCCTCGTCTATGTCGGCACCGAGTGGCGCTTTGCCCCGCATTGGCACGTCGCCCTCGAGCTGGCCTACAACGACGCCAGCACCCTCCGCCTCGGTATCAACCGCCGTTTCTGACCGCCGACTTTCTTCACCCTCCAATATTATACAAAGGCCCCACACCGCATCCTGCAAAGTGTGGGGCCTAACATTATTTATATCCGAAGGACTTCAAGCCTCTGACGCAAAGATGCGCTCAGCGAATGAATTCACCGCGCAGAAATAAAAAAACATAGGGAACACGCTCAATGCCTTGTCCGAAAATTTGATTGCATCCATAATTCAATATTTTTTGGTTTGAAAAATCTCTTTTTACCGTGTTTCAAATTTGAAAGGCCCCGCGACACTCTTTTTACCCGTTTTCAAAATCATTTTGGGCTGTAATGATTCATTTTAGCCGTTTTCAAAATCGATTGGCGTTGTAATGACTCATTTTATACCGTTTCATGATTATTTTACGACCCATGTTGTGCAATTCAACAAGCCACCTTCTTTTGCCACATCGTTGTAATTGATTGTTTCGATTTGCTTGTTGGGGAATGCTTTTTGGATTATTTCAATTGCTCGTGCATCTTCCTCTCTTCCAAATACAGGCACTACTATCAAATCATTAACCTCTAAATAATTCACATAAACGCCAATTGCGCTCTCTGGGTGTTCACTATCTGGTTCATCTTCAAAGAATGGTACTTCAATAAAACTTATGTTGTATGTATCCAACACCTTTTGAGTATTTTTCCACCAATCCTTTTTATATCTGTCATCGTATTTTATCCCAAGAACGGTATTTCTATCCACAAACCTAACCATTCCATCAGCGTGACCTGTAAAATCTGCAGTTTTGTTTAGCGATGGAATTACAATAATCTCACATTCCAACAGCAGGGCCAGTTCTTTCCTCAATTCTTCTCTCGTCTTATCTGGATTTTCCGAATAAATTCTGTCTGATATTATCGCCCTTCCATCGCAGATAAGTACATTCCCGCCATCCAAATTGATGTCCGATTCTGTTGCAACAATATTGTTCTTCTCGCATATTTCTTTCACATCAGAACGTGACTCTTCCCACTCCTTTTTGCCTTTCAGATAGCTTGGGTCATATCTAAACTGAATAAGTTTACCAGATGCTGTCTGCACGGGCATATAATCTCTGCACCAAATATCTTTTGTGCTTTTTATGAAAGAGTAGTTGACCTTATGTTTTTCAAGAGCCTTGATTAGGTTCTTGCAGGTTTCAGGATACCTGCTCATCAGCAACTCCGACATATAGACGGTTTGCCCTTCATTATCCAAAGAAGAAGGGAAGGTCTGTGTTTTTTCCGATTTAAAAGATGGAATAGTATTGTTCCTTCTGCTGTTGTAGTCAGCTCTAAACTTTTTCATATCCGCATTCATGAACTTCTTGCAAATCTCTTCTGTGGGTTCTATTTCGTTGCTCTCACAAATATCCATAAAAACGGCTTCCTTACCTCTGTCGTTCAATACAAACTTCTGTATGTATTCATTCTTTATTTTTCCACCCAGTTGTATGCTCATTTTACGAAGAATTGTCCTATGCTGTTTGCTGGATAGTTTCTTGGCCACAAGTTGATTCATCAGCTCTGTCAATGGACGTTTCTTTAGCTTTTTGTAAAGTGATATTACCGCACCGCCAATAGCGATTAATCCCGCAATAATGCCAATTACTGATTCAATACTCATATCTCCTCCTATATTTTTGAAAATTCAAGTCTCAATTCGTCGGAATCCAATTTCATAAGTTTCATCGTATTGCCATTATTAGCGATTACCAATGTGTATCAAATAGTCCTCGAAAGTGTCGCACACGGTGATTTCGCCGCGCTCGAACTCGGCCAGCGAGCGTTCAATCGAGTTCTTCGGGCGGCTTGCAGGCTCGGTGATGTGGTTGAAATCCATCGAGCGCAGCATCTCCACAATGGCGCGTGCAGCCTTGTTGCGCCCGTCGTAGGATATTGTCAGTGTTGCCATAATATATTTGTTTTTAGATTTCTGTCACTATAACGTACACATTCCTTATTATTGTGCCGTTTCTACAATTGCTATTTGTCGCCATAGTGTTGCCCCACCTGCACAACGGTGACGGTAATTATCTCGTCCTTCACACGGTAGATAAGGCGGTCTTTCTGGTTTATGCGGCGCGACCAATAGCCCGCATAATCGCCCACGAGAGGTTCCGGCCTGCCTGTACCCTCGTATGGATGAACGCGCAGTTCCTCAAACAGGCGATAGACCTTCTTGATACTTGCCTTGTCGCCACTGCGGCCAAGCGCACGAAGCTCTTCCTCGGCTTTCGGAGTCAGTTCTATACGGTACATTACAGGCAGAGCATCTGTTTGACATCGTCCAGGCTGACCTCGCGGGCCATACCTTTCTTTTCCTGCTCCACGCTCTGCTTGAATGAGCGAAGTGCTTTCTTGTCGCTGTAGAACTCATCGTCTGCGTCTGTCGACGAAAGCATTTTTGCCCCGGCAGCCAGCATAGCCTCGATGAGGTGCTTCATCACGCTGCTCCGCCCGTCGTAGGATATTGTCACTGTTGCCATAATATATTTTTTTTAGATTTCTGTCATTATAACGTACACATTCCTGTTTTATTGTGCAGTGCCGACATTATTAACAAGATACGCATCGTCGGAGCGGTTTTTAATATATGTTAAACGGCAATCGGGGGAGGCGTGGTAATTTTGCAACATCAAATGATAAAGTCTGAATGTATGAAATCGATTAAGAAACTGATTGTTATGTACACTGCTGGCTGCTTGGCACTGCTGACGGCGGCTTGCGGTGGCGGTGTTGCCGATGTGGAGCCGCAGGTGCCCACCGTCAATGTGGCCACGCTGCACGCGGTGAGCGATGCCGCCAAACTGCAATATCCCGGCCGCGTCAAGGCGGCGGAGGAAATCAATCTCGCCTTCAAGGGCGCACAGGCAGACCCGCCTTGCCCTTGCCGATATGCTGCCGCAGGTGGGACTGCAGGGCGGTTACGGCTATATGCACGGGTTGAAGGTGGGCGACGAGACGGTGCTCGACGGCGGGTCGTTCAGTCTCACGCTCAACGTCAACATTCCCATCTTCCATTTCGGCGGACGAATCAACAAGGTGCGTGCCGCCAAAGCCAAGGCCGAGCAGGTGGAGTTGGAGCGTCAGCAGCTCGACGAGAAGATGCAACTTGAACTTTCGCAAGCCGCCGACATCCTCGAGGAGGCCTCACTCGAAGCCTCACTCGCCGTCCGTTCCCTCGCCCAGGCCGACGAAAACCTGCAACTCAGCCGCAAGCAGTACGAAGCCGGCATGGAGTCCATAGGCGACCTCCTCGAAGCCCAGACCCTCTGGCAGCAAGCCTACGCCACTATGGTCGAAACCCGCTGCGCCAAATACCTTGCGCACGTCAAATATCTCAAAGCCGCCGGCCTGCTCACCGTTTCAGACTAATGCACATTTTTTACATAAACAGCCACGGTAAAATATGGTTTTACCGTGGCTATTTGTATGTTATATCGTGGTGCTTACTTATTATCCTAATTGATATTCACCAGCACGAATGGCAGCGATGACGCCGCCGTCGATGAGCAGGTCGGTGCCGGTGATGAACTGGGCGTGTTCGCCAAGCAGGAAGACGGCAGCTTCGGCAATCTCGTCGCTGGTGCCAGTGCGCTGTGCGGCCGATGAGTCAATCATATTCTGGTAACCCTCGCCCTTGGCATTGAACTCGTCGTAGGCCAGCGGGGTGACGACGACACCCGGCGAAATGGTGTTGATGCGAGCACGACGCTTGCGCCACGAGGTGGCCGCGGCACGCTGAGCCTGCAGGTGGTTCAACCGTTTGGCAATCATATAGGCAAAGCCGCTGTTCTGCATAGCAACTTCTTGAATAAACTTCACCTCCTTCAGTTTGGAGGTAGGCGTCTGAACCAGTTGCAGCTCAATGTCGTTGGGGATGGGGTACATATAGGCCGCCTGACTGCTGATAATGAGACCTGCACCGCCCGCGGCCATCACCTCGCCAAAAGCATCGACGGCATAGCCTGTGCCCACCATATCGAGGTCGACAATGTGCTCGGGATTGGCTTGATTGGGCGATGCTCCAGCTGTGTCGATGAAATACATCACAGAACCCAGCTCTGCCGCCCTCCGGGCAAAAGCCTCCACGCTCTCCTTCTGCAAGGCGTTCACCTGCATCGTCTCTGCATCATAACCACAACGGCGGAAATCCTCACCGACGCGCTCCAATGTTTTTTCGCTGATGTCGCTCAAGAGGATTTTCTTGCCTGCACCTATGCGGCGCACAATAGCGGTTCCCATACTACCGGCACCCAAGAGTGCCACTACTTGTTTGTGTTCATTTCTGTCAAAAATCATATACTGTCCTCCTATTCTATGTTCTTGATAAACTTGGCGGGATTGCCTCCCACGATGGTGTTGGGGGTCACGTCCTTGGTCACCACCGCTCCTGCGGCCACCACAGCATTCTCTCCAATGGTCACACCCGGCAGGATGGTGGCTCCGGCACCTATCCAGGCGTTGCGGCCGATGTGGACGGGCTTGCAGATGAGCAATTGGCGGTCGTGCAGGTCGTGGTTATTGGAGATGAGTTGCGCGTTGGCGGCAATCATGGCACCGTCGTCGATGGTGATGCCTCCGCGGGCCATCATCAGACAGTTGTTCATAATCATCACACCGCGCCCAATCTTCACGCGGTCGAAACACACGCCTGTCAATCCGGGCATCACCCAACCCCCTTCACCGAGGTTGTCGCCGAAGAGTTCTTTCACCAGCACGTTGTACTCGTCGGTATAGGGCATCGTGTGGTTCAACTTGAAAAGAACCTGTGCCTGACGCACGCCTTCAGCGTGTTCTTCGGCATTTGTCAGTCTCGGGTCAACTATTGTTTCTTGCATAATGGGTTGATTTTAAATATTGTTATTGTGCTTTATTATCGTCAGTTTGACATTGCAAAATTACTACCATTTTTCCATACAGCACTTTCACAAATAACACCAGACTTTTCACAATAAACAAAAAAATTCCACGTTATCATTAGCATGAAGACCGATTTCCTATATTCCACCGATTTCCTTGGCATGAATGCACCGGAACTGGGAAACACCTGCATGCACCTACTGTGTACGGCGGGGGAAGGCAGTTTTGTGTTCAACGAGCGGTGCTACCACATCGTGAAGAACGACCTGGTGGTGATGCCGAATCCGACAAGGGCGAAGAATCTCGCCGCTGCTCCGGGTATGCAGGTAGAGTGGTTCGCTGCTGACAACAAGTTCCTTGGTGGGTTGCTGCCATCGAACAACTACAGCATCGGGGGCAGCATCAGCCTCAACCAGAATCCCGTCATTAAAGTCGACGACCGTCAGGCGGCCATCATGCTTGAGGATCTCCACCGCCTGAGAGACCGTCTTAACGACCGCTACCTGCTCTTCTACCGCGAAATGATGGGGAGCCTCTGCCTGACAATGATATACGACATCTTCGAGCTCCATGCCCGGCGCGAGTCCACCGACACACACAGCGACCGAACAGCCTACATCGTCAGGCAATTGACAGACATGCTCTCTACCGGCATCAGTCGCACGGAACGCGAGGTGAGTTACTATGCCCAACGGCTCAACGTCTCGTCCAAATACCTCTCCGCCACCGTCAAGCGTGTGACAGGACACAACGTCAGCAGCTTCATCGACCGCGCCACGGTACCCATCCTGAAAAAATACCTCAACGACGAGCGCCTCTCGCTAACCCAGATCGCCGACAGCATGAACTTCAACTCGCTGAGCTATTTCAGCCGCTACTGCACCAAGCACCTCGGCCAGTCGCCCAGCGACTACCGCCGCAGCCTCCAGCCGCGAGGGTGACCGACTGATGTCCCGACAGGAGTTACTGCAGTTTAATGTGCTTCTTGCCGTTCTGGATGTAGACGCCGCGGAAGGTGGAGGGGACTTCAGTACCGAGATAGCGGCCGTCGATGCTGAAAACGCGCGGGTCGTTGACAATCTGCTGCTCGGTCTCCACATCATAGATGCCAACACGGTCGCCTCCAACATAGCAATTGCCTTCGAAATGAGAGGTACCATCGTTGACATTGTTGCCAGTGGCAAGAGAGGGAGTGCTGGGGGTGGAAATGACAAGTCCGCTTGAATTGCCACCAGGGCCGCCGTGACCACCGCCAGTGCTGATGGTGGGAGTTTTGAAAGCCACAGTGTTGTCGCCGTAGGTGACGGTGTACCAGGTATTGCTGCTGACAGAGGATTGCTGAATCTTGGGTTGGTTGTAGGTAGCACCGTTCTCAATGCCACCCACGGCGATGATGACACCGCCGTTGACATAGACCTTCTTGCCCCCCTCGCTGTTGGCATCGATGGCATTCTCGGCACCGCCCGAGCCAATGGCATAGACCAGGCCACCGTTGAGGTAGACATTGCCGTTGGCGTCGATGCCGTCGTTGTGGTTGGAGAGGGAATAGAGGTAGCCACCGGTGATGGTCATATCCTGCGCCGAGTTGATGCCGTCGTCGTAGGCGTTGATATAGATCTCACCGCCTTCAATGTTGAGGTAGTTTTTGCTCTCGATGCCTTCGCCGTTATAGCCGCTGGTGGTCACCTTAATGTTGCCGCCGCTGATAACCATACCGCCGCTGTAGGTGTAGCTGTTGTTGCTCACCTGCGTCTTCACGCCGGCCTTGATGCCTTTGGGCGACGAATAGTAGTCGCTGCTGACATTGTCGGTGTTGCCAGTATAGTTGGTGTTCTCTATGGTACCATTGTTATAGTAGAGGCCACCGGAGGTTGTCACCGTGATGTCGCCGCCGCTGATGGTCAGCACGCTGTCGCACTTCATACCCTTGCCGCCCGAGCCGGTGGCGGTGAGCGTAAGGGTGCCGCCGCTGATGTCGATGTCGCCGTCGGCGCTGATGCCGCATGCGGCCTTGGTCTCCAGGTCGTCCTCGTCCCAGGTGCCTTTGCCGCTGGTGGTCACATCGATGACAGGCTCGCCGGAGATGAATATGTCGCCAGCCGCCTTGATGCCCTTGGCGGCGATGGCGGCGCAGTTGATGGTGATGTTGCCGCCCTCGATATAGATGTTGCCGCTGTCCTCGTCCTCATGGTCCTCGGTGATGGCGGTAGCCGTGTTGCCTTCAAGGTCGCACTGGATGCCGTCGTCCTCGGTGCCGCTGATGTTGATGATGCCGCTCTCCATCAGGAAATACTGGTTGCACGAGATGCCGTCACCCACAGCCGAGGTGATGTTAAGCGTGGCGTTCTTCAGCGAGATGTACTCGCCGGCCTTGATGGCGTGCTTCACGTTGCCCACCACATTGAGCGTGCCCTGCTGTTTGAACTCGGCGTGCCCCTTCACATAGAGGCAGCCCTTCTGCGAGCCGGTAGCGGCATCGACAAGGGTGTTGGTGGTGCCAGTGATGACCTTCACGTTGATGCGTTTGCCGTTCTGAATGTGCACGGCGGCACCGCTGTAGACAGGCGTGGCGTTGGTGAGCGTCAGGCCATTGAGTTCGACGGTAGCCTTGTAGCTGCCCGACATATAGAACTCGCCGTCGGTGGAGGTGCCGCTCAGCGTATAGGTAATCTCGCTGGCTACAGAGTCGCTCTGCGCAATTGAGACGTGCGCCCCCTGCTGGGTGACAGTCAGATACTGGCTGATGTTGTCGGCCACGCTGACCGTCGCCGAAGTGCCGTTGAAGACGACTTCAACAGAATTGTCGCTTTGTGCCTGTGCAATACTGCAAGCCGCGAAAGCAAACAGAATGAATAAGATGGCTTTGTTTTTCATAGGGAAAAATTTTATTATTTGAAATGCAAAACTACACCAAAACAGCCACCCACATAATAGCATATCGTCTGTAATGTTTGGCAAAAAATCGGAATTACTCAAAATATTCAGAATAATTCCGTATTTTTGCAGTATGAAAACGGATCAATCATATCAGCACCCGATGCTGGTGAATGCACAGAAAATCAGGCAGAATAGCATCGTTGTCCTCGATAATATCAGGGGGCTTCCCACTGGCGAAGGGCCGCTGAGCTCACCCGATTACGTCATCTGCATCGCTCACCGAGGCAACATGCAGTTGCTCTACGACGACATGCCCGACCACTCGTCGAAGCAGACCGTGGCGGTGGTCTTCCCCAACCACACGCTCCGTATGGTGAGCAAAAGCGACGACTACCTCGCCACCCTGATTATCATCGACTCGTCGATGCTGGGCGACCCCATGCTGCAGATTATCAAACAAATGCGCTACCATTATGAGCCATACCCCAACGTGAAGCTCGACAAGCACGAATACCGTATTATTACGCACGTAGTGGAAGGGATGCGCGAAATCACACATCTCGGTCTCCCCGATCGCCAAATGCTAATGAAACGCCTGCTGGAGTTCCTGCTGAGGCTGCTCAGCCACTATCGCAAGAGCAAGTTGAACGTACCCGGCGGCGACAAGCAGGTCAGCACGCGTTTCCACAGCGACCTCAAGCAACATTTCCGCGAGCACCGCGACGTAGGCTTCTACGCCGCGCAAGCCTGCCTGTCGACCAAGCATTTCAGCGCAGTCATCAAGCAGGAAACGGGCCATACCGCCGCCTACTGGATTCATCACCATGTGGTGGTTGAAGCCAAGATGCTGCTCCACATACGGCACGACCTCACCGTGCAGGCCGTCGCCGACCTGCTGGGCTTCGAAGACCAGGCCTCCTTCAGCCGCTACTTCCGCCGCGAGACAGGCCTCTCTCCCACCGACTTCCGTACCGGTGGCCAAACTTCCAAGCAATAGGACTGCCTACCGCAAGCACTAAGACTGGTGGATACCACCAGGGCTTCCAGTCAAAGGAACTCAGGAGAATTCAATAATTGCACTTACATCTTTGTCTATCGATAGAGAGACTATGATTACATCATCATGCTTGTATATAGTAGGGACAAGTTTGTCACCTGGCTTTGCAGCTACTCGATATTCTACCCGAAGACCATTTACAACGAAATCTTCCGGCAACAGTTCCATCGCCACACGCACATAGTTGGCGTTGTTCATGTGCCGGTTATAGTCGATGTCAGCGCGCAGCACACGTACTGGCTCAAGCACTTCGCCACCATCTTTGGGCAGCATGATGCGGCGGTCGCGGTAGTCCATCTCCTGCTGCGGCTCGATACGCACGGCGGCCACGGTGGCGGCATCGACACGTTTCAGTCTGCCCGTGCCTTTGTCCACAAATGCGCCCATGCTCCAGGTGCGGTAGCAGGGCTTCCCCTCGGCATCGTAAATGAAGGTGTTGCGGAAGCCGAACATGGGTTTCACCTCGTAGACCGACGTGGTTACCGTCAGCTCTTCCTTGTAGCGCGGCACGCGACTCACCTCCACCTGACGCGAAGCCAACAGCTGTGCCATATTCTGTTCGGCAAAGCAACGCTTTACCTCGGGCTCGCTCTCGATCCACATCTCGGAGCAGTCCTGCATCATCTGGAGGGCGGAATATAGTTTCAGCCGTCCCTCGCTGTCGCAGCAGCTCGTCGTCACTTTGTATTTCAGACTGTACATAATCTTTATTACGATGATTTATTTTGAGTAATTAGATGACATTGCGGGAACTCGAAGCCCTTACCATTTGTTGTACTGTTCTGTATTGTCAACAAAGTATGCCTTTCTTCCACGCTCAATTATTTTGCAAAATTACAAATAAAAACCGAATAATCAGCCATCCTGGGTAAAAAAGGTAGATGATACCGAGAAGTGTTTTAGTAGATAAATCACGGCTATCGCCCAGCGGTGCAATAAATGACAACATCTTTAGTTTGTAAATAAAAACGACACGGATTATGACAAAAGCTCTATTCATCAACGGGAGTTCCCGGAAAAATAAAATGACTATTGTCGCCACTGCGCTGATGTGCCTGTTCATGACCGGATGCGAGCGGGAGCAGACTAAACCTGAAGGACCGGAACCTATCGCCCCTACATTCAGCGTGGCTGAAGGGCGGCAGGTGCTTTTCTCGCCTGGCAACCTGCAGTACTGCACCGTCGGCAGCCACACTACCGTCGAAGGGACGGCCAGTGGCATCTTCCGCTTCGCCGAACACCAATACGACTACCTCGGGCAGGCCAACGCCCTGGTGTCCGACACCAACAGCGGATGGATTGACCTTCTTACTTGGGGTAGCAGCGGATGGCATGTACCCCCCTGCTCGGAGAAGGATGGCGACTACGGCATCGAGAGTCTCTGCGGTAGCGAGGCCTACGCCGATTGGGGCATCTATAACGCCATCGGCGACGATGCGCCGGGCACTTGGCGCACGCTGACACGCGACGAGTGGGACTACCTCGTAAACCGCCGTGCGGCCTCCACCGTCGACGGCACCGACAGCGCCCGCTATGCCGAAGCCACCGTATGCGGTGTCAAGGGGCTTATCCTCCTGCCCGACAAGTTCTCGCGTCCCGCTTCCATCACACCAATAGCCAACATCAACCGCAACAACTTTACCCTCAGTTTCAGCGACAACATTTATAATGCCAAAGAGTGGGCCTTGATGGAGCAGGCTGGCACCGTCTTCCTGCCGGCTGCCGGATTCCGTGGCGGCACGTGGCTCTCCACCATCGGCGAAGGCGGCAGCTACTGGGCCTCCACCTGCAACGCTGCCCGTCAAGCCTACGCCCTGCTGTTCATCGATGGATTGGTAAATGCCAGCGCTGAATGTACCTACGAAAAAGACCGCGGCTACGGCCGCTCCGTCCGCTTGGTCAGGGATGTCAGCCGATACTAAACCTTTAACTTTACTTCAAATTTGCAATGTGTCTTGAAATCACACACGGTTGCTTTCCGTGGTGCCTATTTGTCGACCCTTAGGTCGAGGCCGGCGAGGATGGTCTCGGGGCAGAAATGGAACACTGCGTCCATCTCGCCCGCCATCGAGAATCCGCATTGCTCGCAGCCGCCCGCCTCGCCGCATACCGGTATCGGGTGCTTCGAGCCGTCGGGAAGCACATAGTTGGTTATCCAGCAGCGCTTCGTGAATTCGTGCCGCTTCATGCGCGTAAGCCCCGCCTTGGTATTCATCACCGGGTAGCCCTTCTTCTTGTAGCGGATGATGGTGTCGATGACCTCCTCGCGCTTGTCCTGCGGCAGGGTGAGGCTCTCGGTGCCGGGGAAGGGGGTATGGAAGTTGAACGAAATCGATTTGATATAAGGGCTCGCCTTCACATAGTCGAGCACCTGCGTGACGCTGTCACAGTTGAGCCTGTTCACCGACATGGCCACCGACAGCGCCTTGTGGCCGCAGCCTGCCACGTTCTCCTCCAGACGGGCAAAAGTACCCTCGCCCCTCACGGCCTCGTGGTATTTCCCCACGCCGTCGAGGCTCACCCAGATGCTGTCGGCCCTGCAGCCGGCAAAGGGAAGCTGCGCGTTGGTGGTGATGGTGCAGGAATAGAATCCCAGCTCGTGGGCCAGGTCGCAGAGGTCATTGACCGTCTTGTCGCCCTCGCGCCACAGGAGTGGTTCGCCACCCTCAAAGTCGACAAATCTCGACCCTAACGAATGGCAATATTTCAGCTCCTCGCGTATCTGCTCGTAGCTCTTGCTGGTAGGGTTGGTATGATTATAGACAGAACAATGTTTGCACGAGAGGTTGCACCTGTCGGTGATAAACAGCACACTCTGCATCGGTGCCCTGCGGCCGAAAAAACGTGCCCTTACAAACCATTGTGCCAGATAGCACATCTGCGAAAACTTATTGACCATAGCGAAGCGTTTTTATACGAACAACAATACAATCTTAACTATGATGAACGTCAGGCAGAAGTCGCTGACGATGTTGCGGGCGGTCATCCAGCGTATCAGGAACCAATCCAGTCCCGCCTTGCGTATTCCTTCCCAGTCTTTGGGCATCGGTCCAAGCATCCTGCGCGGGCGCTCCAGCTCTTTCTCGAAGTCGGCGCCCTTTTCAAACTGCACAAGCGACCAGTAGAGCCATATCGAACGGGGCAGCAACAGTAGCACCGCCAGATAGGGCAAGTGCAGCCATCCCATAGCCACCGCAACCACCACACAGATGTAGGGAGCGAAGTTGATCAGCCAGCTCATCGCCAGCTTTGCCCAGCTGTACTTCATCACTCCGGCCAACGTCAGCTTGTCGGAGGCGGCATCGCCCTCCAGGTCTATCATGCTGTGGGTATAGAGTATGTTCACCACCAGCAGGCCTATCGGCACCGAGACGGCAAGCACCTTCAAGTCCATCACTCCCGACGCAGCCCAATAGACTCCTGCCATCAGCAGGGGACCGAAGATGAGGCCGGTCACCACCTCGCCCATGCCCCAGTAGCAGAACTTTATAGGAGGTGCCGAATAGAAGAATCCCAGCAGACCGGCCGCCAGCGCTATCAGCAGTATCGCCCAGTCGCGCTGCCAACCGACCACCAGACCACAGGCTGCGGCCAGCAGTACGAATACCGTTATCGCCCGCCTCAGGCTTCCCAAGGTTGCCGACCCGTCGATCAGATACGGATATTTGGCCGTGTAGGCTTTGATGCCCTTGCGCACCACCTCCTGCCTGTCTTTCAGCATGTCGGCCTTATAGTCAAAGTAGTCGTCAATCAGATTGCAAGCCAGATGGGCGCACCACACTCCGGCTACTGCCACCAGGGCCAGCCACCACGAGAAGTTTTCCGTCCCTATGGCGGTAACCACGGCCACCACCGAGGGCATCAGACTCTGCATAGTGGCACCCACTCGGGCATTTTTCAGCCATTTTCCTATCGTATTCTTACTCATTAGTTGCTATTGTTTAGATTGTTCACAACATTCATATAGTTTTCTTTTCGCTGCAAAAATACTAAAAAAAAACGACACAGACAATGAAAAACCGCACTCACCGATTGCAAACGCATAATAATAGAAGCAGGGCATCCCACCCGAACCGACCTGTTTGGGTGAAAATGAATTACACCTCGCTCAGTTTCATTCTTGTTCACCCCTCCCCGAAGTTGCATAAAAGCAACCTTCATACTCCACGGTGAGATAGCCATTTATTCTACGTTTAATTTAGATTTTGTTTAGCTTTAGTTTACCTTTTGTTTATGTTATATAAACAAAGAAGAAAATAAATAGAAACAAAATAGAAAGTAAATAGAAAATAAATAAGGTATTCACCGAGGTGCAACAATGCGCCTTAGCCTGCACTGATATAGCGGGTTAGCAAGATATCTAATACCCGATTGGGGTTATGAGGCTTCGTGGGGCGGAGTATCGCAATGCGAGGGCAATGGGTGCTTGCTCACTCTGTCGAGCCACAGAGCCGTTTTCGTAAGACAGAGGATTGCTATATTTCTAATTTGTTGATTGCCTCTTGGAGGCCGTTGAGGAAGCGGGCGGCTTCGAAACCGTCCATCTGGGCGTGGTGGAATTGGAAAGAGACAGGCAGCGTGGTCTTAAAGAATCCCCGCCGGTATTTGCCCCAAGCCAGGAAGGGATTGGTGAACATTTCGGAATAGACGCTCACCACTCCGTCGATTTCGCATTGCGACAATGCCGAGGTGTCGATGGCCATGTATTGTTCGCCAAGAAGATAGTCTTCGTTGGTGTCGTGTACTTGACGTGTCAGCCGGAGGTAGTCTTCGTTGAACAGGTGGATATCCTCCGAGAAGGGTATGTCGCATAGATGGGGCTCGCCCTTGGATGTCATCACAACGGTGTTGACTGCCAGACCGTCGTATTGCCAAAGGTGTCCGCCGACAGGCAGGGTGTAGAACTCGGTGATGGGGTTTGCCGCATGGCCGATGCACCAACACATCAGCATGTTGGTCTTCAGTCCTCTTCTCCGTCCCGCCTTGACAAGCCTGCCGATATTGAAGGTTTTTGTGATTGTCACTTTCGGCATAGCGGCATTCTTCCAGAGCTCGAATGCCCGTCCACGCGGCGATGATTGTGGGTCTATCTCTCTTCTCATATCAAAAAACAGTTGTTCGTTTCAATTATAGACTATCTGTTCGTTGTGGCGGATTTGCAATCGTTGTGGCGGATTTGCAATCCGACACTTATTATTATCAGGATTTGTAATCCGTTTTGATTTTCCGTTGTGGCGGATTTGCAATCCGACACTTATTACTATCAGGATTTGTAATCCGTTTTGATTTTATCATTAAAATACTATTTAATAACGGCAACGTCCAACAAACCTTTCTCCCCAGCATAGTCTATCGCTGAGCTGTATTTGTATTGCTCTGGAAAAATAACAATCTCTTGTCTGACAGGATTCTGATGGATGTAGTTGATTTTCTGACGCAAAAATTCCTCCGAGAATATCTCCTCTGGACAGTAACCTTCTTGCCAGAATCGATTGTTTTTTATTTTTTTATCGTTGGCTCCTGCGTA
>JAFXMW010000054.1 GCA_017530105.1 Bacteroidales bacterium
ATGCAAGCACTGGGCTGCCTACTTTCAGCGTGGGTCTTGGAGATATTGAACGGCCCGAATATACGCTGGAAGAGATTTTCGGATACCTGCAGCAGGCGGACAAGCCGTGTATTGTTGCCATTGACGAGTTTCAACAGGTGGCAAAGTACCCGGAAAATAACATCGAGGCTTTGCTTAGAAGTCATATCCAGCGGATAGACAATTGCCGATTCGTGTTCGCGGGAAGCGAACGTCACATGCTGGAGCAGATGTTTGACAGCAGAAAACACCCCTTCTATAAGAGTGCAGACAATATGAACCTAGGGGCTATCGACAGGGATGTATATATTGATTTTATGTGTTTGAAGTTCCAAGAGCAGGGTAGGACATTGGATGCAGAAGTCGCCAAAAATGTTTATGATATGTTTGAGGGTCATACATTCTATGTACAGAAGACAATGAATGAAGCCTTTGCCAACACTTCATGGGGTGATAAATGCACAGAGGAGACTTTGGGAACTGCCATTAGTGATATTCTTGCAGACAACGATTATTACTACAGAGAGTTGTTATCGCGGATGACGATAAAACAAAAGATGTTATTGTATGCCATTGCAGAAGATGGACTGGCCAAGCAAATAACGTCAGCCGACTTTATCAAACGACACAAACTGCCTTCGGCCAGTTCGGTACAATCGGCAATCAAAAGGCTTATGTCTGACGACTATGTTGTCGAGGAGGCAAGGCGGTACCGTGTCAATGATCGGTTCTTCGGGTTGTGGATACGGAGGATGCTAGCATAATAGGCATAATAATTGATAGCCTCTATCTGGGGCGGAGATAAAACAGCAAAAGTTGCGCACCTCAGTGCGCAGCTTTTGCTGTTTCTACTCAGTAGAGTGTGCTGTTTTTCAGAATAGCTCTTCCGACCAGCCGTGACCAAGATCCCAATGGTGGTCAATGACAAGGTCAAAATCTTCAGGGAGATTGAACTCATCTTCCAACACCTCGCGAAAGTGTTCTTGGTCAATTTCGTTCAACCAATGGCCCACACAGACATAAAAACGGTTGGTCTGCTCATCGAGAAAGATGCGGCCACGCGGTATCATGGTATAGTTATGCTCGGCATAAAAGATGGAGGAGGTGTCGCCCTTGGCTTCGGCGCGGTGGTGCTGTTTCTGCCAATAGGTTTTATGAAGTTTATTGATGGTAGCCTTGCCATTGACAAAAACAGCCCGTTCTGCATCAGTTTTTTCCACGCCAAATAGCGACCCATCGGCTATATCGTACCAAAATATTCCCACCTTTGGTTTGCCGTTATCCATGAATCCGCGCATAACCTCCACCAACTCGCGGTGCTCGCTGGCGGAGGTATGGAGGATATTGTTGTCGTCCTTATTCATATATTAGAACTCCGCGGTCTTGGGCGTGCGGGGGAATGGGATGACGTCGCGGATGTTGGCCATGCCGGTGACAAAGAGCATCAGACGCTCGAAGCCGAGGCCGAAGCCGGCGTGCGGGCAGGTGCCATAGCGACGGGTGTCGAGATACCACCACATATCCTTCATGGGGATGTTTCGCTCGGTGATGGAGTTCATCAGCTTGTCGTAGCTCTCTTCACGGACGGAGCCACCGATAATCTCACCAATCTGCGGGAAGAGCACATCGGTACCCTGCACGGTCTTTCCATCGTCGTTCTGCTTCATGTAGAATGCCTTAATCTCCTTGGGATAGTCAATCATGATGACAGGCTTCTTGAAGTGTTCTTCGACCAGGTAACGCTCATGCTCGCTGGCAAGGTCGACACCCCAATAGACGGGGAACTCGAACTTGTGGCCGTTCTTCACAGCCTCTTCGAGGATGCGGATACCCTCGGTGTAAGGCAGGCGGACAAAGTCGGTGTTCACCACGCTGTTCAGACGTTCCAACAGCCCCTTGTCTATCATGTTGTTGAGGAACTGGAGGTCGTCCTTGCAGTGCTCAAGTGCCCAAGTGACGCAGTATTTGATAAACTCTTCCTCGAGGGCGGTGAGGTCATCGAGGTCGTAGAAAGCCATCTCAGGTTCAATCATCCAGAACTCGGCCAAGTGGCGCGGGGTGTTGCTGTTTTCGGCGCGGAAGGTGGGACCGAAAGTATAAATCTTACCCAGTGCCGTGGCGCCCAGCTCGCCCTCCAGCTGACCGCTGACGGTGAGGGCAGTCTGCTTGCCAAAGAAGTCCTGGCTGTAGTCGATGCTGCCGTCTTCCAGGCGGGGAGGATTCTTCATGTCGAGAGTAGTAACCTGGTACATCTCACCGGCGCCCTCGCAGTCCGAGGCGGTAATCAGCGGGGTATGGAAGTAGAAGAAACCGCGCTCGTGGAAGAAAGAGTGGATGGCGTAGGCCATGTGGTGGCGGATGCGGCAGATGGCGCCAAAGGTGTTGGTGCGTGGACGCAAGTGACCAATCTCACGGAGGAACTCCATCGAGTGGCCCTTCTTTTGAAGGGGATAGCTGTCGGGGTCGGCCTCGCCATAGAGGGTAATGTCTTTAGCCTGCACCTCTACAGCCTGTCCGGCACCCTGCGACTTCACCAACTGCCCCTCCACGGCAATACAAGCACCCGTAGTGATACGGCGCAGGAGGTTCTCGTCGAAAGCTGCAGGGTCCACAACGACCTGAATATTGTTTATCGTCGAGCCATCGTTCAAGGCAATAAAAGCCACGTTTTTGTTTCCGCGTTTGGTACGCACCCAACCTTTCACAACCACAGAGGAGCCTACCATCTGCTCCACACTGTCGGCAAACAATTGTTTGATTTCTGTACGTTTCATATTTCTAATTAATATTTTATGCTTACTTTCTTATTCTCTGGTTTTCCAGTTCCACATCAGAGGCAAACTTGGCAATCAAGTCCTCTTCTTCCCTGCGGCACACCAGTATCGTGTCCTCGTTGGCAGCCACAATGTAGCCGTCTAATCCCTGCAGCACCACCGTCCTGTTCTGGGGTACATGCACCAGAGTGTTTTTCACTCCATAGAGGAACGACCTCCCCATCACCACCCCGTTGCCGGAGGTATCCTTGGGGGCTGTGCAGAAAAGCGAGTCCCACGACTCAATATCCGACCACCGGAAAGAGGCCTCCATCACATACACATTTTCGGCATGTTCCATAATGCCGAAATCCACCGAAATGGCCTCGCTCATCGAGTACAATCTGTCCAATTCCGTTTCCGTGGTAGAGGATGTCAAACCAAAGAAACCTCTCGCCACATTGGGCAAGAAACGCTCATAGGCACTGCGCAAAGTGGACATTTTCCACACATACACTCCCGTGTTCCAGAAAAACTCGCCCGTGGCAATAAACTGGCGCGCCATCTGCAACGGAGGCTTCTCGGTGAAGGTAATCACCTTGTGCAGGTTTTGGCACTGCGGGAAAGCCGGTTCTTCGCTGAACTGAATATAACCATACTGCACATTCGGAGTGTTAGGACGAACCCCGATGGTGACGACACAATCGTGGCAATCCGTCAGCGCGAGAGCCTGCTCAACATCCCTGACAAAACAATCCTCGTCAAAAATTGCGTGGTCGGCGGGGGTGACGATAATATTGGCATCGGGGTTCTTCTCGTAGATGATTGCTGCCGCGTATGCCACACACGGAGCCGTATTCCTCCTTATGGGTTCGCCCAGCACCTGCCAAGGCTGCAACCCGGCAATCTGCTCACGCACCCTGCTCTCATACATTCGATGGGTGACAATGATGATATTCTCACGCGGGCAAACCTTTGCAAAACGGTCGAAAGTGGTCTGCAGCATCGACCTGCCATTACCGAGAATATCAATAAACTGTTTGGGGCTGTCGTCCCTGCATATCGGCCAGAAACGGCTGCCATAGCCGCCCGCCATAATGATACAATATGTGTTGTTCTCCACTATTCTTTTTTGTTTTTACTTTTTTAGTTAAACGTTACACACTCACTTCCCCCTTGATATGAGGATGAGGGTCATAGCCCTCCAACAGGAAATCCTCAAAGTCGAAATCGAGAATATCCCTCTTCGCCGGATTGATCACCATTCTTGGCAGCGGTCTCGGCTCCCTTGTCAGCTGGAGGCGGCACTGCTCGATATGGTTATTGTAGATATGGGCATCGCCCAAAGTATGCACAAAGTCGCCATACTTCAGACCGCACACCTGTGCAATCATCATGGTGAACAAAGCATACGAAGCAATGTTGAACGGCACACCCAGAAAGATGTCCGCCGACCGCTGATAGAGCTGGCAACTCAGCCGTCCCTCCGACACATAGAACTGGAAAAGGATATGGCACGGAGGCAGATGCATCTGTTCCAACTCCCCGACATTCCACGCCGACACCAGCAGCCGCCGCGAATCGGGATTGCTCTTTATCTCGTCAATCAGCCTGCCTATCTGGTCCACATGCCGCCCGTCGGCACAGCCCCACGAACGCCACTGATGCCCATAGATAGGCCCCAAATCGCCGTCAGGCCCTGCCCATTCATCCCATATACTCACCTTGTGGTCATGCAGATACTGCACATTGGTGTCGCCACGCAGAAACCACAGCAATTCATATATGATAGAGCGCAGGTGCAGTTTCTTGGTCGTCAGCAGCGGAAAACCGTCATCCAGATGGAAACGCATCTGGTAGCCGAATACACTCAGTGTACCCGTACCCGTGCGGTCGTGTTTCTGCACACCTCTATCCAGCACATGCTGCAACAAGTCAAGATATTGTTTCATTCTCAATCCTCATTTTTCTATTCCTAATAACGCAGAATAAATAATATTATTATCAATGATTCGAAAAATGAAAACAAACTTTTGTCAAACAAATTAAATTATGTATCTTTGCCGAATCAATTAACATGGTAATTTCAAAACAATTAACAAGAAATCAATTCATTATGACCAAACACATCATCACCACGCTCCTTGTCGTCTCGCTTGCAACCGTTGCTGCCGTTTCGGGTTGCAAGAAAAATGACCCCATCGACAACAACCCTGCCGACACTGCTCCAACCGACACCGTCCCCCCCGAAGAGCCTGCCGACAACATCTACCAATTCAAAGTCCTCGACGGCAACGGCGACAGCGTCTCCCTCGCGCAATACCGTGGCAAAGTGCTGCTGGTGGTAAACACCGCCACCCAATGCGGCTACACTCCCCAGTACACCGACCTCCAGCGCATCTATACCAAATACCAAGACAGCGGCTTTGTCATCCTCGACTTCCCCTGCAACCAGTTTGGCAGCCAAGCCCCCGGCAGCTACGACGACATCCACGACTACTGCACCAGCCGCTACGGCATCACTTTCCCCCAGTTCGCCAAAATCAATGTCAACGGACCCAATGCCTCTCCCCTCTATGTGTGGCTCAAGGAAAAGAAACCCGGCGACATCAAGTGGAATTTCACCAAATTCCTTGTCAACCGCAACGGGGAGGTGCAGCGTCGTTTCGAACCGGCCAACTCGATGACCATGGTCGAGAACGCCGTGGCACAAGCACTGTGACGCGAGTCCCAGCACCCTGTCCGTCCGAAAACAAACCACTATAGGACCTTATCGGCAACTATCTGGTCGTAGATGCCCAGGTAATTGTTGTAGCGTTCCGTGCTGACAGTCCCTGCCTCCACAGCCTCCTTCACCGCACACTGCGGCTCGTGCCTGTGAGTGCAGTTGGCAAAGCGGCAACCGTGCAACACCGCCCTCATCTCGGGGAAGAAATGCGACAACTCCTCCGGCCTGAAGTCCACCATGCCGAACTCCTTGATGCCTGGCGTGTCAATCAAGAAAGTCGGCAGCGCATCCTCGCCGCACCCCCACAAATCGCTAATGTCAAACATCTCGGCAAAAGTAGTGGTGTGCCTGCCCTTTTCGCTCCAATCGCTCACCTCCCCCACCCTCAAGTCCAGGCCGGGCACCAAAGCATTGAGCAACGCCGACTTGCCCACACCCGAATGGCCGCAGAACAAAGTGGTCCTCCCCTTCATCATGCCGCGCAACTCCTCTATGCCGTCGCCGCGCAGGGCACTCACGCCGCAAACCGGATACCCCACAGCCTCATACATCGCCCGCAAGTCGTCGTGCACCGCGCGCATCCCCTCGTCGTATAAATCCACCTTGTTCAACACAACACATGCAGGGATATGGTACGCCTCGGCCGTCACCAACAGACGGTCGATAAAACCCGTCGAGGTACGCGGAAAGGCCAACGTGGCCACAACACAAAGGCGGTCGACATTGGCGGCTATCACATGCGTCTGCTTGCTCAACTTGGTGGCACGGCGCACTATATAGTTCCTCCTGTCGCACACCTCGGCAATAACACCTGTGCCGTCCTCCTGCAATGCATACTCCACCCAGTCGCCCACAGCCACAGGGTTAGTCTGCCTGTTGCCCCGCAGGCGATAGTTGCCCCGCAGGCGGCAGTCCACAACATCCTCGCCCGAACCGTCCTCCGGCCGCACGCGGTACCAACTGCCCGTAGTCCTCAAAACCAGTCCTTTCATTTCTGTTCAATCACTTTTATTCTGTAATATCTCTTGCGCACCGAAACCAACCGCACCAGCCACACCGCAAAGAACACATCGGATATGACAATATATGTCTTAGGCATGGCAACAAACAGCGACACAATCCACACCGCCATATCCACATCAAACAGCAGATTCCACACCCCTTCCCTGTCGCGGAACTCTACCAGCGTGTCGCCCTTCACCTCCAAATCCTCCTTTCTTCCGCTCACCGACACATCTATGCTGCGCCCCCCTTTGCCCAGCGGGATACGCCCGCCGCACTGCACCCTCAGCCCATACCTCCCCTGCGGCACCTGCATCACCGCTTCGTCGCCGCGCATCATGCCCGCATACAAGTCGTCCACAAACAACAAGTGAGGCAACCGCATTTCATAGAAATGTCTTCGATGACGTATTGTAAGTGTAGCCATACTGTTATATCAAAACTCGAACCGTTATCGCAATCGGTTTTCAAACCGCAAAAATACGAAAAAAAAAATACATGGCATGTTTTTTTTACCACTCAACCAAAGCTTGTATGCCACTTGTTTCACACTTTTAAAGTGAAAAACAAGCGGCATACAAGTGTTATTCAAATGCCGAAAAGACAACCCTCATTTTTCCGGCGAAAGGTTTCCGCACAGGCAACAACCTATCATTTTTTTATTGTGTCGGTTTTTTTTATTATCTTTGCAATTTATTTATATATATGAGAAAATCTTATTGTCTTGGTATTCTGTTGTTTCTCGGCTTGCTGACAGGCTGGGGCAACGACTCTTCGGCACAGGACGACTGGAACGACATCCATGTGCAGAGTGTGGCCAAGGTATCACCGCACACCAATGTGATACCTTACGCCGCCGAGGAGGATATTGCTTTGCTGAAATACCAAGAGTCGCCTTATTACCGCTCGTTGAACGGCACCTGGAAGTTCCACGTTGCCGAAAACCCGCACGCCTGCCCCAAGGGGTTTTACTTGACTGATTACAATGTTTCGGGATGGGCCGACATTCAGGTGCCGGGCAACATCGAGCTGCAGGGCTTCGGCACTCCCGTCTACACCAACATGCACAACGAGTTCCCCTCCAATCCCCCTTACGCTCCCACCGAATTCAATCCCACAGGCTGCTATGTGTGCGATTTTTCGGTACCCGAAAGCTGGCGCAACCGCCGCACGGTAATCAAATTCGGGGCTGTAAGGTCTGCCATGTACCTGTATATGAATGGCAAAAGGATTGGTTATTCCGAAGACTCCAAAACCCCTGCCGAGTGGGACATATCGAAATATGTGCATCCCGGCCAGAACCGCCTGGCGGTGATGGTAATCCGGTTCAGCGACGGCAGCTATCTGGAATGTCAAGACATGTGGCGCATGAGTGGTATCACCCGCGACGTGTGCCTGTATTCCACCCCCAAGGTGTTTGTGAGCGACTACCGACTGAGGGCCGACCTCGACGAGAAGAGGGGCGACGGACTGCTGAACCTCGACCTCGAGCTGTCCGGCCCCCAAATCAGCCGCGTGGCTGTGGATGCCGAGCTGCTGGATGCCGAAGGCAACAGTGTGTGGAAGGGCTCGTCGGCCGAAGGGACGCCGACCTTGGTGATGGGCAACTTCAGTTCGCAGCATCTCGAAGCCAAGGTGCCCCGCGTTCACCCCTGGACGGCCGAAACCCCTTACCTCTACACCCTCGTCATGAGGCTTAAAAACGCCGGCGGTGTGACTACGGAGACCCTCGGCTGCAAGGTGGGTTTCCGCAATGTGGCCATCAAGGAGGTGGAATACATGACTGCCGACAGCGTCGTCCGCAACAACGATTCCACATCGCCCGACATTGTTGCCGGCCACCAACTGCTCAGCACCCGACAGCTGTGCATCAATGGCGTGCCCATCACCATCAAGGGGGTGAACCGCCACGAACACAGCCCTTTCGACGGGCAGTATGTCACCCGTGCCGAGATGGAGTTCGACATCATGCTGATGAAGCACCTCAACATCAACGCCGTGCGCACAAGCCACTATCCCGACGACGAATACTGGTACGAACTGTGCGACCGCTACGGCCTGTATGTGTGGGACGAGGCCAATATCGAGTCACACGCCCAGGGCTACGGCGCGAACAGCCTCGCCAAGAAGGAGGAATGGGCGGCACCCATGCAATACCGCGTAAACAACATGCTGCACCGCGACCGCAACTACGCTTCGGTGATAGCCTGGTCGCTGGGCAACGAATGTGGCAACGGTGTCGCCACCCAGCACACCTACCGCTACATGAAACGCATGGACCCTTCCCGCCCCGTCACCTACGAGCGGGCTGAACTGGACTGGAACACCGACATTGTGGAGGTGATGTACCCCTCGGTCGACTACCTTTCCGACTATTGCCGCGAGTGGCGTCGGCTGGATGACAGTTTTGTCCGTACCAACCGCCCTCCGTCACCATGCCCGGCGGAGGAAGAGCTGCAGGACAACCGCCGTCGCCCCTACATCATTGCCGAATACTGCCACGCCATGGGCAACAGTCTGGGTGGCCTGCGCGACTATTGGGACACCATCAACAAATACCCCCAACTGCAAGGAGGTTTCATTTGGGACTGGGTGGACCAGAGTTTTGCCATGAACGGTAACCAAATCCAATACACTCCCGACTACGAAAAGGATTCGGCATGGTATGCCGTGGGGGGAGATTTAGGGAAACTGCCCGGGGTGCAGGACGACGACGCCTTCTGCGCCAACGGCATTGTGACCAGCGACCGCCGTCCCCATGCCCACGCCAACGAGGTGCAACAGGTGTACCAAAACCTGAACATCACCCAGCATACCGACCCCTCGGGCGAGCAATACTATGTACTCCACAACAACTTCAACTTCCGCAATGCCTACGAATTCATCTGCCACTACAAAATATTCTCCTCGCTGCGCGAAAACCTCTACAGCGACACCATCCACACCCACCTGCCCGCAGGACAGTCCTGCCGTCTGCAACTTTACATCCCCGACATTCAACCCCTGCCGGGAGAACGGTTCTTTGTCCGTTTCAATTTTGTAGGCGACAGCTACGAGGTCGACGACCCCTACGATGCCGGAACCTCCTGGACGCTCTCGGAGAACAGCCACGATGAATTTGAAATGACAAGTATCGAGTCGCCCACAGACTCTATCGAACTGCCCGAAGTATCGATGCGCGATTTCTTCTGGGGACATAACAAGTCGCTTCACCAAGTGTCGCTGGGTCTCGAGGATGTCTTCTCCCTTCTTATCGACTCCGACAATGGCTACATCACCAGTTACAAATACCACGGACAGGAGTTGTTGCGCCGCCCCATACGCTGGAACTTCTGGCGGCCTCCCACGCTCAACGACCTTGTCGACCCCTATGGCGCCCGTGCCTGGGAAGGTCTGGACAACCTGCAGGCCTCTCCCATCAGCTGTACCGTCACCCCGGTAGGAGAACCCGACCGTATGGCCGAGGTAGACCTGCTCTTAGAGCTCTCCAGTCCTGAAGGGCGCACCATGACCCTGCGCGAAATTGTCGAGGTGGACGCCGAAGGTCGTATGCAACTCAGCTTTGTCCTCCAACCCCGCGGCAACTACCGCACCCTGCCCCGTCTGGGCATACAGACCGGCCTGGACAGCAGCTGCCGCCAAGTGGAATGGTGGGGCAACTTCTACGAAACCTATCCCGACCGCAACGAAGCCCAATGGCAAGGACTCAACACCTCCTCCCCTGGCGAGGTGTGCGGCGAGCAACACGTAGTGCCCCAAGAGAGCGGCAACCGCACAGCCTTCTGGGCCTCCTTCTCCTTAGGTGACAAACGGCTCAGCTTCTGCTCGGCCGACAACCACCGCATCAACTTCGCTATACGCAAATACGACGACAGCGTCGTCACCGCTGCCCGTCGCATCAAAGACCTCTCCCCTGCCGACCACTATATTGTCAATATCGATGCCCGTCAAGCCGGCTTGGGCACCGCCACTTGTGGCCCCGGGGTGCGCCAACCCTACCGCATCTGTGGCGACAGCGTGCAACGTTTCCGCTTGGTGATGGTTCCCTCCCTGGCCGACGACAGCATTAACCTCTGGCAATACTGTGGCTACTACTTCGACACCCCGCCGGAATTACGCGAAAGGGTTTCCGACATACAAGCCGACCTTGTTGCCAATCTCTCGGTCAAAGCCTACGGCGACACCTCTCAGCCCATCACACAGCCCAATCCCCACTACAGCCAAGGCTACCCCGATGTGCTGCACGACGGGAGGCTGGGCATAGCTGGCAACTACAACGAAAGCTGGACAGGCTTCCTCGGACGCGACAGCGTGGATATCACTATAGAACTTGACCAGCCCGTCACCCTGCGCCAAGTGGCCATAGGCTTCTGCCACAGTGCCGCCGACTGGGTGGTGCAGCCGCAATACGTGGAAGTGCAGTGGTCGCGCGACGGCAAAAGCTACTCCCCCTGGCAGCCCCTCCAAGCCTTGCGCCCCATATCCAATGTGCAGAAAGAAAGCCGCCGCCTCATGCTGCAACGTTCCTTTGCCCCTCGCAACGGCCTCTTCCATCCCGCCGAAGCACGCAAAGTGAAATACCTCCGTCTCCGGGTCCACAGCCATGCCGTCCTTCCCGAATGGCATGAATACAGCGACGAACCCGCATGGCTGATGATTGATGAAATAACCATAAAACAATTCTAATTCTTAATTTAAAAATCTTTATTATCATTTTTTAAAATTCAATCCTAAATTCCCAAATGTCACTCCTATTGATGTTTCTTCTCGGTGCAATGACCATATCGTTCATCTGTTCGATACTGGAAGCCACCCTGATGTCCACCCCCCTGTCCTACGTCAACATGCGCGAGGACGAGGGCTATAAACCCGCCACCCGCTTCAAGCGATACAAAACCGACAACGCCCGTCCCATTGCCGCCATCCTCTCGCTCAACACCATCGCCAACACCATCGGTGCCGCCGGCGTAGGTGCCCAAGCCACCGAGGTCTTTGGCAGCCATTGGTTCGGTCTTGTCTCAGCCATCACCACAATCCTCATTCTCGTCTTCTCCGAGATTATTCCCAAAACCATTGGCTCCCGCCATTGGAAAAAGCTCATGGGCTTCACCACCAACAGCCTGCGGCTCATCATCATCGTGCTCTTCCCCATCGTCTGGGTGGTGGAGAAACTCTCCAAAACCATCGCCGAGGACGAGGACGAAGCCGCCGTCAGCCGCGAGGAGGTCGCCGCCATGGCCGATATGGCCGAAGACGAAGAGGTGATTGACGAAGACGAAAACAAAATCATCCAGAACGTCATCAAACTCGACGATGTGAAAGCCGAGGACGTCATGACCCCCACCACCGTCGCCGCCATAGCACCTGAGCAGATGACCCTCAAAGAGTTCTACCGCGACAAAACCTATTCCCACTTCTCGCGCATCCCCGTCTACTACGACACCGACGAATACATCACCGGCTACGTCCTCCGCAGCGAAGCCCTCGAGCTGCTCACCGAAGACAAGTTCAACATGACCCTGGGCGAAATCAAACGCGACATCGTCATGTACAAAGAGCAGATGCCCGTGTCCGAAATATGGGACTCCATGCTCCGCAACAAACGCCACATAGCATGTGTTATCGACGAATACGGCAGCTTCCAGGGTATCATCACCCTCGAAGACATCATCGAAACCATCGTCGGGTTGGAAATCATGGACGAACGCGACGATGTTGCCGACATGCGCCAGCTGGCTCTCGACCGTTGGCACCAGAGGCAATCCCGCTTCAAAGTCATCGACTTGCCCGACGACAACGACCCCGACACCCAAGCCGACAACAAACCCCAAGACCCCAAAGAATGAAACACCTCCTGCCCATCCTGTTGCTCACGGCAACACTTGCCGCAAACGCGCAAACCAAACCTTTCAAAGTGGCCAAGGACGCCAACCACTTTGTCTACGCCACCTACGACTATGGCGAGCAAATCGACACCCACTACACCCAGATAGAAATCTGCGGCGGAAGCGTCTACCTCGTCATCGAGGGCGACCGTCTGCCCGGCGAATACCGTCCCGGCGGCTGGAGCAACGGCCCTTATATTCAGGGTTACTCGGTAGAAGACCTCTTCGTCGACGAGAGCACCGACACCATCACCTACCTCACCACCATTTTCGACAACGACAAACGCGAATACTACCGCACCTATGCCCCCTTCTCGCGCAAGGATATCCATTTCGACACCGACCAAGTCAACGGTCTCACCCGCTACACCTGCTCCATCAACAGCAACAAGCTGGAGTTCTATGTGCAGCCCTTCAAGACCATCTGGCACGGCGGACCTAAGCGAGGAGGCAAAAAATCGCGCGACCTCACGCCCCTGCCCTACTACGGCCGCTTCCCCGGTTTGTTGGTCAGCTTTTGGCGCAACGGACAATGCCACATGGAACTTGTGAAAACCAACCGGGAACACAGCTCGAAATTCTTCATCAAGCACGACGCACCCCTGGTCACCTCGCGCCAACTGAGCAATATCAAGCGGCAAAAGATGGTCATCACCACCCGTGTGTTCGACTCCGTGCAACTCTGCTGGTGCGGCAAGAACGACCACATCGAAGGCGACTACCGCCAAAACACACCCTTCGACAACGTTCTCCACTACGCCGGCGGCACCCTCGCCCTCAAACGCATCCGCCTCCCCAAACTGCCCAGCCACTATCAGACCTTCATCGAACTGCACCAGCGCAGCAACGGCGACGCCTACGACCGCACGGGCTCCGTCTTCATCATCCCCGGTGCCAACACAAGCCTCTGTCCCAACTTCTTCGACGGCATCAACAACCACCCCGACTCCCTCCCCCTCTTCATCGGGCACGACGGTGAGCACTATCAAGGCATCAAGAATGGCATCAGTGCCTTACAGCAATACCGAATCTCCTCGTTCATGTACTGGCCGCCCGTCGAACTGATGCGCTTCTTCACCCCCTTCGGCGTGGGGCAGTTCAACGACCGTGTGCAAATCGACGGCCTCGACTGGCAGGATGAAACCTACTACAAACAGGAGGTCACCGACCTCGCCCACTATCTGCAGGGCGAAGTGTGGATAGGCGTCTGGATTGGCAACTACGACCGCGGGGGCCACACCGTTACCCTCGACCTCAAGTCCTACCCCGGCGACCAGACCGTCCCCGACGACAACAAGAACGACCCTCAACAGTTCCACCCTCATTCCTATTCCCTCTTCAACACCTGCAACGTCCTCGAAATGGCGGGACAGAACTACGGCCGCCTCTTCGCAACCGACAGCCTCACCACCGCTTTCACCCTCTACGGCTCCGACACCGCCTACAGCGTCCGCCTGCGCTACATCGCCACAGGCCATGGCGGCTGGGGAGGCGGCGACGAATTCAACCCCAAGACCCACACCATCCTTATCGACGGGCAACCCGCCTTCACCTTCACCCCGTGGCGCAGCGACTGCGGCCGCTACCGCGAGTGGAACCCCGTAAGCGGCAATTTCTGGAACGGCTTATCCAGCAGCGACTTTTCCCGCTCCGGCTGGTGTCCCGGCACAGCCACCCAGCCCGTCTACTTCGACCTCATGCACTATTTCCGCACCCACGGACTCTCGCCCCTCGGCCGCCACACTCTCACCGTGGCCATTCCCCAAGGCGAACCCCAAGCCGGCAGTTTCTCCCACTGGTGCGTTAGCGGCATCCTCCTGATTGACTAATCCGTCAATCCTTTGCCCCTGCACCTCGCATCCCTGCACCACAGCAAGGGATATGCCTCTCCCCTCCGATGTCGCTCTATTTACATTACTTATGTCTTGCTATAACATGCGTTTTCTATCACATATATATTCAATGGATATATATGTCATATATATGTGATATATATATGATATAAAAGGAGCGGATTTTCAACGAGCCTTTGGGGTGTGTGTATGCGATTGAATAATCGTCTCTCAACACACTGGTTATAGCCCTACTGCGATTTTCCGGGTAGCCACGCCGCCCACCTTTACAAAATAGACTCCCCGAGAGGGAACGGGAACGACAATCTTTTGCCCAGCACAGGGCACCACATATACCACACAACCCTTGGCGTCCGACACCTCGACACTTCTGCCGAGGGCATTTTCCACCACTATGGTGCCGCCCGAGGCGTAGGCCTTGACCTCTTCCGCCGCAAGTGCCGGCACAGCATCGGACGGGTGGAACAGAGCCATAAAAGCGGTGTCGCTTTCCACAACCACAAAACGCGGATTATCGACGTTGCCGTCATCCCATTGCGAAAAGGAGCAGCCTTGCTGCGGTGTGGCGGTCAACACTATTTCTGTTCCGAAGGGGAATTGTCCGCCCCCCTCGACCGTGCCCCATTCCGGGCGGTTCGACGAGACGGCAACGGTGTATTCCTCAGTCTCGAAAAAAGCCGTCAGGGCAGTGTCGCCAACAAGTAGCAGTGTGTCGGGGTTTGCCGTGCTGCCGTTGCTCCACGCTTCGAAGCGGAACCCCCTGCGGGGCAGGGCCATGACCACGACAGTCGAGTCGCAATGCACCGACCCGATAGTCAACACGTCGCCGTGCAGCGAGTCGTCCGCCTCCAACAGCACAACTATTTCGGGCACCTTTTCGCTGATGTTATACCTCCTGCCCCACGCCGAGCAGTAAGCCTCGCCCAAACCGCAGGCCACCCGTATCACCATGTTGTCGGGAGTGCCGGCGAAAACCTGCAACCCCAAATCGGGAGGCGCGAGAGGTCTCATCTCGACGGTGTCGAGGGCACCACACTGCCCGAACGAACTCCGCCCAATGCTGTCAACCCCTTGCCCCACAACTACACGACGCATGGCCAAACAACGGCGGAAAGCAAACGGACCTATCGCCCTCACCGAGTCGGGGATGACCACCGACCCAAGCCCGCCGCACTCCTCGAAAGCACCATAGCCGATGCACCTCAACGAGGCAGGCAGGACAAGGGTGCTCAAGTTACCGCAAAAAAAGAAAGCACCGCGCGCAAGGGTGTCCACCGAGATGCCGAGAACCACGCTCGACAGCGAGTCGCACACGGCAAAACATTCCTCCCCCACCGTGCGGACGAAGTTGCCCACCACAACGCCCTGCACATTGCGGCACTCGCGGAAAGCACTGGGCGAGAGTGTTCTTACAGAATCGGGTATGACTATGGTACCCTCCAGACCGCTGCAGCCCTCAAAGGCCTGACAGCCTATGGTGCGCAACAAGGGAGACAACTCCAGCGAGTCGAGTGAGGTGCAATGATAAAAAGCATTGTCGGCAATCACTTCGACAGAATCGCCCATAACAACTGCCGCCAGACTGCTGCAACCCTCGAAGGCACCGCTGCCGATGAAGGTCACGCTGTTGGGTATCGTCACCGAGGTCACCCCAGTGCCGGCGAAAGAACCTATTCTGGCCACAGGATAGGTGATGTTGCCATCCCTGTATGAACTGGGGAGCACCAAACTCCCCGTAACGGGAATCGCACCCCGCTGGCTCACCTCCAGCACACCGCCCACCACAGTGGCCTGAATGGTCTGCCCGCTGGGAGCGGTGATGATGAAAGTCTGCCCGAAGGCGACACCATGAAGCAGCAGGAGGGACACGGCGAGCCGCCTCCCTAACCTTTGCATGGTCTTTGATACTCTTTTCATATAGCCTTAAACACGCCTGACTATTACCCCCCTCACAAGCCTCTGCCCGGTTTTTGACGGTGCAAAGATACAAAAATAATTCCAAATTGGCTTTTTTTTTGTATCTTTGCAAATTCTAAACAATCGACAACAACATGGAGAAACTGGAATATCAAGAAGGCCGCACCGAGCTGGAGTCGTTGGGCGAATTTGCCCTGATTGAACGGCTTACAGAGGGATTCGGACGCGTGAACAAGAGTACCGTGAAGGGCGTGGGCGACGACTGTGCAGTGTTGGGGACGGGGAAAAAGAAAACCGTGGTCACCACCGACATGCTGGTGGAGGGCATCCACTTCGACATGACCTACACCCCGCTGCGCCACTTAGGCTACAAAGCCGTGGCGATAAACCTGAGCGACATCTGCGCCATGAACGCCACGCCGCGCCAGGTGCTGGTGAGTGTGGCCGTGAGCAACCGCTTCTCGGTCGAGGCCCTCGAGGAACTCTATGCCGGCATCCGGCTGTGTTGCGAACGCTATGATGTCGACCTGGTGGGAGGCGACACGGCAAGCAGCCGCATAGGCATGGTGATTTCAGTGACCGCCATAGGCGAGGTGGAGAGCGACAGGATAACCTACCGCAGCGGCGCGCAGCTGCACGACCTGATATGCGTGAGCGGCGACCTAGGGAGTGCCTACAGCGGACTTTTAGTGTTGGAACGCGAGAAAGTGACCTACCAGGCCAACCCCGATTTCAAGCCCGACCTGGACAGCTACGACTACGTGCTGGAACGCTACCTGAAGCCCGAGCCACGCACCGACATCGTGCAGCTGCTGGCCGGAAAAGAGATTGTCCCCACGGCCATGATTGACATCAGCGACGGGCTTGCCAGCGAGTTGCTGCACATCTGCAAACAGTCGAAATGCGGCTGCCAGATCTACGAAGAACGCCTCCCCATCGACTACCAGACCACCCGCGTATGCTCCGAGATGAGCCAGAACATGCTGCCCGTCAGCAACGCCCTGAACGGCGGCGAGGACTACGAACTGCTCTTCACCATCAACCAAAAAGACTACGAGAAGATAAAATCCAGCCAGGAGGTGCACATCATAGGCCACATCACCGAAGAAGGGACTCCCGCCGTGATGGTCACCCCACAAAACAGCACCATCGAATTGCGTGCTCAAGGGTGGAAAAAATGAGCCAAGAAACAACCCAATCTACAAAACAAATGTTACCCGACCCCCCCAAATACCAAGCCTGGCGGAACCAGATGGTCAAACACCTCAAAGAACGCGGCATCACCGACAGCCGGCTCCTTGCCGCCATGCAGAAACTGCCCCGCCAGTGGTTCTGCCCCGAAACCCTGCTCGACAACTTCCTCTACGACATCGACTGCGCCATCCACATCGACTGCGGCCAGACCATCTCCAAGCCCTATACCGTCGCCTGGCAGACCCAACTGCTGCAACTGAAACCCATGATGAGCGTGCTGGAAGTGGGCACAGGCAGCGGCTACCAGACAGCCGTGCTGTGCGAGATGGGCGCCCGCGTGTATACCGTCGAGCGGCAAAGCGTACTCTTCCGCAAAACCAAGGCACTGCTTGCCACGCTGGGCTACCATGCCCGCTGCTTCTTGGGCGACTGCTTCAATGGCCTCCCCGAGATGAAAGGCTTCCAGTACGACCGCATACTGGTCACCTGCGGGGCACCCAACCTGCCCGAAGGGCTGATGCAGATGCTCAAGACCGGAGGCCTCATGGTGATACCCATAGGCGACGGCGACAACCAGAAGATGTACCGCATATACAAACACGGCGACACCCCCGCCGAATGGGAAAGCGAGATGCTCGGCGACGCATGGTTCGTCCCCATGCTAGAAGGGAAAAACTTTAAGTAACAAGACCTCCGGCAAAAGAATTCAAACTTTCTGCTCCGAATCGTCGATTGCCGGAAGTGATTTATCCGTTTAATTTGAATTCAGCCATCCAATCATTGTCGTGCGAGTGGCTGCGCGACTCGCCCCTCCACTGTTTGGGGTCGATATAGACTTCGAGCAGTTTTGCATTGCCCGTCGGGAAAAGTTCCACGCTGTCGGCAACAGCCGGGACCAAAACACACTCCCCGGCATGAATGGGTACAATGGTGCCCATGGCCTTCACAGCGGCGATGTCCTCGACACAGAGGTACAGCACAAAAGAGTCGAGCGAAGAGAAGTTCTTTTTGATCGGCTGGGTGAGGGCAAGGAGATTGGTAGTGAAATAAGGGCACTCGGCAAGGGGTGTGGTGGCGTTTTCGCGAAAAATGTAGTGGGTCTTGCCGTCGACGGTGGGCGTGAAATCGATGGCGTCGAGAGCCTCGTCGGTGTGGAGGGTGCGCAGTCGGCCGTTCTCGTCGGGACGGTTGTAGTCGTAAAGGCGGTAAGTGCAGTCGCTGTTCTGCTGAATCTCGGCCAAGAGGATACCCCTCCCTATGGCATGTACGCGCCCGGCGGGGATGAAAAACATGTCGCCCGGCTGGGGATGCTCCACGTGGAGGATGCGCTCCAGGTATCCGGCATCGAGAAAACTGCGGTATTCCTCCGACGACACCTCATGCTCGAAACCGTCCACAATCTCTGAGTCCTTGCCGGCCTCGAGGATATACCACATCTCCGTCTTGCCGTTCTCCATGCCGCGGCTCCGAGCCAGACGGTCGTCGGGATGCACCTGAATCGACAGGCGGTCGTTGGCGTCGATAAGTTTCAGCAACAGAGGGAACTCCGTGCCGAAACGGTCAAAATTCTGCTCCCCGACCAGTTCACCCATATAAATCTCAAGCAGTTCATTGATATGGTTGCCCTTCAGGAAACCGTTGTCCACAACCGACTCGTTACCCTCCACCCCCGAAAGAGCCCACAACTCGCCGCAGTTAGGCAGAGGGTCGTAGTCGAAACCCAAAGACTTAATTCTGTTGCCTCCCCAAACCTTTTGTTTGAACAAAGGGAGGAATTTCATGGGATATAAAAGCGATTCCACTTTGAATAAAAAATTACTATTTAAAAATAACCATTCAGGGGATGCCTGCCGGAAGCAACGGCCATTATGCACCCTGCTATTTTTTCGACGGGATGCGGCGGGCAGCCCTCTCCAACTCCCAAACCCTCAGATCGCGGCTCACCACCACACCAGCCTTGTCCACCAGAACCATAAACGGGAGATGGTCCACAGAGAGTTGTTTCAGATACTGCGCATCCCAGCCGTTGGGATTGTCGTCGATATTGATCACCAAAAGTTCAGCCTCCTTGTCCTGCAGCATACGGGCGGCCTGCTCGCGCTGACGGGCGCAAAGGTCGCACCACCCCGCCGAGAAAAACACCAGCGTAAAGACCGAAGTGTCGCGTACGGCAGCGAAAGTGCGGCGGTTCTTCTTCGCATCTAGAAAGGCGAAATCGGGCATCTCGCTGCCCTCGGCCACAGCGGGCGTCTGGCGCATCCACCGACGCAGGAGGAAATAGTGGTACACCCCCTTAGCCTCGCCCGTCAGTTGCCCCACAAGCTGACGCACCACGCCCTCGTCGAGCACAGGCATCTGCCTGTAGAGGATGAAAGGGACAAAGATAGAGGCGCTGTTCTCGCGGACATACTGGCGAAGAAAGCCCTCCGGGTCGGCGGCGCCGCGGAAGCGCTCCATCAAATAACGGTACTCGCTGTTGCTGCGCGACCCCCTGATGACAGACTGTTCGGGACGCGAAGCGTTGACGCTGACGGCCACGGCGCTGTTCTCGATATAGAAATAGAGCGGCTCCTGCATGGCGGGATGCTCTACCCTGGCCAGGGTGGGACGGTCCACACTGCCCGCGAAGAAGAACCTGCCCTTATTGCTTTTGGCCGTGAAGCTGTGCGTGGTGGAATCACCGTCGAAGAGCGTCAGCGTGAACGAACCCGAAAGGCTGCTCTCGCCGCTCAACTCATAGCCCTGCCCCCATCCCAAGGAAGGCAGCAGGGACAACGCCGCCAAAAAGAGAAGCCTAGTAAGAGCGGTAAGTCGACCCATTCTTCTTGTTGGTGCCGCGCACCGAGATGTTAGACTTCACCACCTTGCTCGAGCTGTACTTTTTCGTGGGGTACATAGTAGCCGATTTAGAAGAGCCGCAAGAGGCGAAACCGCCGCAAACAGCCGCCAAACCCAGCGCGAGAACGAGAGCCATAAAAGCCTTTGCACATTTTTTCATACTTTTCGAAGATTTATTTACATTATTAATATTCAACATATTTAAGCCGCAAACGCCCCTTTCGAAGGGACTGTTTTGACACTACAAAGTAACAAAAAAATATTCAGATAGACAAACTTTTCAGTTTTTTTAATAGTTTCGGCACTTTTTATGGCATGTTCTATTTATCTGTTTCCGTGTCGCGTCCCTTTCGGGGAGGCGGTTCCGTTATGCCTGGGTGTCGTGGCTGTGTGCCGTCGGCAAGTTGCGCGATAGTGACAGTCGCACCCCTTCGGGTGCGACTGTCAGAAGTCCCCTTGAATGGCCTTGCCGGCACTTTTTTCTTCGCCGAGTTGCATTATTTGATTGTTTTTTTGTATTTTTGCAACGCGGAAACAATGTACACTTTGTATCCGTGCGCGCTGTATCGTGTAGTTTGTCAGGACAATAATAACAATTAATAACAATAATCCCGCAGCGGTTTTGCTGCATTTAGTTTATGAATTACCAAAGAAGACTGAGAATTTACGAGTGGATTTCGTACATCCTGATTGTGGGAGCCACGGTTGTATACTTTATTCTCCGCGACAGGGGTGCATGGGCGTTGAATCTGACGCTGTGTGTCCTGGTGCTGGCGGTGTTCAGCCGTCTGATGATGGAACGCACGCGCCGCCAGGCCGCGGATGCCGAGAACGAGGAGCTGAAGAACGACCTTCGCCGCCTGACCCAGCTGTATGCCGAGGAGAAGAAGAAACACCCTTCGGGCAATTGATTTTTGACAAAAAACAATAAATTAATAACAAAAAACTTTTTACAATGGCAACAACCGCAGATATTAAAAATGGTCTTTGCATCAATTTCAACAACGACATCTACACTATTGTCGAATTCCTCCATGTGAAACCGGGTAAGGGTGCCGCTTTTGTCCGCACGAAGATGCGCAACGTGAAGACAGGGCGTATGCTGGAGAACACGTTTCCCAGCGGTGCCAAGATTGACGTGGTGAGGGTGGAACGCCGTCCTTACACTTACCTTTATAAGGAGGGGGACATGCATGTGTTTATGCACACCGAGACGTATGAGCAGATTTACATCCCCGAGAGCATCATCAATGCTCCCCAGTTCCTGAAGGACGGCCAGTATGTGGAAATCACCGTGGCCGCCGACAGCGAGACTCCCCTTATCTGTGAACTCCCCCCGTTCATCGAGACCGTGGTCACCTACACCGAGCCTGGTTTTGCGGGCAACACCGCCACCAACGCGATGAAGGACGCCACTGTGGAGCCGGGCGTGCAGGTTCGCGTGCCTCTGTTTATCAAGGAGGGGGAACGCATCAAAGTGGATACCCGCACCTGCGAGTATGCCGAACGCTTGAAGTGATGAGACATCTATTTATCGTAATGGGACTGGCGGCGGTTCTGCTGGCCGGATGCCACGGCGCAGGCAACAAGCAGGCTGCCAAAAGGAGCTTTATTGACTACGCCAATGTCGAGACACCCGACTTCGACGCCGACAGCGCATACGCTTTTGTGGCCAGCCAGGTGGCCTGCGGGTTCCGAACCCCAGGCAGCGAGGGGCAGGCGAGATGTGCAGACTATCTGGTAAGCCAGATGAACCGGTGGTGCGACACCGTTGTGGTGCAGAATTTCACCACAACACTGTGGAACGGCACCGAGGTGAAGGGGAAGAATATCATTGCCACGATCAATGCCAAAGAGGGGAGCCCCGAGGGCAAACGGGTGTTGCTGGGTGCCCATTGGGACAGCCGCGCATGGGCAGACCATGATGCCGACGAAGCCAACCGCCGCAAACCTTTTGACGGCGCCAACGACGGCGCCAGCGGGGTTGGGGTGTTGATGGAGTTGGCGCGTGCCGTCGCCTCGCAGAGGCTGACTATCCCCATAGATATTATCTTCTTCGACGTGGAGGACCAGGGGACACCGGACTGGGCAGACTCGTATGATGAGGAGAGTTGGTGCAAGGGGTCGCAGTATTGGAGCGCAACCCCCCACGTGCCATTCTATACCGCCACCTACGGTGTGCTTTTGGACATGGTGGGGACCGAGCAGCCCCGCTACACCAAGGAGCAGATAAGCCGCGAATATGCCGGGGGCATCATGAACAAGCTGTGGGCTGCCGCCTCGACCATGGGCTACGCCAGCATGTTCCTGAACAACGAGACCGCCCCGATTCTGGACGACCACTATTATGTGAACCGGATTGCGGGCATCCCGATGGTGGACATTGTGCAGAACTCGCCAGGGTGCAGTTTCTTCAAGCACTGGCACACGACAGGCGACAATATGTCGCATGTTGACAAGAACAGTCTCAAGGCTGTGGGCATTGTGCTGCTGAAAACGCTCTACGGTGATTATGGAGAATTGAGGGATTGAGCATTGAGAGGTTTTTTCTATGGGTGGGGCTGGCTGCCGCCTGTGCTGCCGTTTGCAGTTGCGGGAAGGAGCGGATGTGCAACGTGCCTATAGGCAACGCCACTTGCCAGATTGACCCCAACTCTCCACTATATCCGGGTCTGAACAATACCAACGGATACGAATACCTTGTGGGAGGATATCAAGGCATTGTGGTGGTACGCACGGGGTGGTATGATTTTGTCGCCTACGAATGTACCTGTCCCCACGACGAGGGGTTGTTGGAGATGGCAAAGGGGTATGGCAATCTGGTGCTGGAGTGTCCCGAATGTGGGTCGCAGTTCAGCACTTTCGGCGACGGGTTCCCTCTCGACGGAAGCGTCACCTCTTGTCCTCTCTACCAATACAACACCTATTACGATGGCTCAATCCTGTATATCAACAACTACTGACGGGCTACCGACGGCTTGATAAAGAACGAGGAGAGTTTTTTTGCAAAAGGCTCTCCTCGTTTCGTTTTTTTCGGGTCATCCTTACATGAGCAGGAGTTCGGCGCAGGAAGTTTCGGTTTCGTAGAGTTTGAGTGAATAGAGCTGCACCCCGTCGGGCAGTTTCCCTTCCAACAGTTCGGCGAAATGGAACAGCAGGTTCTCGGTGGTGGGCTGGAATGGGAGCAGTATGAGTTTGGCCGCATATCCGCCGAGGCTGTCGGGGGCATCGGTAGCGCTGTCCTGTTTGCGGGGAAGGACCAGGGCGTGGTCGAAGGGCAGGACTATCTGTTGCTCGACAATCTGCTTGATGGCGCTGAAGTCAAGCACCATCCCGTCGGGACCCGGCTCGCCTACGGCCTGCACGGTTACATGCAGTTTGTAGGTGTGGCCGTGTATGTTTCGACATTTGCCTTGATAGAGGGGCAGCGCATGTGCCATGTCGAAGGTGAACTGTTTGGTGAGGCGAAGTTTCTTCATCTCTTTCAACCGTTTCGAGAGTTTTCGGAGGGCGACAGAAGGGGTCGGCCTTTGGGGTTATTGCATGGGGAGTCCCACGGGATGCGCCAGGAGGGCACGTCCGTTTTTGATGTTGAGCAGTTTGTGGATGGCGTCGCGCTCGATGGCTCCGCAGGCCACGGTGCCCAGTTTTGCCGAGGCACAGAAGAGGTAGATGTTCTGGCTGACATATCCGCAGTCGACAGCGGCGTAGAAGTCGCGAGTCTCGGTGTCCTTGAACACTTCCATCCTGTCGTAATTGGCCACGATGACAACGGCGACGGGAGCCACGACGAAGTGTTTCTGCTTGCTGATGATGCCGCGGTGATCGCCACGCAACACCGTTTCGAGGGTGTTGGTGAGGGCGTCGTATTTGAATACTCCCTCATGGGTGAAGAGGTAGATGTCGAATTCCTGCACGTTGACAGCGGAGGGGACTACACGTCTTTTCTCGCCGGGGCGGTTGAAGCCGTAGGCGCTCCACAAGAGGGAGGAGACCATCTCGGGTGGGATTTCCTCTTCGCGGAGTTCGCGGATGGTGCGACGCTGCTGCAGTGCGGCAAACAGGGGTGCTTCCATGCCTTTGGCGGGCGGGGGGAGCTGACGGATGTCGAGACCGGAGGCGGCTTTGTCGGACACGTTGAGGTCCTTGGTGTTGACCGCCGAGGAGGGGATGCGTTTGCGGGGGTCTTTCTTCTGTGCCTGCAACCCACCGGCGGCAAGCAGGAGGACGAGGGTCATGATGAGAATCTTTTTCATAGGGCTTGAATCTTTTAATTGATTAACGAATTATTGATATTGGATTTGTTGATTTTCTCCAAGGCCATGGGAGCTGTTACCACCAGGGTGGTGCCTTGCGCCATATTGGGCAGGTCGAACATGTAGTCGGTCATGATACTTTCCATGATGGAGCGTAGGCCACGGGCGCCCAGTTTGTACTGGAGTGCAGTGTTCACCACGGCATCCAAGGCTTCGGGGGTGAACTGGAGCGTGATGCCGTCCATCCTGAAAAGCACTTCGTATTGTTTCACCAAGGCGTTGCGGGGCTCGGTGAGGATGCGGCGCAGGGCGTCGGCATCGAGGGGGGTGAGATGGGTGAGCATGGGGAACCGCCCCACAAGTTCGGGAATCAGTCCGAAATGCTTGAGGTCCATGGGGAGGACGTACTTGAGGAGGTTGTGGTTGTCGATGGCCTCGCGGGTGCGGGTGCCGTTGTAGCCGATTACATTGGCTTTGAGGCGTGAGGCGATGTGGCGTTCGATGCCGTCGAAGGCTCCTCCGGCAATGAAAAGGATGTTGCGGGTGTCGACCTGAATCATGGGTTGCTCGGGGTGTTTGCGGCCTCCCTGCGGAGGGACGCTCACCACAGCCCCTTCGAGCAGTTTGAGCATGGCTTGCTGCACACCCTCGCCCGAGACGTCGCGGGTGATGGAGGGGTTGTCGCTCTTGCGGGCTATCTTGTCGATTTCGTCGATGAAGACGATGCCGCGCTCGGCGGCTTTCACATCGTAGTCGGCGGCCTGGAGCAGGCGCACAAGCACGTTCTCCACATCGTCGCCCACGTAGCCTGCCTCGGTCAGGGTGGTGGCGTCGGCTATGCAGAAGGGCACTTTGAGCACCCGCGCTATGGTGCGTGCCAGGAGGGTCTTGCCTGTTCCGGTCTCGCCCACAATGACGATGTTCGACTTCTCAATCTCCACCTCGTCGGCGACACGGCTGTCGGCGGAGTGGCGAAGGCGTTTGTAGTGGTTGTAGACCGCCACAGACAGAGCGCGCTTGGCATCCTCCTGCCCTATCACATATTGGTCGAGATGAGCCTTTATCTGCGCCGGAGAGGGTATGGGGCCGTCAACGTCGAAGGTGTCGGACCCGCCTTTGCCGGGATGAAGATGCTCTTTCAGCAGGATGCCCGCCTGCTCGACACACGAGTCGCAAATACAGGCGCCTCCCATGCCGGAGAAAAGCATGGCGGTCTGCGACTCGGGACGGCCACAGAATGAACAGACTCTCTGGTTGGTAGTTTTTTTAGCCATTTCTTAGAGGTATTAAGTATTTTCGGGGTTTCGATTTTAGATAATTTTGAACGCTATGGGGTCGCTTTTTTCGGGATTGTACGCTTTTTAAATCAGTGCATTTTTGTCGGCATCCTGACGGATGAAGATGAAGAGTAGCAATGTGAAGGCTATGAGCGACGACCCTCCATAGCTGAAATAGGGGAGCGGAATGCCGATAACAGGCACCAACCCCAACACCATGCCCACATTGATAGCAAAATGGAAGAAGAGGATGGAGGCGACACTGTAACCATAGAAACGCGCGAAGACCGACCGTTGCCGCTCGGCCATGGTGACAAGATAGACCAGCAGCCCCACATAGGCCGCTATCAGCAGCACTCCACCCACAAAGCCCCATTCCTCGCCCACGGTGCAGAAGATGAAGTCGGTCTCCTGTTCGGGCACAAAATCGGCCTTGGTGATGGTTCCGTTGAGGAACCCTTTGCCTATCAAGCCGCCCGAGCCGATGGCTATCTTGGCCTGGTCGACATTGTAGCCCACACCGCGCGGGTCTTCCACTTTGCCCAGAAGCACGTAGATGCGGTTGCGCTGGTGGGTTTCGAGCACATGCTCGAAGGTGAAGTCGACGGAGAGGGTGAAGAGGCAGCACAGCACGAAGAATCCCGCGGTGCGCCAATAGGTGCGCGCAGTGCGTTTCGAGAGCCACACAAAGAGATAGAGCAGGCAGATGACAAACAGGATGCCCATGAGCAGGAACTTGTTGATGAGCAAGGCCGACACGAAGAGGGCAATGGCCAGCACACCGACAAGCAGGATGTAGTGCGAAAGCCCTTCGCGGAAGAAAGGCAGCAGGAAGGCCAGAAACACCAACGCCGAGCCTGTGTCGTGCTGCAGAAGCACCAGACCGGCAGGCACCAGCACGAGCAACGCAAGGGTGAGACGGGTGCGCGGAAGGGTGAGGTCGATATCGATGGCACTGATATACTTGGCCACAGCCAAGGCGGTGGCGAATTTGGCGAACTCGGAAGGTTGGAACTTGAACGCCCCGAAGTCAATCCACGACTGGCCTCCGTTGGTAACGGTGCCGATAAACAGGGTGGCCACCAGCAATATCAGCACCACGCCGTAGATGATGTAGGAGCCGTTGGAAAACACCCGCGGATGGATGAGCAGCACACACACGGCTATCAGGAACGCCACACCCATCCACAAGAGCTGTTTGCCATGCTGGCGCGAGAAGTCGAACACCTGCGCATGGGTCTCGTCGTAGCAGGCGGCATATATATTCAGCCATCCGAACAACACAATGACCAGATAGAGCATTATGGGTACCCAGTCGTATCGTTTCTTCTCGGCAGCGGACATTCGGTTTGCGGGCATCATCTCTTCTTGGGTTTCTTAACCCTGCGGGTGAGCGGCAGCTTCTGGCAGGGATTGATTTCGGTATAATATTTTTCCACATCCTTGCGCTTTACCTCGCCCCGGATGTATTTCTCAATAATCAAGCTGGCAATGGGTGCGGCCCAGGTGCCTCCGCCGCCCTGAGCGTTCTCGACATATACCGCCACGGCAATCTGAGGCTTGTCTTTCGGGGCAAAGGCTATGAAGACCGAATGGTCGTTGCCGTAGTTCTCGGCTGTGCCGGTTTTTCCGCACACATCGATGCCGGGGATGTCGGCCTTGTGAGCCGTGCCGCCGGCCCCGTGCACCACGTCATACATACCCTTCGCGGCAATGTCGAAATATTCCCGCTCGATGCCCGTCTCGTGCTTGACGTAAAACTCGGGGTTCTTGGTCGAGTCGGGACCGTAGAACCGCACCAAGTGCGGCGTGTAGAAATAGCCCCTGTTGGCTACGATGCAGGCGAGGTTGGCCATCTGCAGGGGCACCACCTCTACCTCGCCCTGACCGATACTGTTGGAATAGATGGTGGTGAACGCCCATTTCTCGCGCCCGTACCACTTGTTGTAGAAGGCAGTGTCGGGGATGTTGCCTTTCTTCACGTTGGGCAAGTCAATGGGCAGACGGTAGCCAAAACCGAAGCGATTCATATAATCGTGCCACACGGTCAGGCCATACTGACTGTCCTTGTAGATGTTTTTGAATTTCCCCTGCTGGATAACACGGCGGTAGGTGTAATAAAAATAAGGGTTGCAGGACATCTTGATGGCCTCCTGCACACTGCGGGCGCTGGGGTGGTTGTGGCATCCTATCACCTTGTCGCACACAAAGCCCGTAGAAGGGGTAATCACACCCAGATGCAGGGCTATCATGGCCTGAGCAACCTTGAAAATCGAGCCCGGCGGATACTGTGCCTGCAAAGCACGGTTGAACAAAGGTTTGGAGATGTCACTATTCAGTTTCATGAAGTTCTCTCCGCGGATACGGCCTACAAGCAGGTTGGGGTCGTAGCACGGCGCCGAAAGCAACGCCAGCACTTCACCCGTCGACGGCTCGATGGCCACAATGCAGCCACGCTTGTTGGCCATCACCTTCTCGGCATACTCCTGCAAGTCGGCATCGATGGTGGTGTAAAGGTTCATCCCTTCGAGGGGCATGGTGTCCAGCTGTCCGTGCATGTACGAACCTATTTCGCGGTTATGGACATCCACCTGCATCACCTTTTTCCCTTTCACACCCCGCAACTCCTCCTCATACGAGGCTTCCAACCCGCTCTTGCCTATGTAGTCACCCCTCTTGTAGTAGGGGTTTTCCTCCAGGTCATGCTCATTCACCTCGCCCACGTAGCCCAGCACATGCGCTGCAATGGGTTTGTCGTAAATTCTCAGTGTACGCTTCGAAATGTAGAAGCCTTTGAACTTGTAGAGCACATTCTCCCACCGGCCGAAGTCCTCTTTGGAAATCTGCTTCATGAAGATAGAGGCCGAATAAGGCGAATAGGTATAGGCTTTCTCCATCCGCATATCGAACTCCTCGCGCGAGATGCCCACGGCACGGCAGAAATAGCCGGTGTCCAAGTCCTTCACCATCCGCGGAATCACCATCAGGTCGTACACCGCCTCGTTGTACACCAGCAACTGCCCGTTGCGGTCGTACATCAACCCGCGTGCAGGATATTGCGTGATATTACGCAACGACTGATTCTTGGCTTTCTCCTTATATTCTTTGTCAAACAGCTGCAACATCGACAGCCGGAGCACAAACACGGCTCCGACCACGATGAAGATAATCTTCACAATGCCACTGCGATGCGTATACTGGTTTGACATCTTTTATTACACAAATAACTTGCAAAAATACATAAAAAAATCCAAATAGACAGAAAACGGAACGTTTTCGTCAAGCCGGGACAAAAAGCCATGTCTCCAAACATAATAGGATCCCCCGAGAAGCCCATATTGATCCACCCGCCCTTTCAACCTTCGCTCGTTATCCCCCATTTCTCCCATATTTCTCCCATATTTCTCCCATGCAGGATGGGAGAAATATGGGAGAACTAACCCTAAAGAAGGGGATAACGAGCGAAGTCAGGCCCTGTTTCCGTGTACCCGGCTCTTGGATTATCTGTACCCGGCACGCTCTTCGGGCGGGAATTTCTCTATGGCGTAGCGCAACATGGTGCGGGGCATGGTCTTGTAGCGTGGGGCGAGCCAATGGCGCAAACGCTGGGGGTCGCGTTTGCCAGCCTCGCGCAACAGCCAGCCTACAGCCTTGTGAATCAGGTCGTGGGGATGATGCAGCAGGATGTCGGCAAGGGCATAGGTGTCGTCCAGTTGCCCGTGACGCAGAAACTGCATAGTGCTGACCATGGCAATGCGCTGCTCCCACATCGTCCTTCCCTCGCGGGCCATGCGGTAGAGCAACTCGCGGTCTTTGTCGAGAAGCCAGGTGCCGAGGATTTCGTAGCAGGTGAGGTCCACAAGGTCCCAGTTGTTTACGGCTGGCAGGTGCGACAAATAAAAGTCCACACATCGCTGCTGTTCCGCGGCATCGCGCTTGGCATGGTGGAACCGCTGCACCAGAGCCAACAGCCCTGCCAGACGAACCTCGTGATACTCGGAGGCAAGACACTCGTCCAAATCTGTCCAACTGCACTCCTTCCAACATTCTTTCACCACCTGCCGGGTGACGGGCACCTTGATGCCGAGAAAGCGGTCTCCCTCGCCATATTGACCCGACCCCGTCTTGAAAAAGCGCGACAGGTTTGCCGCCTGCTCCGCATCGGCAAGCCCCATTATTTCACTCATCAATCTGTTCATTTTCCAATAGTGTAGTAAGTTACTGTATTGATTTCTTTTTACCCAGAATGACTATCAGCCCACTAAGTGCAAGGCCATAGTACAGCGGGTCGCCGGGCAGGACAAACAATTTGGCCAGCAACATGGCGGCGGTGCCTGCGGGCATGGAGAGGAACACCGCCTGCGGACGGAAGCGGCCTGGCAGCCAGAGAGCGAAACTGAGGGGGAACACCAGCGCCACAGCCCTCAACCCCAGCGAGAGGAAACCAAGGTCGTTGATGAAAGCACCTTGGAACAGGTTGGCGGCCACAGCTGCCAGAAGAAGGATGACAACGATGAAAAGACGGGTTTGGGCAAGGGTGGAGAGCCGCGCGGGACGCAGGTGCAGTTTGGCCTGGATATTGCCCACCACATCGCGTACCAGAATGGTGGAGGCTCCGAGTGAGAGGCCACTGGCACAACCCAATATGTTGATGAGCAGGGTGCCGAGCATGATGCCGCCAATCCAGGCAGGCATGTGCTGCAGGATGAAGGCGGGGAAGGCCTGGGCCGAGTTCTCTATCACTCCCACGCCGTCGGGCAGTTGTTCGCCCGCAGCCTGAAGTGCAGCAAACTCCGCAGCGGTAACATAATGGCCGCGCATATACATGCCCACCAGCGTACAGGCCGCGCCGATAATGGGTATGAGCAACGCACAATAGATGGCTCCGTGCCGTGCCTTGGGGGTGGTGGCGGCAGACATAACGGATTGGGCGTAAGTCTGGGTGGAAACCACACCGAGAACGATGGAGAGGCACCCGCCAAGGTTCTTCAGCACTCCACGCCCAAAAAAGCTGCCGTAGCGGCTGTGGATGCTCTCGAGGTCGGCGACACCGTTACCTTCAGCAATTGTAGGCAGCGTGTAGACACATTCGATGCGGTTGAGCACCCCGGCAGGACTGCCAACCATGCGCCACACCACTATGCCGGCCGCAATGGAGCTGATATAAAGCAGCACCAGTTTGATAATGCCTGCCGCCCCCGCACTCTTGATGCCACCAAAGAGGACAAGCAGCATGATCAGCACCGCCCCAATGAGTGCAGCCCAAATCATGGCCAGGTGGAACAGGCTCCCCAGCATTGCCGAGGAGGTGATGACTTGTGCCACAATGCTGATAAAGATGCCGATAAGGAAAAGGAGCGACCCCACGGTCTCGGCCTTGTGGCCGTATTCCTTCGCTACAATCTCGAGTAGTGTTGAACACCCGCTACGGCGTACAGGAGCAGTGTAGAAGAGACCCAGCACCACGGCACCGAGGGCGGCACCAATGGTGAACCACCATGCCGACAGGCCGAAGTTAAACGCCAACTGGGCGGTGCCCACGGTGCATTGGCCGCCCATCAGCGTACCCATCAGCGCACCGCATACCATCCAGCTGCCCGAAGTGCCGCCGGTGGTGAACGTACGGGCATCCTTCACTTTGCGCCCCGAAAGCCAACTCACCGTCAGCAGCAGCCCGACAGTGAGGAGTATACCTACTATGTGTACGACAGTTAGCATTTGTGGTTCCGTTTCGAAAACGGCTGCAAAGGTACACTTTTTTTACGACATGAAGAAAAAAACTATCGCCTACCGCACCACTATCTCGTCGGTGAAAAGCCAGGCGGGGTTGCCTGTGGCACGGTGCCAGTAGGGGATTGTTGGCAGGGGGACAGCCTGCACACGCACATAGCGGGCACGGCGGTTGAACGGCTGTGTGGCAAACGTTTTTATTTCGGGGACAGCAAGGCGTTGTGGATTTTCGGGATGATGGGTGTCGACCAAATGCCATTGCTTCCCATCTTTTGAGACATAGAAGTTGATGGTCTGCGGGAAGAATATCCACGAGAGGGGGAAGTAGAAGAAGTCGAGCTTGATTTCGTGCAGACGCTTGCGGCTTCCGAGGTCAATAACAGCGTCAACTGTGTCGCCATAGAAGCCGAGCCACGTATGCCTATAGTCAAGTATGCCCGCATTGCCGTCGGTAAGCCCCTTTGCCCCTCCGGCATAATACTGGCTGTCGGGCTGGTGGAGAAGGATGACGGGACAGTGGCGCGCCAGATTGGGTTGGCTGCACTTGGCAAGGTGGTTGTCGATGTCGGCGCGGTATTCGTCAAGGGTGTAACCCATTTCGTGGAGGATGTTGAGGCCGAGGCGTTTCCCATCAGCCACAAAGCGGTCGGCACGCGAAAGGAAAGTGCTGTCCATGGGGAGGTGGCCAGCCATGGTAAGTTCGAGAACGGCGTAGTCGATGGAGAGTTCAAGGAAACGGATGCGGTCGTTGAGAATCTTGGTGCGAGTGCCGTAGACGACATCGCGGTTTGAATAGAGGACCTCCTGTCCTTTGTATTGGCGCACACTGTCGTAGGCGGCGGCGATGAGGGCTTGGTACTTGGCTATCTGCACAGGGGCAAGGTAGCCTTTAGCGGCATCAACAGGGTAGCCGTAGATGTCGAGCCTCTGGCCGGAAGCGATGAGGGAGCGGTGCATCTCGCGGTAGAGTTCCTCGATGGGCTGGGCAGCGTAGGCATAGTGATGGAGGCAAAAATCGTGGAGCAGCGAGTCGGGGTCGACATTGACGTTCCAGAGGAGTTTGGCGAGCATGTATTGTCGCAGCTCCATCCACGAAGTGACGTTGTTGGCACCGGTGCCCTGCTCAAACATCAGTCGCACTCCGTGGTCGTGGAAATACTTGAGATTGGGTTGTAGCACGTGGAGGTTTGGGAAAGGATTCCACATGTTGCGGAATTGCACCACATAGTCCCACACGTAGATGTTGTCGGTGAGGGCAGCCCAGTCTTCCATATCGCGGCGGAAAGAGGCCTCGGCGGGAGCGGTGGCAATAGCCTCCTGCCGGCCGCACTCGATGGAGCAGAACATGATATTGACATTACTGTCTGGTTTTTCAATGTGTCCGTCCACTGGCTGGGGTGCACGGCGGGTGAACTGGTAGGCAAGGGTGGAGATGGTCTTGTCAGGGAAACGGCGCGCCACTTGGTTGATAAAATGGATGAGCGTGCCTGAAGGGCCACCGTAGAGGGAGTCCATGTGGCGGCAGTGGGGGCATTGACAGACGTTGTAGTTGTCGTTGTTGGAGACCGACCATATCTGGGCTTCGGGCTGCTGCTCCATCATCTTGGCAAGGTTGGCACAGAGGGTGTCCAGCACCTCGGGATTGGAGAGGCAGAGCTGCCCGTCGCGCACTCTTCTGCCACTTGTCTCGGTAAACCACTCGGGGTGGCGGTCGAAATACTTATGCGGCGGGATGAGTTTCTGGAAAGTGTGGACATACATTCCTTCTGCCCAGCGGAGAGGACCGGAGAAACGGCTGTCCCAGATGTATTGGTTGCTGTCGCCGACACGGATGCGATGATGCAGGGCGTGCCAGTCGGCATAGTCCTGGCTGTGGTGGGGGGTATAGTACCATATTTCGCGATAGGCAAAGCTGGGGTTGTTCACCTCGTCCACGATGGGTAGGCCTGGCTGAATATTGGGAGCCACGTCGGGTACCTGATGATGGGTCATGCGGTAGCCCTTCAGCTCCAACAGACGGCAGGCACCGTAATAGACCGCCTTGTCCTGCAGGCCGTAGATGACTGCATGATGTCCGTCACTCTTGAGGATAAAACCGTCATCGCGTAATTCGTTCTTTCGGGTGAGGCACTTATTGGCCAGTCGGGTCTTGCCTACAAAGATGGCAGGCGGCAGTTTGCCGTACTCGGGATTCAAGAGAGAGTAAAGAGAGTCGGAATGGACAGGCTCTGGGATGATGACATAGTCTCTTAAGTACCTGTGAATCAGTCGTGCTGTAAGGAGCTCAATGGAATCTGCATCGACAGGCACGACGATCTGCCCTTGGATAGAGATGGGTTTCGGATCTTGAGAATACTGCACAAACTCATGCCTCTCCGGCCAGTTCTGAGCATAGAGAATATTACCTACCAGCAGTAGGAACAGAAGTTCAATGTTGTGTAAAATCGTTTTAATTGATAGCATGTTCTATTAGTC
>JAFXMW010000055.1 GCA_017530105.1 Bacteroidales bacterium
ATGCAAAACAAACCGACGGCCTGTTTGCCCGCATCATCGGCAAAATCAGTGCACTGACCGTCGCACAATACATCAATTACCTAAACAATCAGCCGATTGGCAGAGTTAAATATGCACTGGTTTAATTCCGCCAACGGGTAATAAATAATAAAATTCCATTTTTTTTAAGATTATTTTACCATGAAAAAAATATTTTTTATAGCCTTAATGGTGCTTGCAATTAACCCGGCAATTGCTCAGGATACCATAGATCTTCCACCATATAATATTGGTACTCGATGTGTTCCATATTACCTTGGTGGAAACCCCAGACTTAAAGAATTTCTAGATTATTATTCATTTTTCAGAGATTATACCAAAATGTGGGTGTGGCCGCGTGTGGCTCCGCAAGGCCAAAGCCAATATATTTACGGAGTATCCCTGTCCGTGATGCAAAATTATATCTCTACCCCTTCTGGTGATAGTCTCGTATTTCCTTTAGACACCATGACTATATGTCCGGTGGTTGCCACCAACGAGGGATCCAATTACTTCGTCTATCGCACTAAGGACACTTTCGATTGCCGTTATTTGCGTTATTATGACGATGGCAGTCGCGTGAGGGTACACCTCCACCCCGTCTGCGACACTACACTCCGCGACACCCTCGTCCCATTATACAAAGCCTATTTTGACTACCCACTGCCAGTCATAGACACCTTTTATATCGGTTTATATCAGCTTGATTATTCATACTCCGTCAGTGTGCCCGGCAGTTTTGAGCAATCATATAATCTTGTTCATCTTATGGGTCCGATATGTCCTTTGCAGACGTTACCATATTATGAATTGGATTCCTTTTTTGACTGTAGTATGATGCTGACTGAAAGCAGAATAGATTCAACAGTAATTAGTATTAACGAATCGAACACTCATAGCAAAGCCTTAATCTTCCCCATCCTCACGCCACCGGACACGCACATCTTCTCCTGCCCCGCAATGGAGCTGGCCTACGCCGGCATAGTCAATGACAACCCGACCTTGATGTGGGACACCGCCTTCGAGCACAACCTCTACCAGATAGCTTACGGCCCCTACGACCTCCCCGTCGACTCCCTGACCACCGACACCACCTCCCGCCACTACTACGAGATTTCCGGCCCCACGCTCTCCCCAACGGTATATTATCAGGCCCGTGTGCGGGCCTACTGCCGACACATCTGCCATTTCCACGACACCGCCGCGTGGACTCCCTGGAGCGACCCCGTCTACTTCTACACCGGCTCCTCCATGCCCGACACCACCCACAGCCAGCCTGGAGGCATTGCACCAATCGCCGCCGGTCCAGCCTTCTCACTTGTGCCCAACCCCGCGACGCAAGGCCGAGTGCCCACCGTGGCAGTGGATCCCACGCTGCTTGCCGCCACACCGCTGCTCACCCTGCGCGACCTGGCGGGGCGCGAGCTGCTGCACACCACCCTCCGCCAGCCCGTCACGCCGCTGCCCGCCGACCTTGCCGCAGGCACCTACCTCGTCACCCTCTCCACCCCCCAGGGCTCCACAACCTGCCGTCTCATAGTGGAATAGCCCAGCCGTGCACCCCTGCTGCCCCCGCAGACCTCAGCCCCAATGGGCAAACCCATAGCGTAGCAGCTAATAGTTTTCTTTGCTTCAGCGAGAAAGATACGATTATTATTTTGCCATGTCAAAAAATAATCGTATCTTTGTTTGCTTAATTGTTGATAATAGAAAGACACAAAGACATGGAAGACAATTAATTATTTAGTGAATTCCCGCCGGTTCCGACCGAAAAATGGGAAGAAGTCATCAATAAGGACCTCAAAGGTGCCGATTACGAAAAAAAATTGGTATGGAAAACCATCGAAGGTTTCAAAGTGAAGCCCTACTACCGTGCCGAAGACCTCGACAACCTGGAATATCTCGACAGCAATCCCGCCCAAGCCCCCTTCACCCGTGGCAAACACGCCGACAACAACGTTTGGGACATCCGTCAGGACATCAAGGCCGACACCATCGAGGCCGCCAACGCTCTGGCGCTCGAAGCCCTCGACGCTATGTCTCTTAGATGTTATGTCCCTTAATATCCATTTGCTTGATAATAAATATAAATATTTGTTCTAACGTTTTAAATATAATCATTTTACCATGAAAAAAACATTTTTTATTGTCCTAATAACGCTTGCATTTTTTCCGACAATAGCTCAAGATACTATTGATTTTCCACCCAGTAATTCCGGTAGTCGCTTTTGTCCAGCACAAAATTATCCGAATCCCAGAGGTAGTGCAGTAAGCACATATTATAGTGATGATCCAAAGTATCGGGATACCTATATGATTTTATGGCCACGTGTGGCTCCACGAGGCCAAGACCAACTTATTTATGGCGTGTCTTTCCCCATTTTCCCCAACGAAAACCATTGGTATGGCTACTCTGGCTCCAATAATGACATTATGACAATATGTCCAGTGGTAATCGACAAGGAGGGAACCAGTTATTTTGTCCACCGCACTAAGGACACATTCGATTGCCGTTACTTGCGCTACCGTGACGACGGCAGTCGCGTGAAGATACACCTCCACCCCGAATGCGAAATCACCCTCCGCAACAGCCTTGTAACATTATACAAAGCCTATTTCGACACCCCAATACTGGTCCATGACACCTTTTACATCGGTTACTATGCCAATTGTTATTCGTTTATTAACAATTACTCAATCTTATGGATACATTCTATGGGATGCCTTCAAGGTTATCCATGTCCATCTTTGCCGTATGCTGACTGGAATCTTTTTTTTGATCAAGCATTACTTTTTGTTGAAGATTACGTAGATTCTACGGTCTCTTGCTTAGGGCCTATCGGGAGTATCAATGAAACACCCATTATCTTCCCCATCCTCACGCCACCGGACACGCACCTCTTCTCTTGCCCCACAGTGGAGTTGGACTACGCGGGCATTTTTGCCGGCAACCCGACCTTGATGTGGGACACCGCCTTCGAGCACAACCTCTACCAGATAGCCTACGGTCCCTACGACCTCCCCATCGACTCCCTGACCACCGACACCACTTCGCGCCACTACTACGAGATATTTGACCCCACGCTCTCCCCCTCGGTATACTATCAGGCCCGTGTGCGCGCCTACTGCCGCCACATCTGCCATTTCCACGACACCGCCGCCTGGACCCCCTGGAGCACCCCCGTCTTCTTCTACACAGGCCCCACCATGCCCGACACCACCCACAGCCAGCCTGGAGGCATTGCGCCGGTTGCCGACGGCCCATCCTTCTCACTTGTGCCCAACCCCGCGCCGCAAGGCCGCGTACCCACCGTGGCAGTGGATCCCGCACTGCTTGCCCCCGCGCCGCTGCTCACCCTGCGCGACCTGGCGGGGCGCGAGCTGCTGCGCACCACTCTCCGCCAGCCCGTCACCCCGCTGCCCGCCGACCTTGCCGCCGGCACTTACCTCGTCACCCTCGCCACACCGCAGGGCACCACAACCCACCGTCTCGTGGTGGAATAGCCCCGCCGTGCACCCACCTCAGCCCCAATGGGCAAACCCCTGGCGTAGCAGCTAATAGTTTTCGTTGCTCAGCGTGAAAGATACGATTATTATTTTGCCATGTCAAAAAATAATCGTATCTTTGTTTGCTTAATTGTTGATAATAGAAAGACACAAAGACATGGAAGACAATAAATTATTTAGTGAATTCCCGCCGGTTCCGACCGAAAAATGGGAAGAAGTCATCAATAAGGACCTCAAAGGTGCCGATTACGAAAAAAAACTGGTATGGAAAACCATCGAAGGTTTCAAAGTGAAGCCCTACTACCGTGCTGAAGACCTCGACAACCTGGAATATCTCGACAGCAATCCCGCCCAAGCTCCTTTCACACGCGGCAAACACGCCGACAACAACGTTTGGGACATCCGTCAGGACATCAAGGCCGACACCGTCGAAGCCGCCAACGCCCTGGCTCTCGAAGCCCTCAACCGCGGTGCCAACTCTCTCGGTCTCTGTGCCTGCAAAGTCGACTCCCTCGAGAAAATGCAAACCCTGCTGAAAGGCATCTACCTCGAGGCTTGTAAGATAAACTTCACCTGCGGCAAAAACATGCTCGAAACACTCAAACTCTTTGCCCAGGTAGTGAAAGACAACGGCTGCGACCCCGCAAAGGTCTTTGGCAGCTGCAACTTCGACCTCTACGGCCACGCTCTCCTCCACGGCAACTACCGCAATGGTGAGGAGGCCGCCTACGACGAAGCCGTCGAACTGGTCCGCTTTGCCAAAGAAAACCTTCCCGGTTTCCGCGTCCTTGCCGTCAACGGCCGTCACTTCCACAACGCCGGCTCCAGCATCGTGCAGGAACTCGGCTTCACCCTTGCCGCCGCCAACGACCTCCTTGCCCACCTCACCGACCGTGGCCTCACTGTCGAAGAAGTGGCCTCCAACCTGGTCTTCAACTTCGCCACAGGCAGCAACTATTTCATGGAAATAGCCAAAATACGCGCCGCCCGCATGTTGTGGAGCAAAATAGTGGAGCAATACCAACCCAAGTGCGAGTGCTGCTACAAGGTCTTCATCAACGCCACCAGCTCGCTCTGGAACAAATCCATCTACGACCCCTACGTCAACATGCTCCGCACCACCACCGAAACCATGTCCGCCGCCATCGCCGGTGCCGACAGCATCACCACCAACCCCTTCGACATCGCCTTCAAGGAGTCCGACAGCTTCGGCTACCGCATTGGCCGCAACCAGCAACTCCTCCTCAAAGAAGAGAGCTACATGGACAAAATCGTCGACCCCGCAGCAGGCAGCTACTACATCGAAAACCTCACCGACAGCATTGCCCAGCACGCCTGGCAGCTCTTCCTCAACGTTGAAGAGAAAGGCGGCTTTGCCAAAGCCATCCGCGAAGGTTTCGTGCAAGCCGAAGTGGAACGCACCGCCCAACAACGCGACATGGACATAGCCACACGCAAAACCACCATCCTCGGCACCAACCAATACCCCAACCTGCTGGAAAAAATGGGCGACAAAATCACCCTCGACACCCGCTGCTGCCCCAAATGCGCCTGCCGCGAAGAACAACCCGAAATCAAACCCCTCCGCCTCTACCGCGGAGCCGAAGCCTTCGAGCATCTCCGTCTCGCCACCGAGCGCAGCGGCATCCGTCCCAAAGTCTTCCTCCTCACCTACGGCAACCTCGCCATGCGCAAAGCACGCTCGGGTTTCGCCACCAACTTCTTCGGTGTCGCGGGCTACGAAATCATCGACAACCCCGGCTTCAAGACTGCCGACGAAGGTGTCAAAGCAGCCCTCGACGCCAAGGCCGACATCGTTGTCCTCTGCTCAAGCGATGACGAATATGCCGAAATCACCCAGCAAGCCTGCCAAGGGCTCAAAGGCAAAGTAAAAAGCATCGTCCTCGCCGGATTCCCCAAAGACATGGTGGAAACCTACAAAGGCTACGGCATCGATGAATTCATCCATGTCAAGACCAACGTCCTCGACTGTCTCACCAACTTCCAAAAACTCTTCGGCATAGGGCAAGAGTGAACACAATGCCTAAACTTGACAGGTATATCTTACTGAAATACCTGAAGACATTTCTTCTGGCGATGGCCCTCATCATTGTCATCGTCATCACCTTTGACGTATCGGAAAAACTCGACGACTTCCTCAGCGGCCACGCGCCGCTGGGGGAGATTGTTTATCGCTACTACCTCAACTTCATCCCCGGCTTCGTCAACCTCTACAGCCCGCTCTTCATCTTCATCAGCGTCATCTTCTTCACCTCGAAGATGGCAGGCAACACCGAAATCATCGCCATCCTCGGCAGCGGCATCAGCTACCGCCGACTCATGCGACCCTACCTCTACGGTGCCCTCATCGTCGCCTTCATCGTCCTCATCTTCGGCAACTTCCTCATCCCCGTCAACAACCGCACTTTGACCGAATTCGAAAACGAATACATCTACACCCAGCGGCAGAGCTACTTCAGCAACATCCATTTCCAAGCCAAACACGGCGTGCAGATCTATGCCGAAAGCTACGATGCCACCACCATGAGCGTAACCGAGTTCCACCGCGACGAATACGACGAAAACTACTGCCTGGTCGACCGCATCTACTGCTCCCGCATACAATACGACACCCTCACAGGCAAATGGGATTGCCAAGACTTCCTCCACCGCACCATCGACGGAAACAAAGAGCACCTCTCCCGCAGCGGCCAGTCCCAACGCAACCTCGGCATCACCCCCGACGACTTCAACTGGGCATCCGACGACGTCACCACCATGAACTCCGTCAAACTCCACCAATACATCCAACACGAAAAGATGAGAGGCTCAACCACCGTTGTGGCCGCCAAAATCGAATACTACCAACGGCTTCTCAACCCCCTGGCCATCATCATCATGACATTCATTGGCCTCGGTGTCTCCAGCCGCAAAACCCGCGGCGGCATCGGCGTCCACCTCGCCGTGGGCATCTCTCTCGCCTTCGGCTTCATAGTTTTCATGAAAGTCTCCACCGTCTACGCCATCTTCGGCACCCTCAACCCCTTCATCGCCGTACTCCTGCCACAAGCCGTCTTCGGCATCATTGCCGCCGTCCTCATCCGCACCGCACCCAAATAGCAACAAGCCAGCTTTTACCCTGCAGGGTAAACCAGCATTTAAAACACAGTCCAATGACAATAAAAGAAATAGAAGAAACCATCATCGACGAATTCTCACTCTACGACGAGTGGCTCGACAAATACGCCTACCTCATCGACCTCGGCAAAGAATGTCCCCTCATCGATGAAAAAGACAAAAACGACAGCAACCTCATCAAAGGTTGTCAAAGCCGTGTATGGCTCAGCTGCGAACACCGCGACGGACGCCTATGGTTCCGCGCCGACAGCGACGCCGTCATCACCAAAGGCATCATCAGCCTCCTCATCCGCGCCCTCGACGGCCAAACCCCTCAGGACATCCTCAACGCCGACCTCTCCTTCATCGACCAGATAGGACTCAAAGAACACCTCTCGCCCACACGCTCCAACGGCCTCACCTCCATGGTGAAACAAATGAAACTCTACGCCCTCGCATTCTCACAACAAAAATAGCGCCATGACACCCAACAAAGAAACCCTCCACAGTGCCGTAGTCAACTGTCTCAAAAACATCTACGACCCCGAAATACCCGTCAACATCTACGACCTCGGGCTCATCTACAACATCGACATCGACGACGACCTCAATGTCCGCATCCTCATGACCATGACCGCCCCCGACTGCCCCGAAGCCGAATACATGTTCATGGAAGTGAAACAAATGGTAGGCTACATCCAAGGCATCAAATCCGTCGATGTAGAACTCACCTTCGACCCCCCGTGGGACTTCGAAAAACTCAGCGACGAGGTAAAACTCGAACTCGGCATGATGTAAAACCAATCCATCCCATCCCCACCATCTCATTTTTTTCTCCTATGACCCTCCACAGCCTCTTCTGCCGCCGACACCGCCGTTTTGTCAAACAGCAGGCCCCCGCCCAAAGCACCTCGCTGAGCCACATGGCTTGGCGTCGCTTCTGCCGCAACCGCCTCTCGGTGGCCAGCCTCGTGGTCATAGGCCTCTTCCTCCTCACCGCCATCCTCGGCTACCTCATCACCCCCGACCACACACCCCACTGCAACCAGCAATACCTCGAACTCGCCACCCTCCGCCCAGGCAGCAAAGCCACCTTCCTCTGCATCGACCCCGTCGACAACCCCGGAGGCTCCTTCCTCACCGGACACCCACTCCCCTACACCGCCATCCCCATCGACTCATGCCACATGACCGCCGACAGCATCCACGCCTACCCCGTGGCCGGCGAACCCTTCACCATCGGACGCAGCCGGCTGGCACGCCTCCACACCCGCACATTCTGGCTGGGCACCGACGCCTACGGCCGCGACGTGCTGAGCATGATAATGATAGGCAGCCGCGTAAGCCTCTCCGTAGGTTTCATAGCCGTACTCATAGCCCTGCTCATTGGCATCACCCTCGGCGCCCTGGCAGCCTACCACGGCGGATGGGTCGACAACCTCATCACCTGGCTCATCAACGTCGTCTGGTCCATCCCCACCGTCCTCCTCGTCATCGCCATCACCTTCGCCCTGGGCAAAGGTTTCTGGCAGGTATTCGTAGCCGTGGGACTCACCATGTGGGTCGACATCGCACGCGTGGTGCGCGGACAAGTCTACAGTATCAAAGAAAAAGAATACGTCGAAGCCGCCCGCGCCCTTGGCCTGGGCACCTTCCGCACCATCTTCTGCCACATCCTGCCCAACATCACCGGCGCCGTCATCGTCGTGGCGGCCTCCAACTTCGCCAGCGCCATCCTTCTCGAGGCCGGACTCAGTTTCCTCGGCATCGGCGTGCAGCCACCCATGCCCTCCTGGGGCACCCTGGTAAAGGAAAACTACCCCTACATCCTGCTCGACAGCGCCTACCTGCCCCTGCTCCCCGGTGCCGCCATCATGCTCCTCGTCCTCGCTTTCATGCTTTTAGGCAACGGCATCCGCGACGCCCTCGACATCAAATCCTAACCGATTACACCCTCCAGCCTCGCTCCTTCACCCCCACTTCTCCCATATTTCTCCCATATTTCTCCCATGCAGGATGGGAGAAATATGGGAGAACTGACGGACATATTATGGTGAACGAGCGAACCCACGCATCACCCCGGGAAACGCCCCGACAATCTAAAAAAAACATAAAAATAAAGAAAATCAATACTATTAAAAAAAAAAGTTGTATTTTTGCAAATTAATAATAAGAAACATATTATTAAAGAAATTTTATAAACAATTAAAATTCAACACAAAATGAAAAACATTTTCAAATTGTTCAGCGTCATGCTGATTGCAGGTGCCGTATTGGCAAGCTGCACAGAACCCGTAAGCAATGTTACTCCCAAGTACAAAATCACCGTTAAAGCCAACAACGATGCTTATGGTACCGTCTCCGGCAGCGGCACCTACGACTCCAACACCACTGCAACCCTCACCGCTACTCCTAACGAAGGCTACAAATTCGTCAACTGGAATGATGGCAACACCAACAACCCCCGCATCATCACCGTTACCGCCGAAGCCACCTACACCGCCAACTTCGAGGAAATCTCCGGTGTAAATGTTACTTTCGGCACTGCATCATGGGCTGCCCAGTATGTTAACGGCACTTATGCCGACAACACAGTGAACGTTGCCGCCGCTCAAACCAGTGCCAATGCCTATCCTATCATCAACCTCTTCCTCACCTGGGGCGACAACAACCCCACCACCGGCACCTATACCGACCACCCCTCAATGGAGGTCTCTGGCCAAAACGTAAGCATCGTCTTTGCTCAAGAGTGTGCTTATTTATGGTATTATGAAAACGGCTCTTGGGATTTACAAGGCCAGAGTGGAACTCGCCATACCGGCGACTGGTGGGCCAAAAATCTGACCGTTAATGTCACTGGAATTGACCTCACTGCCATGACCTTCGATGCTGTTGTCAACGCTGCTATGGCACATGTTACTGAATTTTTTGACGATCAAGGTGAATTAACCACTCTCGATTTCAACGATTTAACTTCCAAAGACCTCACTGCCACCTACACCAAAGTGGGTCTTACCTCCAGCAAAGGCAACCATAAAGCCGCCATGTCCGCTACTATCACGATGAAATAACCAACACAAAAAACATATCCTATCATGAAAAAAGCTGTTAAGTTATTATCATTGGCAGTGGTTGTGGCTGGTCTTACCGTTGCTTGCAACAATAACACTCCCGCCGAGGAGGTGATTGACACCATGCCCGTTATCGACACCACCCCCGTTGAAGTAGTCGTTGACACCACTCCTGTCATCGATACTCCTGTTGTGGCTCCCGAACCTGCCAAAAAGGCTACCCCCAAGAAAAAGGCTGTAAAAAAAGAAGAGCCTAAAACCGCGGTTCAAGTCGATGCCAGCAAAATGAACGTAAAGACTGCCGGCACATCCATCACCATCAACAAGCAAGGCGGTGCCACCGTCAACACTAAGAATGGTGAAGCGAAAGTGGATGCCAGCAAGATGAATGCCAAAACCAATAGCGGTTCCGCCACTATCGGCGGCGGTGGTATCACCATTAAAACCAACTAATTTTTTGGCAACTAAACAAAAGGAGTTTGGGCAAAAACCCAAACTCCTTTTTCTTTAAATGTCATTCCGAAATTAACCAATTAGAACATTTTTATGAAATATAGATTTGCATTTGTAGCCTTGTCATCAATACTGTTTTTATTCTCTTGCAATCATGACCGAAAGGAAATACACGATGTAGCCATGGGTTATCTCAATGCCACTGGGAACTATCTTGTAGACGAAGCCATTCCCTTTGCAACAAAAGAGACTCGAGAAGTCACCATCCCTTTTATGCGTGACAAACTCATGCCACTTGTCGATTCGGCCTATATTGCCTCCGACACTCCAGCACATTTCGTCATCGACAGCATTACGGTGGAGACAGATACCGCGTGGGTATATTATACCAAGACCACCCCTATTAAGAATTTCTCCGACTGCATTCAAGTAATTAAAGAGAATGGCGACTGGCTTGTAAATGTAATACTTGACCTCCCGGAGATGCTGTCTACCCCCGACACCATCACCCTCCAGGTTGCTCCCGATGCCAAACTACAGAAAAACGAGAATTAAGCGATCCTATTCCATTGAGGGTTCTTCCAGTTGGCGGTCGATGCGAGCGAGAATGGTGTCGTGGACACGCTCATAAATTTCCGGGTGGTGGACATACCAGTCCACACTGCGTTCGAAATCTTCTCGGCTGAGGCTGTAGCTGGACAGGAGGCTGTCGTAGGAGGCTAACATCTCAGGATGCAGCGAGTCGTAGTGGAAATCCGTCTCAATGCCGTAAAAGCCCTCCAAAAGATAGGCTTCCTGCAGAAAAGTGGCCATTTTTTCTTCATCCATAACATCGGGAGGAATCTTGTCGCTATTGCAGGACAACAGGCCACCCATCGCGGCCAAGAGTATTGTTAATGTGATGGTTCTGCATCTATTCATAGTCATAATTGAAGTGTTGTTGATTTTGCAAAAATACATTTTTTTATTCTTATTGCAAAAAAATTTTTGCCATGTCGAGAAAAGTTCGTATCTTTGCAAACGATTTTGAGACCTGAAAAGGAAGGAAAAATCATCGCAAGGGAGTATAGCTCAGTCGGTTCAGAGCATCTGCCTTACAAGCAGAGGGTCATTGGTTCGAATCCGATTACTCCCACAAAAAGACAGCAGGACATTATTTCTGCTGTTTTTTTTTCCCCCCACAGACATACACTTGGTGGGAAAATTCCAGTATGGAGTTTTCGCACCGACAGGGACAAAAACACAAAGAAATACTTCAAAAGAGAGGCAACAGAAAATAAAATCCTAAATAAAGTTAAAAAAGTGCAACAAAAAGGCACCCTGTGTGTCTAATGTGTAGTTAAAACCGAAAATATTAAAGTCATGAAAAAGATAACAATCATTCTAACAGTTCTATTGCTGTCAATGGTAACAGCCCATTCACAGTCCTCCCTGTCCCCTTGTCCCGGCCTTAAAAACCCGGCTTCGTTCACTTCGGGTTCCTCCACGGGCCCGTATATCGGATTCTACTCCGGGCAAACAGGATCAAAACAGAACAGCCAACCCAACCCCATTACAGGTGCAACGGGAGTCAATTTGACTTCTGCCATTATTCCTGCCAACCAGTTGGCCAACACCACGGGTAGTGGAGGAACAAGCTATTGCGGCAACTCGCTTGACCCCACCAAACGTTTCCGCATCATGTCCAACACCGACGGCCCCGGCACTGGCTCACAGGCAGGCAAAGACCCCCTGGTGAACTACAACCTGCCCTACTGCCCCACCTCCTTCGACCCCACCATCACCAAGTCCATCCGCTTGGGCAACTGCGGCACCAGTGCCGAGGCTGAAGCGTTGTACTACACCATGCAGGTCAACCCTTACAACGCCCTGCTGTTTATCTATTACGCCATTGTGGTTCAGGCTCCCGGTCACGGTTCCGCACAAGACCCCACCTTCATTATCCGCGTCGCAAGGGAAACCAGCTACAACTCCGGCGTATGGCAGCAAATCAGCGACACCCTCTGCTACATGGTCTCCAGCACTGAAGCCTCCAACAACCAGAACGGCTGGCACCAACTTACCCTCAGTGGCAACGGCGGTAACGGATTCTACCGCGACTGGAACAAGGTGGCTGTCAACCTCAACAACTACCTGTTTGAACGTGTGAGAATTGAGATTTTCATGGGCGACTGCTCACAAAGCGGACACTACGGATACTGCTATGTGGCAGGCGACTGCCAGGAGATGAGCATCGGTGTGTCGGGATGCCCCGTGGGCTCCACTCCGGAGGTAGCTACGCTCAATGCCCCCACCGGTTTGGACAACTACGTCTGGTATAAAAGCAACATGGACGGACAGTACATCAGTTCCCTCACCATTATCCCCGACTCCATCGAGTTCACACAACTCACCGGCAACACCAGCACCAACAACACCTTCGACTGCCTGGCAGATAATTTCGAGGTCACCCAGGGCCCCGGCGCAGGTACCCTCACCAACAACATGGTCTTCCGCTGCGACATGACCTCCGCCATGGACCCCGCCAAGCCCTTTGTCTCCCGGCTGTACGCCCGCGTCATCAACACCAAGCCCATGATGGCCATC
>JAFXMW010000056.1 GCA_017530105.1 Bacteroidales bacterium
GAACCTGTCACCCCTGAAACCCCAGAGGTGGAAACTCCCGAGAACATCTATGAAGGCACTTCGTGGATTGCCCACATGGAGAACACCTATTATTACCAGGGCATGCTGCAAATGGATGTCACCTACGACCTGTCGCTCGACTTCCTCGACTCGGTAAGCGGAGAACTGTTCCAAGATATCGTTATCGATGTACCCGACTACCCCGCAGCCTCCCAGAACCAGAACATGACAGAAGCGTTCACCTACACCTTCAGCAACGACAGCGTGATTCTGAAATGCCAATATTACGATGATGAGCTGGGCGACACGGCCTACTATTCCTACGAACTGGTTTACGACACGGTGGCCAAGACACTGACCCTTGATTTCGACGACCCCGACATGGAAGAGATAATGGGGACCTCAGTGGTGGTGTTCACTCAGGTGCCTGTTGAGCCCGCCAAGGCCATCATCCCTAGTGCAAAGACTGCAAAAGGCAAGGTGAGTTGGCGCAACATTTTGGGTAGAATTGCCCGTGCCATAACACAATAATAAGGTATTACAATGAAACATAACAAGGTATTATTACTGGCTGCGGCGGTGCTGATGCTCGGCACCGCTGTCGCCGCCCCAGTGAATCCCAAACGGGCTGCCGCTCTTGCGCAGTCTTTCTTTTCCTCACAGACCGGTGCCAAGAGTGGCAACCTGCTGGCGACAGTCCCAATCGAGTGGCAGTACGATGGCATCTATCTTTTCGAAGGTGCCAACGGAGGCTTTGTGCTGGTGGCTGCCGACGATGTGGCGCGTCCCATCTTGGGCTATTCTGCTACGGGTACGATAGACACTGCCAATATGCCTCCTGCCTTGCAGGAGTGGCTGCAGGGATATCAGAAGGAGATTGACATCTTGCGCGAGGCAAAGGGCTTTCCTCCCCATGCTGAATGGTATGCCTTAGAACAGGGTATCACCCCAAAAGATACTGTGTGGGAAGGTGTGGAACCCATGCTTACTACTTTCTGGGACCAGGGCTATCCATATAATGGCTACTGCCCCGGCGGGTCGGTGACGGGCTGTGCTGCCACGGCACAGGCGCAGGTGATGAATTATTGGAAATACCCCGCCTTTGGACAGGGTAGTCATAGCTACACTCATGTGCGTTATGGTGTGCAACAGGCCGATTTTGGACACACGCTCTACGACTGGGAGAATATGCCTGTTGCGGCAACTGCCAGTTCGCCTATGGTGGAGAAAGAGGCTGTGGCTTTGCTGATGTACCATTGTGGCGTGAGTCTTGAAATGGATTACTCTCGCGACGGCAGTGCGGCAGCTGGTTTGGCCGGCATCTCTGGCTATGCCAGTATCGACAACTCGTTGAAGGATTACTTCGGTTACAGCAATCAGATGCGGGTTGTGCACAAGGACTTCGGCTATGGCAACGCGGAATGGCGCGACATGATTATAGCCGATTTGGACTTGGGGCACCCCATCGTTTATACTGGTGCAGCAGAAGAGGGCGGTCACGGCTTTGTCTGTGACGGATATGACAGTCGTGGCTATATGCACTTCAATTTCGGTTGGAGCGGCCGGGGGGATGGCTATTTCCCTGTCGACTCCATCAGCCCTGGTGTGGGAGGTGTGGGTGGCAATGTCACCTATACTTTCAATATGTCTAACTCTGCCTTGTTGGGCTTGGTGCCCGACTACCGCTTGCGGGTGAGCGACACGCTTTTCTCCATGAACCGTGACGGCGGGGCCGATTCACTTCTGTTTGCTCCCAATAGTGCAGTGAACACCGTTTGGAGTATGGTGTGCGATGCCGATTGGCTCACCGTGCAAGTGGACACTTTTGCCCATGCTTGTCGGGTGCGTTTCATTGTGCCGGAAAACAACACCGGTGAAGAGCGTGTTGCCACAATAACCTTCGCGCAGGGTGGCGAGCGTTGCTTGGTGCGTGTGGTGCAGAGTGCTTATAACGAAGAGGAGCTGTGTCCAGTAACCGTGGTGATGGAATGTACCCATGGTGAGACTTGGCAGGGTGGTGCTTATCTGTCGCTTCAGTCGGCATCGGGTTATATCTATGGCACTGCTCGCCTGGAGCAGGGTACCATGGACTCCGTCGACATTGCCGTGGCGCCTCACGATGTCTATGCTGTATGGCACAAAGGCGGTGGTACCGACCGTTATGTCAACTACACGATAAAAAACCGCTACGAAGAGGCGCTGGTGTCGGTGAAGAACGCATATCGCAACGGTGGAAGCCACTTCATTGAATGGCCCTGTGCCCATTTGGATATAGAGGAAGTGCCTTCGGAAGGAGTGGTGAACGTATATCCTAACCCAGTGACCGATGTGCTGAACATTCAGGCTGATAATGTACAAAAGGTCGAGCTGATGGACATGAGTGGACGCCGAATCCTTACCACAGACAAAGAGCAAATAGACGTGAGACGGTTGCACGCAGGGGCATACTTTGTCCGCGTTATTACCTCTCGCAACACCACCATTAAACGCGTTGTGAAGAAGTAAGAACTGGAACACTCAAAATAAACCCAAATCGGTCGTTAGGATATATCTATTCGAAATCTCCTCCAGAGAATATATCTGTATAACAACGTGATATGCTATTAAACGAAAGCCCCTACGGGGCAGGGATAATCCCCATGCATTGCACGATTCGGCGGGTAC
>JAFXMW010000057.1 GCA_017530105.1 Bacteroidales bacterium
GGTTGGCCGTAGAGGTGGGTGTCGGCGGTGGTGTTGAGCGATAGCGAGAGGGTGGGAAGGGTGTAGTTGTCGACCGAGAAAGAGGCGGTTCCCATATTGTTGCCATCGTGGTCGTAGGCTATAAGGTACAGATGGTTGTCGTAGTTTTTGTTGGCATTGAGCACTTGCGGCAGGATGAAGCTGCCTTCTGCCCAGCCCATGTTGTCGGTGGTGAGTTGCAGGGAGGTAATGCTGTCGGAGTAGTAGTCTGTCGACAAGGTGATTCTGACACGGTGGTTGGGAACCGGCTGGTTGGTTTTGGGGGTGTTGCGTTGCACCATGGCGGTGAAGCGGACGGTGTCGGAGAAGCGGTAGACATGGGCGTTGAAGAAGAAAGAAACCAGCGTGTCGGAGTCATCGTCTTCCCCCTCAGGGGCAATCTGCCCGCGACTGACAATGTTATACGTCTGGGCACCGAGTTTGACGGAGATGGGGTGGCCTTGATGGGTGATGCTGTAGACGGGGTAGGTGTACTCCCCAATGGGCATGAGGGGGCTGAAATTGAAGCGTCCGAGGGTGTCGGTGAGTGTGGTGAGGGTAAGGCTGTCGGTGTCGGGATTTTTAGTGTAATAGTATTTCCCCTTCATCGTGACAGGGATGCCGGGAATGGGCTGACCTGTTTCAATATTCATCACAAGACCTTGGCCGTGGGACTGGAAGATGGGTACGATGGCGGCCGTTAGGCAGGAGAATGTGTAGTGGTAGACCGCAGGCAGGCAGCTGTCGGGGATGTCGAGAGCGGTAGGGAAGGGCATTTCGGAGACAATCATGGAGTAGTCGCCTGCAGGGAGTGATGGAAAATAGTAGCGCTGTTTGTGTTGGCTGCCGGCCGTGGGCTTGTGCACTTGCACGGTGAGGCTGTGCAAGGCGGGTTGCGAGAGGGCATAGCGTAGCTTTTTGTTGGAGGGCAAGGTGTCGAAAGTTTTGCTGATGGAGGGCAGTATGCGGAGATAGAGGGTGGTGTCGGTGTCGCCGGTATAGGTGAAGAAGCACCCGCTGCCCGGGGCCACAATGGGGCCGACATCCAGCCTGGCAGAGGGCAGTGAGCGGAATTTGATGGAGTTGCTTTGGCGGTAGGCGTTGGCGTAGTGGTCGATGAATGTGCTAAGCTCGCGGCAGAGGGTGTGCCATTGTGTGGAATTGGTGTCGGTGCCGGTGCCGTTATGGATAAGGTATGTCGCCACCTCTTGCAATATGGCGAGTTTGGTCAGGGTGGCATTGCCTTGGGGCTTGGGCATGGCGGCCAGCACAAAGGGGTTGCACAGGGCGTGGTAGAGGCTGTCGCTGTAGACAAACGTGGAGCCGTTGAAAAGGAGATCGGAACCTACGATATTGTGGATGGCGTCGTAGGAGACGGCTTCGTAGAGCGTGAGGGCTGAGTAGTCGTTCAGGGTGTCGTGGGAGGCGAGGAAGTCGTAGTCTTTCATCTTTATGCTTTGCAGCAGTGTGGCAGGGGTGGAGAGGGCGGCTTGGCTATGGAACAGGATACGGGTGGCCAGTGCCTCGTGGCACCATTGGCTGTAAACGGTGTCGTCAAGGTTGTTGGGACACGGGGGGTCTTGATAGCTTAATCTGCTTTGGTTGCGGTTGCGCAAGACTTGGGCATAAGTGCCTGCCAGCAGGCTGTGGCAAAGCACCTTTTCGGCAGGGGCGAGGTGTGGAAGGGTGTGTCGAAGGAGGGCTTCGGCATTGGTGTTTACGGGCAGTTGCTTGCCCACAGTGGCCATGCCGCATGCTGCCCGCAGTAGATCGTAGGAGCGTCCTTGCTCTTTGGCACAGGTATATTCCTGTTGCAGGAGGGAGTAGGCATCGGCGTAGGCTTTTGCTTTGACGAGGCTGTCGATGACGGATGCCGTTGGTGCCTGCGAGGGGGTGCCGTCGGAGGTAGTGTCGCATGGGGTCTGCGCAACAAGGGTCTGTGTGCAGAGGAGGATAAGGAGGAGGATGTTTCGTTTCATTTGCCAGAGGTGTTTATGTTTATTGCCATTAGAGCCACTTTTGTGCCGAAAAGTGACATGGGGTGTTTCGTTTCGGGGTGCAAAAATAGACTTTTTTTGGGGATTTTGAAGGTTTTGTGGGGGCTTTTAACTTTTGTTTCGGAAAAATTTTGTATCTTTGCAGGCGTTATGTTAAGAAGAGTTGTCTTTATTATACTGGCTGTGTTGCACTTGGGCGTGGTACGCGCCCAGGAGTTCCACTGCGCGGTGCAGGTGAATTACCAAAAACTGTTGTCTACCACCCAGTCGTTCGAGTCGAACGACAAGGGGGTTTTCGAGAGTATGCGGCAGGCGTTGGAGGATTTTGTCAATTCGCGCCGCTGGACGAACCTGGAACTGCAGCAAGGGGAGAGGATTGAGTGTTCGCTGAGCCTGATTTTGAACGAGAGGAGTTCGCTGACGGATTTCAAGGGACAGATTTCGCTGCAGCTGCGCCGCCCGGTGTATAACTCGTCGTACACGTCGGGGTTGTTCAATTATATTGAGTCGGGCGATTTTGTGTTCTCTTATAACGAGAGCCAACCGCTGGACTATGACCCGAATACGTTTTACGGCAACCTGCAGTCGGCGGTGTCGTTTTATGTGTATGTGATGCTGGGGATGTATTTCGACAGTTTCGCGCCGAGTGGCGGGGAGGCATTCTACGAGGTGTCGCGGACTATCTGCCAGACGGCGGACGCTGTGCAGCAGTATAAGGGCTGGAGCGGCCGCGAGAGCCAGAAGGCACGTTATTGGTTTGCCGAGAACCACACGAATGCTGCTTACGCCGCGCTGCACGCGGTTTATTACCAATATCACCGCTTGGGGCTTGACATGATGACGAAGGACCAGCCTCAGGCCAGGCAGAACATTATAGGGGCTTTGGAGCAGCTGCAGCAGGTGCACAAGGTGAAGCCCAATTTGTTGTCGGTTCAGCAGTTTGTGGATGTGAAGATTTCGGAGCTGGCGGGCATCTTCGGCCCCGCGCCGGCGGACGAGCAGAAGAGGGTTTACGACATTGTGAAGGAGGTGAGCCCCATCAACGCGGCGAAACTGAAATTCGACAAGATCAAGATTTGATTCGAAAATAATTAGCTTATAAACTTTAAAATAAAAATACGTTATGACACAAATTCCCATACAGAAAGAGGTAATCGACAGGATTGCCGGAAAGAACAAAATCGCCAACCCGGGCAGGGCTTCGATTCGCGAGATGCGTAAGATGATTCAGGATGTGGAGGAGGAGACGGGCGTCCGTTTCGTGAAGATGGAGATGGGTATTCCGGGTCTGCCAGCCCCGCAAGTGGGTGTGCAGGCGCAGATTGAAGCTTTGAAGAGCGGGGTGGCTTCGATTTACCCCGAGATTTACGGCACAGAGGAGTTCAAGCGCGAGGCTACTCGTTTTGTGAAGAATTTCCTCGATGTGGACGTTACGCCGGACTGCTGCGTGCCTACAGTGGGTTCGATGCAGGCGGGTTTTGCCAGTTTCCTCACCCTTACGCGCTACGATGCCAAGAAGACCAAGGTGCTGTTTATCGACCCTGGTTTCCCGGTGCAGAAGCAGCAGTGCCGTGTGCTGGGCATAGAGATGAAGTCGTTCGATGTGTATGAGTACCGTGGCGACAAGCTGCGCGCCAAGCTCGAAGAGGAGCTGAAGGACGGCGACGTGGCTTGCATGGTCTACAGCAGCCCCAACAACCCGGCTTGGTTCTGTTTCACCGACTATGAGCTGAAGATTATCGGCGAGGTGGCCAACCAGTACGGGGTGGTGGTGATGGAGGACGACGCTTATTTCCTGATGGATTTCCGCAAGGACTACAGTGTGCCGGGACAGCCTCCTTTCCAGCCCACGGTGGCTAAATATACCGACAATTACGTGCTGATGATTTCAGGTTCGAAATCTTTCAGCTATGCCGGCGAGCGTATCGCTCTGATGGTTTGCAGCCCGAAGCTGTTCAATATGGAGTGTCCCGATTTGGCCCGTTTCTATGGCCAGACCCAGTTGGGGCGTGCTCTGATTTTTGGCACCCTTTACTGTCTCAGCTCAGGTACCGCCCATTCGGTGCAGTATGCCATGGCGGCAATGCTGAAGGGCGCCAACGACGGCACTTTCAATTTTGTGCATGACATCAGGGAGTATGGCGAGAAGGCTAAAGTGATGAAGAAGATGTTTACCGACAACGGCTTCTATATTGTCTACGACAAGGACATGGGAGAGGACGTAGGCGACGGCTTCTATTTCACTTTCTGCTATCCCGGCATGGGCAGCGTGGATTTGTTGAACGAACTGATTCGCTACGGCATCAGTGCCATCTCGCTCGATATCACAGGCAGCCTGCGCCAAGGCATCCGCGCATGCGTGGCTTTGGTTTTGCGCGAGCAGTTCCCCGACCTTAAGGAGCGTCTGGAGAAATTCCATGCCGACCATCCTTTTTAATGGTTAAGTATAGAAATCAAATGCAACGGGAGTCATGAGGTATCGTGGCTCCCGTTTTTTTTCGATGCTTTGCTTTTGCGTTTGAAAAAATGTTGTTTCCCACTTGTTTTACACTTTTAAAGTGTAAAACAAGTGGGAAACAAGTGTAAAACAAGAGTTGATATTAAGTATTTTGAAGGGTGAATGCTGTGTTTTGAATTCAATATTCTAATTAATTAGTTGATGTATCACTCGCATACGGCTGCGGGGGCGATTGAGAGACGGCTTTTCTGTATTTCGATATAGTCGCCGGTGTTTTTGTTCCAGTCGGTGAAGGTGCCGGTGTAGCCGCGTACTGTGACGGTGTAGCTGTGGCCGTCGTTTTCGGAGACGATGTCGAAGACGGGTGCCACAAGGATGTCGCCGTTGTGTTTGACGAGGCTTTTGTTCGAGGCGGCTGTTTTGAGGCGTTGGGTGACGGTTTCGGCATTGATGCCCGGTGTTACAATCGACCGCAGTTCTCTGCCGTCGAAGACCCATACGTCGACGAAGCTTTCGGGGTTGACGCTGACTTTGGCAGTGGGCGGGATGACGAAGACGCTGGTGTTGGCTTCGGCTATCCGTGATTCGGAGTACTGGTACTTGAATGTGGAGCAAGAACTTAGTGCTGCAGCAAGTGCCACGGTGGCGATAATCAGTTTTGTTTTCATTGTTATATGTTTTAAGTGTTTCATTTAATTCTGCATATATGTCGCGTCTCTTAGAGACGCTGACGGTGGGCTTTTTCTGTCACCGCACTGCGCAAAATACGATGTTGCTCCCATCCGGTCGTGACACTGTATATTGCTTGTGCGGTGTTATTAATAGTCTCACCTCACCGAGGTTATTCTTTATTTTTTGATTAGTTTAGCGGTTTGTGTGCCGGCTTTGAGGAGGTAGATTCCTTGGGGCAGGGAGGAGATGTCGATGAGGGTTTCGCCGTGTCGGGACGGTTGGCTGAGGATTTGCCGTCCGGTCATGTCGAGGATTTGGATGGTCGTGCCGTCGGGGGTGCTGACGGTGATGTGGCTGGAAGCGGGGTTGGGGTGGACGGCGAGTATGTCGGCTGTGGGCTGGGATATGCCTACAGGGTAGTTGCTTTCGTAGCATCCGAGGTCGATTTTGCCGTTGCGGCAACGTACTTCTTGGTTCATGTCGCCGTCGCGGATACATTCCAGTACGCGTTCTCCGGCATCGATGCAGACGGAACCTTTTGCCAGTTGCCAGTTGTAGTCGGGGCTGTCGGAGGTGAGTGAGACGCCGCGGGTGGTGGCAGGGAGGATAAAGGCGGGGCCGTCGGGTGCATTGTTGTCGTGGCTGAGGAGGAGGCAGGTGGAGTCGCCGAGGGCGGTGTCGCTGTCGAAGGCGCAGTAGCGGACGGAGGTGTCGTTAAGGTCGGTGTTGAGCCGGAGGGTGGTGTCGTTGTTCCAGACTATGGTGTTGATGAGGCTTGAGCCACGGCTTTGGAACACTACGGCTGTGCCGGTGTTGGATACGATGTCGCAGTTGACAATGCGTCCATGGGAGAGGATGGCGACATCGCCGTTATTGTTGTTGAGGAGGCTTTGGCGCATGATGGCTTCGTTGAGGAAGCAGATTTGCGGTGCGTTGTTGTTTTCGATGCGGAAGCATCGGGCGAGGCCGTCGTTGATGTATAGCACCTGTCCGCTGTCGCTGGTGCAGTTGCGTATGGTGAGTTTCAGTGCTTTGATGCTGTTGGAGAGTTTGATGCATGGGTCGTTGGTGGAATGGCCGTTTTGCAGGATGAGGTCGTTGAGGGAGAGGGTGCCGTTGTAGGTGTTGCAGGAAGCGTCGACGAGGCAGCGGACCCCTTTGCCGTCGATGATGGTGGGGTGCAGGTCGGGGTTGCGTTGCGAGACTTGTGTTTCGGTGCCTTCGAAACCTCCATAGATGGAGGCGTTGCCTGAGAGGGTGTAGGCATATTGTTGTGTGGTGTCGCCGTAGTAGAGGCCTTCTTTCATCCAGATGCTTTTGTTGGCGTATTTATTGAGTTTCACGGCAGCGTTGAGGTCGTTGTTGGCATTTTCCCATGAGGTGCCGTCGCCGTGGCCGTCGGGGGAGACGAGGAATTGCTGCAGGTGTCCGTCCCATCCCGAGGGTTTGATGTTGATGACCATGTCTTGCGAGGCGGTGAAGCCTTGCATTGTGGTGAGGGTGTAGAAGCCGTCGCAGTAGCCGCCCCATCCCCAGTTGAAATGGTATTGGTCGTTGTTGTTGTAGCCGTCGAGGACAAAGGCATGGCCTCCTTCTTCGTTCACGCCGGAGTATTCGATGGGTCGGAGGTTATCGATTTCGGTTCGGATGAGGGCTTTCCAGGCGGAGTCGCTGATGTTGTTGTCGCGGACGTAGAGTATGGCGTCGGTGTAGCCGAAGTGCATCAGTCCTTCGGGTATGCGCGAGGTTTGGCTTCCGCTGCCCGAGGTGTGGGAGGGGTTTTGGTAGTTCATGTTTACCACAACACCGCAATGGTAGCAGAGTCGGGACACCATGTCTTTTTCTGCCGCGGAGGAGCTGCGGCGTATGCGGTCGGGCATGAGGGAGTAGTCGTATTCGGTGGTGTCGAAATCCACGGATTGTGTGCCGTAGGAGCTGTGGTTATAGGTCTTTTTGCCGAAGCCGCGCGAGGGGGATTGGTGGTAGCGTATTATCTGAGCCATGGCAGTGGCCACACATCCCACCACTACGTGCTGGCCGTTCATCACGGGGCAGTAGTTGTTGTAGCCGGAGCCTTGCTCCCATGTGGAGGTGAGGAGGTAGCTGTCGCGTTTGGGTTCGTCGTTCCCTTCGGGGGTCTGCAGCAGCCTTTTCCATTGGACCAGGTGGTCGGGGTTTTCGGGGGCGTTGGCTTCGATGGCAAGACGTATCTCACGGGCGTAGCCGTCAAGCCACACTTGCATGTTGGCAGGCAGTTTGCCGAGGTTGAAGCTCCCGTTTGTCGAGTATCCGAGAATGGGGGTGCAGCGGTCGTCGGCTCCCACGATGACGAAACTTTCCTCACCGTTGTTGAACACGTAGAAACAACCCTCGTAAGGGTTGGTCTTTTCTGGAGAATAGAGGGTGAGGGTTTCGCCTTGTTTGAGCAGGCCTTTCTTCTGCAGGAAATGGGTGCCTGCGAGAAGGGCGGTGTGTTTTTCGACGGGCTTGGAGTGTGCTGGGATGCACGGGAGAATGAGCCCGGCAAGGATGACGAGGCTTGTTAAAATCTTGTTGCGGTGTTTCATTTGCATTGAAAGGATATATTTTTTTAAACTGCAAAAATACACAAAAAAAATGATTCATTGATTTTTTGTCCTAAAAATATATGGGACAAGTGGTATGTGGTTGGTGGCGGGGAGGTGGAGATGCCTTTCTATGGGGATGGAAATTGTCTTTTTTTTCGTAAGTTATGCGGTGGTCTCGTTTATTTTGTGTAAATTTGCATTCGATTATTGTAAAATAGTTTTGTTATGGCTGAGTTTAAAACCAATGTGATGCGTATTCTCGACAAGGAGAAAATACCCTATCATGCACATGAATATCCCCACGGCAAGGAGGCTGTGGATGGAATCACTGTGGCGTCGTTGCTGGGTCAGGACCCTTCCTGTGTTTTCAAGACTTTGGTGACCAAGGGCGAGAGCGGCGGTTTCTTTGTCTTTGTGGTTCCAGTGGAATGTGAGCTTGATTTGAAGAAGTGCGCCAAAAGTGTAGGGGAGAAGTGGGTGGAAATGATTCATGTGAAGGATATTACCAAGGTGACAGGTTATGTGCGCGGCGGTTGTTCGCCGGTGGGTATGAAGAAGCTTTATCCCACAGTTTTTCATATCACTGCGCGCGACTTGGATCATATCATGGTTAGTGCAGGTAAGATAGGCTATCAGATAGAGTTGTCGCCTGCCGACTTGATTGCCGTCACGTCGGGCATCTGTGCCGACATTGCGCGATAGTTGTATTGAGGGAAAAACGAGGGAGCGTCCCACAATTTGTTGCGGAACGCTCCCTTAATATCATTCAATAGTGTACGTTATCGTATCAGGGTGACGGTGCCTTTGCGTTGGTGGCGCACTTGGTCGCTGTCGGTGTAGTTGATGATGTAGATGTAAGCCGATTGGGGCAGGGGGCGACCTTTGAACGAACCGTCCCAGTGTTGGTTGATGTTGTCGGAATAGAACACTTGTTGTCCGCCGCGGTTGAAGATGACTATGCGGTAGTTCGAGATGCTGTTGCTGGCATGGTTGAGAACCACGTGGAAGGTTCTGATGTCAGGGTCGTCGGCGTTGGGGGCAAAGGCATTGGGTATCCACAGGATGGTGTCATCGAGGGGAGAATTGTATGATGATTTCACCTCGTTGCGAGGGGTCTCGGCTGTTGCTATAGGCTCGATTGGCTTTAGGACGGTTTTTTCATTATTGTCGGCAGCCGTCGAAGTTGTTGGCGCCGGGGCTTTTATGGCTGTGGTGGTGTTTTCAGCTTTGGCTGTGGATGTTGGCTTTACCGCGGTGGCCTGTTGCGTGATTGGAAGCACGCTTGTTGTGGCTTTCATTGTGTCGGGAGCAGGGGTATTGGTGGCAGGCACGCTGATGCTCTTTTGCTGAGGGATGGGCTTGGGAGCAACGGCAGGTGCCGGGGCGGGGGCAGGCATGGCGTCAGGTTCGGCGACAGCGGGCTGAGCGGGGGTGGCAGCAGGAGTGGTCATGGCCACATCGGGAAGGGTTTGTGTCGGGGTTGATGCTGTTTCGGTTATCGTATTACGGTTGACGGCAATGACAACAATGACGGCTGCAACGGCCATGGCTCCGGTGGCAATAGCGGCTGTACGTCGCAGTAGTGAGCGGCGATGCAGGGTCTTTTCTATCTTTTCCCAAACTTTGGGGTCGGGTTGTGTCGAATAGTTTTTTAAATCGTTGTTCATAATTACTGTATTCTTTTTTCCAGTTTCTTTCTTAAATAGCGGCGTGCTCGCAAAAGGATGCTGCGTATCGTTGATTCCCGCATTTTCATTATACGGGCAATCTCAGGATAGTCAATTTCCTCTACATCGTGCATGTTGAATACCTTTTGGTATTGTTCGGGCATGCTTTGGATGGCGTTGACTATTTGTTCCATCGATATTCCTTTGGTCCTGTCATCCCAGCCGTTTTCCTCCTCTTCCTCCTGGGGGATAGTCTCCTCGATAAGGTTAAGGTCGGTGTAGATGATGGTGCGTCGGCGCGAGAGATAGTTGATAGACTGACTTATCATCACTTGTCGCATCCATGTCTCCAGCGACTGGGGCTTTTTGAGCTTGCCTATGTTTTCAAAGATCTTGATGAAACCGTCGTGGAGCAGGTCCTGAGCCTCGTCGCGCGAGTGGGTGTATCTCATGCACAATCCCATCAGTGTCGGCGCATACTGGTCGTAAAGCTGTTTTTGTGCTTTCGGGTCTTTGCGCGCACAAGCCTCCACTAATTGTTCCACTTCGGTGTTCATACGCTTTAATGACACATACCCCTCTGTTTTGTTGCAGTTATTTAACTTTTTTTATGAATTTTCTGTCGGGGTTTATTGATATTACTGTCTTTTCTTTGGTTTACAGTATTATTGTTCAATACCTTATCCGTTTATTATCTCATCAAGCTCAAGCCAGCGCAGTTCTTTCTCGTCCAGCAGTCCGATGATTTCCCCAATGCGTTCAGAGGCTTTGGTGAGACGGGCCACGTCGCTCACCAAGCCTTCCGACAGTTCTGCCTCCAAAAGTGCTTTCTCTTGGTTCAGGCTTTCTATCTCTAAAGTCAGGCTTTCGTATTCCTTTTGCTGTTTGTAGGTGGCACGGGGTTTGTCCTTGCGTTCGCGCACATACAGCGGTTTCTCTTCGCGTTTCTGCAGTGTTTCGGTGCGTCGTTGGGCGTTGCGCGCGGCCATGTATTCGGTGTAGTTGCCGTGATAGTCTTTTATTTTTCCCTCTCCCTCGAAAATAAGCAGGTGGTCGACAATGTGGTCCATGAAACTACGGTCGTGGCTAACTATTACAAGGCAACCCTTATAGTCGCGGAGGAATTGCTCCAGGATTTCCAGTGTGTAAATGTCCAAGTCGTTGGTGGGCTCGTCAAGTATAAGGAAGTTGGGGTTTGCCATCAGGACCTTCAACAGGTAGAGCCTGCGACGCTCGCCGCCGCTCAGGTTGCCGAAATAGTTGTACTGGGTCATGTCGTCGAAACCGAAGTGGCTCAGGAACTGGTGTGCCGACATCTCTTTGCCGTTGTCCAGCTCAATCCTTTCGGCTACGTCTTTCACTATGTCGATAACCCTGCGGTCGGGGCTGGCGGTCATTCCTCCTTGGGTGTAGAAACCGAAACGGATGGTCTGTCCCACAATGATGCGGCCGCTGTCGGGTCGCAACTGCTCGGTAATCAAGTTGAGGAAGGTGGATTTCCCTATCCCGTTGGGTCCCACAATGCCTATCTTCTCTCCCTTCTTGAAGGTGTAGCTGTAGTCATCTACCATCTTCACTCCGTCATAGCTCTTGCACACATTGTACATCTCCAGTATCTTGCCGCCTATGCGTTCGGTTTTCACAGTCAATTGGGGTCGGCTGTCATCGAAACGGGTGTGGGCTTTGGCCTCCAACTCGTAGAAGGCATCGATACGTGCCTGGGCTTTGGTTCCACGCGCCTGGGGCATACGGCGCATCCAGTCCAATTCTGTGCGGTAAAGGCTTTTGGCCTTCTCCACTTCCACGCGCTCGTTGTATTCGCGTTCGGCTTTCTTTCTCAGGTAGTAGTCGTAATTGCCGCGATAGTGATACAGGCGGCTGTTGTCCAGCTCTATTATCTCTTGGCATACATGGTCGAGAAAATACCTGTCGTGGGTCACCATCAATATGGCCAGCCGTTGGCGCGACAGAAACTCCTCCAGCCATTCAATCATTTGTATGTCCAGATGGTTGGTGGGCTCGTCAAGCAGCAGCAGGTTGGTGTGGTCTATCAGTATCCGGCTCAACGCCGCTTTCTTTTGCTCGCCTCCGCTCAGTGTCTCCATGGTCTGGTCCAGCTTGTCATCAAGACGCAAACGGCTCAGTATCTCCTCTATGCGTTGTTCAAAAGTCCACTCGTCCTCGTGTTCCGGCCGCTCGGCCGCATAGACGAAACTGCGAACCGTTTGGTGCGGCAGCAGTTCGGGTTGCTGTGGCAGGTAGGCCATCTTCACATCGCCTCTGAAAGTAACCTTGCCGCTGTCCTGAAGGGTTTTCCCTGTCAGAATGTTGAGGAGCGTTGATTTTCCGTAACCATTACGGGCTATCAAGGTTGTCTTCTGCCCGGCATTGATGCCAAAGGAAATATCTTCGAACAGCAGTTTGTCGCCATACGATTTCGTCAAGTTCTCGACAGTAAGCAATGCCTCGGCCATGATGTAAAAAGTATAAAAAATGGATAATAAGTGGTAGGAAAGACTTAACTCAGTTTGTGTAATTCATTATTTCCGAATACGCCCTGTTCCTTTGCACCCTGTTCAGCCACAATGCGGGCCGGCACTCCTGCCACGGTCACATTACTCCCGAACGACTGGTTCACCACTGCATTGGCTCCCACAGCCACGTTGTCACCAATCACCACGGCTCCGAAGATTTTGGCACCCGGCCCAATGTACACGTCGTCGCCCAGGCGGGGCACACCGTTGTAGTCGCCTATGCTGGTTGACGGGTGCAGTCGGCAGTGTCGGCCCACCCGTGCATCGGGATGCACCACAATGGTGCCGTAATGCACTATGCACAGCCCCGGCCCGAAGACGTTCTTGGGTATTGTAAACCCCAGCCGTGTGGCCAGCCGGTGGTTCACCACCTCAAGAACCAGAAGCCACAGCCTTTTCAGCACATTGTGGCCGGAGGTGTTGTGAAGGTACTCTATTTTTCGCAGCCTCAACTGGAACCGCAGGCAGTCCATCCACCAGTAGTTGTAAAAGCCCACATGCTCCAAGCCGTAGGCCTTCAAATCCTCTTTCACATATTGGCGGTATGTCTGCCTGTCTGTTATCATGGTTCAAGGGTGTCAATAGTTGTACTTCTCCTTCCAGCGGGCGCGCAACTGGCGGCGGGTCTCCTCTTCGCGCGGGTTTTGGCCGGGCTCATAGAACTTTGTGCCGCGCAGGGCGTCGGGCAGAAACTCCTGCTCCACAAAGTTGCCCTCGTAGTCATGTGCATACTTGTAGCCTTCGTGGTAGCCCAGTTGTTTCATCAGCTTGGTGGGGGCGTTGCGTATGTGCAGCGGCACAGGCAGGTCGCCCGTCTGGCGCACCACCTGCTGGGCATTGCCCAAGGCCACATAGGTGCTGTTGCTCTTCACCGACGAGGCCAGGTACACCGCGCATTGCGACAGCGTAATCCTACATTCGGGATAACCTATCTTGGTCACCGCTTCGAAACAGGCGTTGGCCAAAAGCAAGGCGTTGGGATTGCTGTTGCCGATGTCTTCCGACGCAAAGATGAGCATCCTCCGGGCTATGAACACTGGGTCTTCGCCGCCCTCAATCATTCGGGCCAGCCAGTATACCGTTGCGTTGGGGTCGCTTCCGCGCATCGACTTGATAAAGGCACTGATAATGTCGTAGTGCATTTCCCCTTGCTTGTCGTAAAAGGCCAGGTTCTGCTGTACCACACTTGTTGCCCTTTCGTTGTCAATCACCACGGGGTCGGAGGTGCTGTTGTTCACCACCAGTTCGATGGCGTTAAGCAGCTTTCGGGCATCCCCGCCCGAAATGCGGAACAGGGCTTCCACCTCCTTCACCTCCACCGTGCGCCCTTGGCTGGCGTAATAAGCCACGGCGCTGGCGAGCAGCTGCCTCAGCTCTTCCTCGCCGAACTCCTTCAGCACATATACTTGGCAGCGCGACAGCAATGCCGAGATGACTTCAAACGAAGGGTTCTCCGTTGTGGCTCCTATCAAGGTGACAATACCCTTCTCCACAGCTCCCAGCAAAGAGTCCTGCTGGCTCTTCGAAAAACGGTGTATCTCGTCGATAAACAGGATGGCATTCTCCTCCTCCTTGGCCTTCTCAATCACCTCCCGGACCTCTTTCACACCGCTGCTGATGGCACTCAGAGTGTAGAAGGGGCGGTGCAGCATGTTGCTTATCACCATGGCCAAGGTGGTCTTGCCGATGCCCGGAGGCCCCCAGAAAATCATCGACGGGATGCGTCCGCTCTCCACCAGTGTGCGCAACACCGCACCCGGACCCACAAGATGCTGCTGTCCGATGTAGCTATCGAGGTCGGTAGGCCTCAGTATTTCCGCCAACGGTCTCACCTCGCGGAGGCTTTAAAGGATAACCATGGCATCGCCGTAGGTGGAGAACTTATATTTCTCGCGGACGGCTATTTCGTAAGCGTGCTGCACGAAATCCAAATCACCGAAAGTGCACACCATAATAAACTGCGACGACTTGGGATGATGGAAATTGGTAACCATCATGTCGGCAATGGTGAAGTTGTAAGGCGGGAAGATAAACTTGTTCGTCCAGCCGTCATACCCGCTCACCTTTCCCGCTATAGTGACGGCACTCTCGATGGCGCGCATTGTTGTGGTGCCCACCACGCACACTTTGTGGCCGTTGTTCTTGGCGGTCATGATGACGTCGCAGGTCTCCTGCGGCAGGTGCATCTCCTCGGCATCCATGCGGTGTTTCGACAAATCTTCCACCTCAATGTCCTTGAAGTTGCCAATTCCGCAATGCAAAGTCAATTCCGTCCACTTGACATCTTTAATCTCAAACCGTTTGAGCATCTCACGGCTGAAATGCAAACCTGCAATGGGGGCGGCCACTGCTCCCTCGCACTTGGCATAGATGGTCTGGTAGCGGTCGGCATCCCAGTTCTCGATGTTGCGCAGGCGTTGCAGCTCGTCAGGCAGCGGGGTGTGCCCCAGGCCGCGGATATGTTTGTTGAACTCCTCGTCGGTGCCGTCGAACAGGAAACGTACCGTACGACCGCGCGAAGTGGTGTTGTCGATCACCTCCGCCACCAACGACTCGTTAGGGCCGAAATAGAGCTTATTGCCAATGCGGATTTTTCGTGCCGGGTCCACAATCACATCCCACAAGCGCATCTCCTTGTTCAGCTCGCGCTGCAGGAACACCGTAATCTTGGCGCCGGTCTTCTCTTTCTCGCCATACAGCAGGGCGGGGAACACCTTGGTGTTGTTGGCCACCACCACGTCGCCCTCGTCCAGATAGTCCACCAGGTCCTTGAACAGACGGTGCTCTATAGTCTGTGTGTCGCGGTGCAGCACCATCAGGCGTGCCTCGTCGCGTTGTTTCGAAGGCTTTTCGGCAATCAACTCCCGGGGGAGATTGAAATTAAAATAGGAAAGTTTCATAAATAATACGCGTATAAAAAACGTGCAAAGATACGAAATTCCACAGCCGTTGTCAAGTTTTTTAACGTATTTAACTTTTTGTCACATATCAATTAGTTGTCTACTATTATGTTGTGCAAATACAAAAAATTAACAATTCAGCCCTTTTCAAGCCCTTTCCCGACCATCGTTTTTACGATTTTTCGCTTTCCTGCCCTCGCTCGTTCCCCCTCAGTTCTCCCATGCAGGATGGGAGAAATATGGGAGAAATGACCTTGAAGTATGGCCGGACGATCGAACCTACGACCTCCCGAATTGGCAGATTATCCGCGAAACATGATGCCTTTTCGATTGAAAAAAAGTGCTATTCTCTAAAAAAGATGTATTTTTGCAATACCAAAGTATTAACAAAACAGCGATATGAGATTGAATTATTGTTTGAAGACCATGGGGTTGGCTATTGTGCTAACGGGACTTTTTTCCGCTTGTGGCGAGAAGGAGAATTGGGACGAGAAGGGGATTGGAGCCTTCTCGGTGGGTCCGGACAAACAGGTGGCCTTTGCGCATGGCAATGTGCAGTACAATGCCAGCTCCAACAGTTGGCGTTTTGCCGAGCAACAGTATGATATTATAGGGTCGGCTAACATGAATATCAGTTCAACCTATGACGGTTGGATTGACCTTTTCGGCTGGGGCACAGGCTGCAATCCCACCCTTGTTTCGGAGGATGGAGACTATGATGTGTTTGTAGACTGGGGGAAGAATAATATAGGAAAGAGTGACAACCACCCCGACATGTGGCGTACACTTTCGGAAGATGAGTGGATGTACCTGCTTTACGAGCGTGTCGATAGTTTTGATAAACTTGCATCGGGCAACGTGAATGGGAAAGGAGGAGTGATTATTCTGCCCGACAAATGGAAGTTGCCGGATGGATGTAAGTTCAATGCAGAATTTGCAAGCGACGGGACGCCCAACAACAGTTACACTACTGCGCAGTGGAAAAAGATGGAGGAGGCGGGTGCTGTTTTCCTGCCAGCTGCCGGTTTCAGAATGGGGACGGAGGTGCGAGGCACCAAAATATATGGTTGCTACTGGACATCCACGTTGGATGAATCGGGTGATGCTTACTTTGTGGGCTTCGACAAGAACCATCTCAACGCTATGGGTCTCAATGTCTGCCATGTTGGGTGTTCGGTACGTCTTGTGCAGGACAGGTAGACGTTTGAGATAATAATTATGAGCTGCGGGCGGAGGTTGCCGCCCGCAATTTTTATTGTTTATCTGGGCAATAATTGAGGGGGATTGGCGTTTGTCTGGTGTTATGGATGACAACGTTCGGCAGCAGAAGTCCATCTTTAAACAGGTGGCGGGGTATAAGAATATGCACCTCTATCAGAAGAGCGAGGTGCTGGTGCTGCTGACGGATGTGTTCTGTCGGCGGTTCCTGCAGCAGTACGGCGACCGCACGGTGGACCAGATGACACAGGCTGCCCGCAGTGGTAAGCAGAATATTGTGGAGGGAAGCGAAGCCGCCATGACGAGCACGGAGACTGAGGTGAAGCTGGTGAATGTGGCAAGAGCGAGTCTGCAAGAGTTGCGGGAGGATTATGAGGATTACTTGAAAAAACATGGCTTGCCGCTTTGGGATAAGGCTCATCCTCGGTTCGACAATATGTTGGCCTTCTGTCGAACACGAAACGAATATGCCGACTACAGACATTTGGCGGAGACGTTATCGGCTGAAGAATTCTGCAATATGGCGGTGACCTTGTGCCATATTACGGACAAGATGATTTCCACTTATTTGAAGTATTTGGAGCAGGAGTTCATCACCAAAGGGGGAATAAAGGAAAGGATGCACGCTGCCCGCACAGGATACAGGGAAGAGGTGGACCGCCGTCTACGAGAACTGGAAGAGGAGAATAGAAGATTGCGGGCCGAGAATGAGGAACTGAGAAAAAGATTAGAAGAAAAAGAATAACTAGTAGGACTAGTGAAACTAGTAGAACTAGTGAAAACAGAAAAAAATATGAAGAAAACACTATTATCTATTATCTGTCTGGCAGCGGCCCTGGGGGCTGCTGCACAGGGTGAGGCCGGTAAGGATGGCCTTGAGAACACCGAGAAACCCAAAAAGGTGAAGATTACCCCTTATGGTTTTGTGAGGAATTATCTGCTTTTCGACAGCCGCAAAACCTATACGGTGGTGGGCGACGAGTACAACATGATTCCCTACGACGAGAAATGGAACGGCTCCCCTGAGGAGTGCGCGGCGATGGGTGTGGAACGTGTGGATATGAACGCAGTGCCTCAGACGAGTTTTCAGGCATTAACCACACGCTTCGGTCTGAGTTTGGAAGGTCCCGAGGTGTTTGGTGCCTCCACCAGCGGCAAGGTGGAGGGTGATTTCGGCGGCTTCGGCACCACGAACACGGTGCTGCGTCTGCGATTGGCTTTTGTTAAGTTGACTTGGAGCAACGACAATGGATTGCGACAGGAGTTGCTGGCTGGTCAGGACTGGCACCCCTTGAGTGGCGATATTATGCCGGAGGTGCTGGGTATGGCGGCAGGGGCTCCCTTCCGTGCCCACAGCCGCACGCCTCAGCTGCGTTACACCTTTATGTCGGGGAAATTAGGCTTCACCGCCGCCGCCCTTTATCAGTTGCAGTATATGTACAACGGCCCGTCGTATTCGGGCGGGGTGTGGAGCAGCACCGCCAGCTTGGATTATGCTAAACAAGGTCTGATACCCGAAATGTTTTTGGGTGTGCAGTACCGTGATGAACATTTTTATGCCCAGTTGGGAAGCACTTGCCAGTCGTTGAGACCCCGCACGGTGGGCTACAAGACAGTGAATGTGGACGGGGTGCCGACCACCGTCGCCATGCCTGTGAAGGAACGTTTGACCTCGTTCACGCCGACATTCTATTTCCAGTATACCGACGGCCTGTTTGCCATCAAGTTCCGTTCTTTGCTGGCACAGAACACCAGCCATGTGAACCAGTTGAACGGCTATGGCGTTACCAATGTGCTGCCCGACGGCAGCTGGGAGTATGCACCGCTGCGGGCCGCTATCGGATACCTGAATGTCGCTTTGGGGAAGACCTACCGTGGCAATCTCTTTTTGGGTTATATGAAGAATCTGGGAGCCGACAAGGACCTGTATAATTTCGGCACCGAGCAGGCTGTGAGACACCTTATCTTTATGAAGGCTGGCGAGAGTTTCACACACATGAACAGCGTGTGGCGTGTGGCTCCGTCGGTAAGTTACAACCTAAAGCATTTCAATATCGGACTTGAATATGAATGGACGGTCTGTACCTTTGGGGACCAGGCTGCCAATGGTAGCATTGTGCTGAATGAGAAACTGCACCCGGTAACCAATCACCGTGTGTGTGCTTTGATAAAATATAACTTTTAGGAATTGAGGAATTCTTCCACCTTGTCGAGGCCAATGGTGTCGGCAAGGGAATAGGAGCCTATCTGTTCGCGTCGGAGTGCGGAAAGATAGGCTCCGCTGTCGAGAGCAAGACCGAGGTCGCGGGCTATGGAGCGGATATAGGTGCCTTTGCCACAGCGGATGCGGAAGTCGGCTTGAGGCAGATGTGCCGGCACAGTGCCCAAAGGTCGGTCGTAGAGCCGGGTGGCGGGCATGTCGTCGGGTTGTGACAGGGGAGGGGGTTCGATGTCGGGGTTGCCGGGACGGAAGGCAGTGATGTCGAATTGGTAAATTTGCACTGGTTTGGGAGTGGGAGAGGGTACATCTTCTTCCGAGTCGGTTTGTCGGGCATATTGGTAGGCCCTTTGCCCGTTGATTTTAACGGCGCTGAAGATGGGCGGCACCTGCTGTATGGTGCCGAGAAACTGCGGCAGGACAGACTCAATCAGGGTGGGAGTGATGTGGGAGAAAGGATAGTAGCTGTCGATGGGGCGTTCCAGGTCATAGCATGGGGTGGTGGCTCCGAAGACCATGGTGCCGGAATAGACTTTGATGCCGCTTTGCAGCTCGTCGATGCGTTTGGTGGCTTTGCCTATGCACACAAGGAGCAATCCCGATGCAAGAGGGTCGAGCGTTCCGGCGTGGCCGATTTTGAATTTCTTGAGTCCAAAGGTGCGGCGGATGTCAGCTTTGATTTTGTTCACCGCCTGGAAGGAGGTCCACTGACGCGGTTTGTCAACAGGGAGGACGATGCCCTCGAGCAGTTCTTCCTGTGTCATCAGAGCATGGGGAGAACAATGGCCAAGATACCGACAATGGCGCAGTAGAGGGCAAACCAGATGAGTTTGCCTTTCTTGACAATATTAATCATCCAGTTGCAGGCGAGGCATCCGCTGATGAAGGCCGCCAAGAAACCGACTATGAGTGAGACGGTGGGCAGTCCGGCCATGGCGGTGCTTACGCCCACCTCGGCCATGTCTTTGGCATCAAGCAGGGCTTCGCCCAGAATGGGAGGGATGACCATGAGGAAAGAGAACTGAGCCAGTTTCTCTTTTTTGTTGCCCAACAGGAGACCCGTGGCAATGGTGCTGCCGGAACGGGAGAGACCGGGGAGGACGGCGATGGCTTGGGCTATGCCAATGACGAAAGCGTGCCAAGGTGAGATGTGCTCACGCTGGCGGGGTTTGGCCCAATAGGAGAAGGCCAGAAGTGTGGCGGTGATGAGGAGACAGATGCCCACCACGAGGAGCCCGCTGCCGAAGATGGCCTCGACTTTGTCTTTGAAAAAGAAGCCCACAATAGCCACAGGAATCATGGAGATGAGAATGTTGACCACATATTTGGTGCCTTCGTTCCATTTCCACTTGAAGAAGTCTTGGAAAATCCAAACGATTTCACGCCAAAGGATGACGCAGGTGCTGAGGACTGTGGCCACATGCACAGCGACGGTGAATGCGAGATTCTCCTCACCGTTGAGGCCGAAAAGGTAGGCCCCTATGGTGAGGTGGCCACTGCTGCTGACGGGCAAATACTCGGTTAGGCCTTGGACAAGACCCAGTATCAATGCTTCAAACCATTCCATGATGCGAGGGTTATATTATTCTTTACTTTTGGGTTTATAAAGGATGGCCACGATTTCGGCTAAGAAACCGAGGATGATGAAAATGGGTGCCACGAAGAGCCTGCGGCTATTGAACATGGCAGGGTTGAAAACGTTGGGGTCGTCGCTGCCACCGCCCATGAGCATGATATAGCCGAAGGCCAGCAGTACGACGCCGACAATCATAATGATATAGTTTACTTTGTCAAAGATGAAAGTGAACTGGTTTTTGTTGTCTTCTGTTTTTTTGATTTCTTTTGCCATAATGGGTTATTTATTTTTATGGGATGAATAAAGCGAAAGTCATCGGTTGTTGCGTAGATAGCGCCGCACAGCGGAGAGGGTGGAGAGATAGGAGAGGGTGATGCCGAGGATGATGATGACAACAGCGATGCCTGCGTACCATATCATGTGGATGTTGGCCAACAGGTCAAGGCCGCTGAGCGACTGGTTGAAGATGCCCGTGGCGATGGCCAGGACAAGGAGGGAGATGACAGCACCGAGGAGTCCGTACCAGATGCTGCGTGTGAGGAAGGGGTGGGCTATAAAGCCGCTCTTGGCTCCCACAAGCTGCATGGTGCGTATGGTGTCGCGCTGGGCATAGAGGGCGATGCTTATGGTGCTGCGTATCATAAGGATGCTGATGAATACCAACAACCCCATGAAAATGATGAGAAACCAAGTGGCTTTGTAGAATACATCGTTCAGCTCGTTGACGATATTCTCTTGATAGGCCACGCCGATGACGTTTTCCAGACTGCTCACGTCGGCGGAGAAACGTGCTATGCTTTCGGCACGTGCTTCTTGGCGTGCATCGGGCATGTAGTCGGCACGGAGGTTCACCATCATGGATGGATAAAGGGGATTGTAGCCGATAAAGCCCACGAAATCGTCATCGAGGTCTTCGGTAAAGATTTCCGCCGCCTGCTGGCGGGAGATATAGTCAACATGCTTTACGTAGGGGATGGCCTCGATTTGTGCTTTCAGTGTTTTTGCATCCTCGTCGGAAATGTCGGAGGTGAGGTCTACCTTGAACGTGATGCGCTCTTGCATGTCGTGGGTGGCGCGGTAGATGTGGTATTCCACCATCAGACACAATCCCAAAAGGAACAGCACCAAAGTAATGCTGAGTATTGTAGAGGTGTGTGTCTCCCACAGGTTGACCTTGCTTTTGCTCATCAGTTATGCTGTTTAAGATTTGTCGGTCGCTATCGTCTGTCAGTGTGAAGGAAAGTTAGTGCGGGTATTAGTTGGCCAGCATCACAGGCATTACCAGCATGAGGATGTCTTCGTTGCTGTCCTGGTCGGGGTTGAGGGGGAAGATGATGCCGGCACGGCTGGGATGCGACATTTCGAGAAGGATTTGTTCGCTGTCGACATTGGAGACCATTTCGGTGAGGAACTTGGCGTTGAAGCCTATCTCCATCGGGTCGCCCTCATACTGGCATGGGAGTTTCTCGTCAGCATCGTTGGAGAAATCGGCGTCCTCGGCACTGACCACCAGTTCGTGTTCGTGGATGGAGAGGCGAACTTGGTGCGAGGCCTGGTTGGCGAAGAGACCCACACGGCGCAGGGTGTTGAGGAACGAGTTGCGGTCCACCGTCATCTTGTTGGGGTTGTCCTTGGGGATTGCGGCATCGTAGTTGGGGTAGCGGCCTTCAACCAAGCGGCAGATGATATAGAAGTTCTCAAATGTGAAGAAGGCGTTGGTGTTGTTGTATTCCACGCTCACCTCCATCTCCTCTTTGTTGGAAGAGAGGATGTTTTTCAAGGTTAAAACGGGTTTGCGGGGAAGGATGAACGACACGGGGGTGTCGCTCTTTATGTCGTTGCGACGGTAGCGGACCAGTTTGTGGGCATCGGTGGCCACAAAAGTGATGTTTTCGGAGTTGATTTCGCACAGGATGCCGCTCATCTGCTGGCGCAGTTCATCGTTGGCGGTGGCAAAGGCGGTCTTGCCGATGGCGTTCACTAACAGGCTGCTGGGGAGCATGATGCTGGCAGTGTCGCGGGGCTCGGGCATAGTGGGGAAGGTCTCGGCGTTTTTGCCTGCCAGACGGTATCTGCCTTCGCCAGAGGAGATGCTGATACTGAAAGTGGCATCGTCGACGCTGAATTGCAGAGGTACGTCATCGAGACTCTTGACAATGTCGAGCAGCAATTTCGAGGGCACGGCTATGTCGGTCAGCCCCTCAATGGCACCTGTCTCTACCTCGATTTTCGACACCAGAGTGGTCTCCAGGTCGGTGGCGCGGATGGTCAACACTCCTTCGTCGAGGTGGAAAAGGAAACAATTGATGATGGGAACGGTGTTATTATTTGTAATCACACCGCTGAGCAACTGGATCTGCTTTGAGAAGAGCAGGCTGTTAATGATGAATTTCATGACTTTAATTACTCTAATTAATGACTGCGGCCCGAGGCCAATTCAAAATGCAAAAATACCACTTATTTTCCATATAACGGAAAAACAGCCGAATTTTTTTTCAACAACCTATGATGATAACCATTGGCTGGGGAGGAGTGACGTAATGTCGGCGATGGGGTTGTCTATCCGTAATAGTGGAAAGATGAGGTTGCTACTCCAACGAATAGCACACCCCTTCGGGGATGCCCAGCTGGTGGTGGTAGCTGCAATAGGCAGCCGAATACTTGTTGTCGAGGTACATACGCCCTTTGATGGCATCGCCATCGTAAAACCGGGCGCGAGTGTGGTAAAGGATTACGCAGTTGTGATACAAGGTGTTTTTGTCTACCCGATAGTCGCCACCCACCGAGTCGGGCTCGGAGAGGTTTACAATATATCCTATGTCATACTCACTGATGCTGGTGGTCATCATTGTGCATTGCACCATCCCGACCACTTTCCCCTCAAAGGGAAAATCGCTCACTTTTTTCTTGCATCCGCACATCAACAACGGAACCATCAGGATGATAATGAGATACTTCTTCATAAAGGTTTTGTATTGCTTGAATTGTTAACAAAATTATTGTCAGACGCTAACACCATACTCGCGAAGGGCGGCGTTGAGCGATGTTTTCTTGTCGGTCGACTCTGAACGGTGCCCAATAATGAGTGCGCAATTCACCTGATAGTCGCCTGCCGGGAAGTGCTTGGTGTAACTGCCCGGGATGACGATGCTCCGTGCCGGCACGCGCCCCTTTATTGTCACAGGCTCGGGTCCGGTGACGTCAATGATATGGGTGCTGGCCGTGATGACGGTGTTGGCTCCCAACACGGCCTCTTCTTCCACAAGCACTCCTTCCACCACAATGCAGCGGCTGCCAATGAAACAGTGGTCCTCGATAATGACTGGTGCGGCCTGCACAGGCTCCAGCACCCCTCCTATACCCACGCCGCCGCTCAGGTGAACATTCTTGCCTATCTGGGCACAACTGCCCACCGTGGCCCACGTGTCGACCATGGTGCCGCTGTCCACGTATGCCCCGATGTTGACATACGATGGCATCATCACCACTCCGGGGGCGAGAAAAGCCCCGTAGCGCGCCACAGCATGTGGCACCACGCGTACTCCCTGCTCTTTATAACCTTTCTTCAGGGCAATCTTGTCGTGAAACTCGAAGGGGTTGCACTCTATGGTCTCCATTTCATTGATGGGGAAATAAAGAATAACCGCTTTTTTCAGCCATTCGTTCACATGCCAGCCTGCCGAATCTTTTTCGGCTATGCGAAGGAGCCCCTTGTCCAGCAGCTCTATCGTTTGGCGTATCACGTTCTGCACTCCTTTGTCCTTCAGCAGTTCACGGTTATCCCATGCCTGTTCTATTATCTGTTTGTTGTCTTCTTTCATGACTGCAAAAATACGAAAAAAAAATCAAATGGCATCTTTTTTTCATTTCTGTAAAATAAATTAGTGATAGTTGCGTTAAATATGGATAATGAAAATGGCGAATAAAAGCATACTCATCTGGTTTGTGTTTGTCCTGCTGTTCCATGCGGCCTCGGCACAGGACAAGGGTTTAATGGCTCAGTACCAGTCCGATTTGGTACAGCTGTTTGACCAAACCATTGCCGCTCCCACCGACAACGAGCGTTACCATGCCAACGAAGCCGCTGTGCAGCTCCTTACCGAAGCCCTCGGTGCCGACAATTCGTTCCGTTGGGAATGGGATTTTGGCAACAAGGTCTCCGTGCTCACCTCTCCCGACAAAAAGTTCCGCATCTTCACATGGCCTATAGTCAACGATGCCGGCGAATATGAATGTTTCGGCATTGTGCAGGCTTTGAACGAACGCACTAAAGAATATGATGTTTATCAACTCAACGACCGTTCGGAGGTAATCATCAACCGCCAGGAGGATATTCTCAGCCCAGACCGCTGGTATGGTGCCGTTTACCAGGAACTCATCACCACCTCCTACGATGGTCGCACCTACTACACTCTGTTGGGATGGAACGGGGTCGACAACCTCACCCAGCGCAAAGTCATCGAACCCATCTGTTTCAAATCGGGCGGCAGCATGCCCCAGTTCGGACAGAACCTCTTCCGCAAAGAACCCAACCTGCGCCGTGTGGTGCTGGAATATTCCCACAACGCCATGGTCACCCTCCGCTACGAGGAGCAATACCTGCGCTTCACCGAACGCATTCGTGCCAAACGCCGCAGCGGCCAATCGTTCTTTTCTTCGCTTTTCTCGCGCTCTTCCCGTCCGCGTGGTCGTGGCAGGGGACGTGGCCGTCCCAGCCGTCCGGTCTCCACGGCGGCACGCACCTCGGCGGCGGTTCAGAAAAACACAAGCAACCGTCCCGCCTACAAAACCACCGACAAAAAACTTCGTATGATAATCTTCGACCAAGTGGCGCCTCAAGTACCGGGCATGGAAGGCCTGTACCAGTATTATGTCCCCTCGGGTGTGGAAATGGCCTATGTCTTTTCCGACGGCAAATGGGAGCTGCACGACTCCGCCCAAGGACGCGCCACCGACAAGAAACTGAATAAAGACTTCGACAAACCTATTCAAAAGCAACCCCCAGCCTATCAAGTGGAGTAATCCTTCCACCTTCATCCCAATGAACAACATCACACACAATACTATCAACGCACAACCTCAGGGTAGCAGACTCACCAGCCCTGCCGAAGGCAACCAGGCTACTGGTGTCATACTCGACAGCATCAACAATATTGATGATTTCCGTCGTCTGCCCCTGTCCGACCTCACCCAGCTGAGTGTCGAACTGCGCCACTATATCATCCAAACTCTCTCCAAACATCCAGGGCACCTCGCGTCAAGCCTTGGCACCGTTGAACTCACGCTTGCACTCCATTACGTCTTCAACACCCCCGACGACAAACTCATCTGGGACGTTGGACACCAAGCCTATGCCCACAAAATCATCACCGGACGGCGCGACCTCTTTCCGACCATCCGCACTTACGGGGGCTTGAGCGGGTTCCCGCGCATGGATGAATCTCCTTTCGATGCCTTCGGCACTGGCCACAGCTCCACCTCCATCAGTGCGGCCCTTGGCATGGCCACGGCTTCCACCTTGCAGGGCAACACCCGCAGGCAGCACATCGCCGTCATCGGCGACGGCTCCATGACGGGTGGCGAAGCCTTCGAAGCCCTCAACAATGCGGGAGTGTCAAAAGCCAACATACTGGTAGTACTCAACGACAACGGCATCAGCATCGACAAGGCTGTGGGCGGTCTCAGCCGTCACCTCACCCGCATCACCGCCTCGCCCAAATACAACAGGTTGAAAGAAAAGGTGTGGCAGCGCCTGGGAGGCGACCATGCCGACCCCTCTTCCCGCCACGGCAAATCGCTCAACTTCTTCCAACGGGCCACCCGCATGGCCAAAACCGCCGCTTTGGGTGCCCCCAACCTGTTCGAGTCGCTGGGCTTCCGCTATTTCGGCCCCATCGATGGACATAATATCGAAGAATTGGTGGAGGTTCTCGCCCAGCTCAAAGCCATCAAAGGTCCCAAACTCCTCCATGTGGTAACCAAAAAAGGCAAGGGACTCCGCAATGCCGAGAAACACCCTATTGCCTATCATGCCCCGGGTCCCTTCAATGCCGAGACCGGCGCACAGATAAAGAAACACGACGGAGGCAAACCCCTCAAATATCAGGATGTATTCGGCCACACCATTGTCGAGCTGGCCAAACGCAACCCCCATATCGTCGGCATCACCCCCGCCATGCCCACAGGCTGCTCACTCAATTTCATGATGGAGCAAATGCCCTCGCGTGCTTTTGATGTGGGCATTGCCGAGCAGCACGCCGTCACCTTTGCCGCCGGACTTGCCGCCCAGGGTATGCAGCCCTTCTGCAATATTTATTCATCTTTCATGCAGCGGGCTTACGACCAGATTATTCACGATGTGGCCCTGCAGCGGCTGCCCGTCATCATGTGTCTCGACCGAGCCGGACTTGTGGGCGACGACGGCCCCACGCACCACGGCGCTTTCGATCTCGCCTGCCTCCGGCCCATACCCAACCTCACCATCTGCGCCCCGATGGACGAGCATGAACTCCGCAACATGATGTACACCGCTCAGTTGCCCGGCCAGGGAGCCGTAGTGATTCGCTACCCCCGTGGCCTCAGTGTACACCCCGACTGGCGCAACGACTTCGAGCCGCTCACAGTGGGTCGGGGACGTTGTCTGCAAGAAGGCACCGATGTGGCCATTCTTGCCATAGGACATGTGGGCAACGATGCACTCGAAGCCGCAACCATACTGCAGGGCGAAGGCATCAGCGCTGCCATGTACGACATGCGTTACCTCAAGCCTCTCGACACTGCAATCCTCGACAGTATTCTGTCTCGCGGCTTCCGGCGTGTGGTCACCGTGGAGGACGGTGTGAAAAAAGGCGGACTGGGCAGTGCCGTGCTTGAATACTTTGCCACCGTGAAATCTTCCAACCCTTCCGTCGCCCTTCCCTCTGTCACAGTCCTCGGCCTTCCCGACCATTTTGTCACTCACGGCTCCGTACCACAGTTGCACAAAGACTGTGGTATAGACCTCGACAGCATCATTGCCGCCGCCCGTGGGTAGCCCCTCTTTTTTTATGCTTTTATCACGGCTGTATTACACTTGTTTTACACTTTTAAAGTGTAAAACAAGTGGGAAAAAAGTGTAAAACAACTGTCCTCGAATCGGCAGGGTAGTTCAAAGGGCGGTTTGGGTGGTCTGAAATGTTAAAAGGCAGCATTGTGAAGAATGTTTATTTGCTATATCAATTTTTATTTGTATTTTTGCATTTTCAGTGAAATATTGTTTCGTGCTGAAAATGTGTACTATTGAATAAAAAATACTAAAATTAACAATAATAATTGATAAAAATATAAATAATATGACCCCTTCGCACATTGAACACATCGGCATTGCCGTGACTAATCTTGATGAAGCTATCCGTTATTGGGAAGATGTCATGGGCTTGAAATGCTATGCTATTGAAGAAGTAACCGACCAGAAGGTGAAGACCGCTTTCTTTAAAATCGGCGAAGTGAAAATCGAGCTCCTCGAGCCCACCTGCCCCGAAAGCACCATCGCTGCTTTCATCGAGAAGAACGGTGGCAAGGGCGGAATGCATCACATTGCTTTCTGCATGGAGGACACCGACAAGGCTTTGAACGATGCCAAAGAGAAAGGCATCCGTTTGATTGACCAGCAAAGCCGTGGCGGCGCCGAAGGGCTGCACATCGGTTTCCTGCACCCCAAGAGCACTTTGGGCGTGTTGACCGAGTTCTGCTGCAAATAAGAGTTTTCCGGGTAGGGCGGACGGTCGCTAAGGCCGCGAGCTATGCCCATGTTCAATAACCTACAAAAAATTCAAATAATGGCATTTGAAGAAAAGATAAAAGAGCTTCTCGATAAGAGAAGCGAGGCCAAAATGGGTGGTGGCCAGAAACGTATCGACAAGCAGCACGAGCAGGGTAAACTCACTGCCCGCGAGCGCATCTCCCTCCTTCTCGACGAAGGTTCGTTTGAGGAGTTCGACATGTTTGTCGCCCACCGCTGTGTTAATTTCGACATGCAAAAGCAGTCGTTCCTTGGCGACGGCGTGGTGACCGGCTACGGCACCATCGACGGCCGTCCAGTGTATGTCTTTGCACAGGACTTCACTGTTTTCGCAGGCAGTTTGAGCGAGACCATGTCGCTCAAGATTTGCAAGATTATGGACCAGGCCATGAAGACTGGCGCCCCCGTCATCGGTTTGAACGATTCCGGCGGTGCCCGTATCCAGGAGGGCAGCAACTCGCTGGCCGGTTACGCTGAGATTTTCGAGCGCAACATCCTTGCCAGCGGTGTGGTTCCCCAGATTAGCGCCATTTTCGGTCCTTGCGCCGGCGGTGCCGTTTACAGCCCTGCCTTGACCGACTTCATCCTTATGACCAAGCAGAACAGCTACATGTTCCTCACTGGCCCGAAGGTGGTGAAGACCGTCACCGGCGAGGATGTGACTGTCGACAAGCTGGGCGGTGCCATGGTGCACGCCACCAAGAGCGGTGTTGCCCATTTTGTGGGTGAGACCGAGGAGGAAACTATCAAGCTTATCCGCGATTTGATGAGCTATATCCCCTCCAACAACTTCGAAGAGGCTCCCTATGTCCCCACCGAAGACCCCATCGACCGTCTCGAGGACAGCCTCAACAGCATTATCCCCGAAAACCCCAACGAGCCCTACGACATGAAGGGTGTGATCGAGGCCATTGTCGACGACGGCAAGTTCCTCGAGGTACACGAAAAGTTCGCTCCCAACCTGCTGGTGGGCTTTGCCCGTTTTGGCGGAGTGAGCGTGGGTATTGTTGCCAATCAGCCCAAGGCCATGGCCGGTGTGCTCGACAGCAATGCTTCGCGTAAAGGCGGACGCTTTGTCAGATTCTGCGATGCTTTCAATATCCCCATCGTCACTTTGGTCGACGTTCCCGGCTTCCTGCCCGGCACTGGTCAGGAGTATAACGGCGTGATTGTGCACGGTGCCAAGATGCTGTTCGCCTATGGCGAGGCCACGGTGCCCAAGGTTACGGTCACCCTGCGCAAGAGCTATGGCGGCGCTCACATCGTGATGAGCTGCAAGCAGCTGCGTGGCGATTTCAACTATGCTTGGCCCACGGCTCAGATTGCCGTGATGGGTGCCAGCGGTGCCACCGAGGTGCTGTATGGCCGTCAGATTAAGGAAATCGAAGACCCCGAGGAACGCGCCCAGTTCATTGCCCAGCGTGAGATTGACTACAACGAACAGTTTGCCAATCCCTATTGCGCCGCCCGTTTCGGCTACATCGACGATATTATCGAGCCGCGTAACACCCGCTTCCGTGTCACCCGTGCCTTGCAGGTGCTGGCCACCAAGAAGGAGTCGCTGCCTTTGAAGAAACATAACAACATCCCGTTGTAATTATATTCAAGTAATAACATTTATTATTAACCAGGGGTTCTTCACCCCACAAAAAACACAAACAACAAAATGAAGAAAGTTTTCTTAACTGCTTTTGTGGCTGCCGCTTTTGCTTTCGGTATGTCTGCTTGCAACAACAATGCTCCCGCCGAGGAGGTGGCCGACACCGCCGCTCAGACCGAAATGTGTGAGCACGAGTGCCACCATCAACACGAGTGCACCTGCGCCGACACCGCTTGCGCCGCCAACCACTGCGCCAACTGCACCGACACCAACTGCTGCAAGCCTTGCGATCACAAGTGCTGCAAGCACGAGGCCAAGGAAGGTTGCTGCGAGGGTAAGCACGAAGGCTGCGAAGGCAAGCACGAGGGCTGCAAACACCAGCACGAAGGCTGCGAAGGCAAAAAAGCCAACTAAGCAGTGAGATTGAGTATTGTCATGGGGAGGGCACTCCCTCTCCATGACTGATGCTCGCAAGCGAAAACACTCATTTTGATTGTCTATTTTTGAACGAAATGAATAAGATTATAAAACCAATTGTCGCAATCTTTGTTGGCTTGTTGCTCATGGCCGGCAGTGTTGTGGCACAGACTGGCCAGGGCGTTGAGAACCCTGTGGCCAATGATCCCGTGATGGAGTCATCGGTGCCGGTTTTGCCGTATCATGCCGATTTGAGTGCAATGAATTTTGAGCCCAACACTGTATGCTACGTCCCCGCGATGAAAGCCTTTGTGGTTGTCGACAGTATTGATTGTGCTGTCGATTTCCTGGTGCGCGAGGGCGGTGAGTTGCGCCGCGTCGGCCGTTTTACCACCGATGTATATCAAGGTCGCCATGACCTGGTGAATATCCTCCGTCCCAAGTCCGTTGCCGTTTGGGGCGACAAAATTCTAGTGCTGGCCTCTTCCAAGAAGGATTCTTCCTATCTGGCTGTCGTCAGCATGGAACCTGTAATCTGCAAGGACGAGATAGGTTTCGACACGCTCAAGGCAGTGGCATGTATGGGATTGGAAAGCAGTGCTTTCGCCTTCCGGGTTGACCCTGTCGAGAATGAGATTATCGTTGTCGGTAAGAACCCCGTAGGCTATGACCTCCACTTCATCAATTGTGCCGAAGGTCTGGACAACCTCAAAAACGACTACACTTTCCACTATCATGTACCCAAACAATCGGAACGCATTAAGGCTTCTGACCCCTACGGTGGCGGATTGGCATTGGTGGCCATCTCTGTGGTCTTCTTTGCCCTGGTGTGCGTCTGCTTCATCATGTCGGGTTACGGCAAGCTTATCCAGAGAATCCAGAACCGCAAGGCTCCCCTGGCTGCTGCTACCGGTGGTGCTGCTCCAGCTCATTCGAGCAGTGGCGAGGTCTATGCCGCCATTGCCGCGGCTATCTACGCCTACAGCCAGGATCTCCATGATGTGGAAGACACCGTCATCACCATCCAGAAAGCGGAGCGTGCTTGGACTCCGTGGAATGCTAAGTTCTACAACATGAACAAGTACTTCTCCGAGCGCCCCAATATGCTCCACAAGAAAAAGTAGGCGTTGCCTCTTGTCATTAAGCAAAAATAATTCGATTCATAACTTCACATTATTACAAGAAGATGAAAAATTACAAACTCAAAATAAACGGCAACGACTACAACGTTGAAATCAATGAAGTAGAAGGCCAGGAAATAAAACTCGAAGTCAATGGCACCCCTTACAATGTCACCATTGACCAGGAAATGCATCAGCATAGAACCCACACCACTGTCATCAGCGACCGTACCGCTCCCCGTGTTTCGGCAGCCAACGGCGATGTGCAGCGTGCCTCGGCTCCCAAGCCCGGCAGTGCTGCTGGTGGCACCAAGATCACCACGCCGCTCCCCGGCACCATCCTCGACGTCTTTGTCAATGTGGGTGACCAGGTCAAGGTCGGTCAGACCGTCGTGCTCCTCGAAGCCATGAAGATGGAGAACAACATCGAGTCCGACACCGAAGGCACGGTAATCTCCGTCAATGTCCGCAAAGGCGACAGCGTACTCGAAGGCGAAACCCTGGTTGTCATCAATTAGTTTGTGAAAATGCGCGAGTATCCGACCCTGTCGATACTCCCCCATCAACACATTCATATTTATTCAAAAACAGAAATAAAATTAGAAGACAATGTTTAGTTTATTAGCATCAGGTGGTTTCATGGACTTCTTGTCGACCCAGTTGGTACAGTTCCTTATGTACACTGGTTTCGCCAATGTCACTTGGGGCCACATCATCATGATACTCTTCGGACTGGTGTTCATCTTCCTGGGCATCAAGTTCGAGTTCGAGCCGCTGCTCCTTGTCCCTATCGGATTCGGTATGTTAGTGGGTAACATCCCCTTCTATCCGGGTTTGAAGATAGGTGTCTACGAAACAGGGTCGGTGTTGAATATCTTGTATCACGGTGTCCAGAACGGTTGGTACCCGCCATTGATTTTCCTTGGCATCGGTGCCATGACCGACTTCTCGGCACTGCTGTCCAACCCCAAACTGTTCCTTATCGGTGCCGCTGCACAGGTGGGTATTTTCGCCGCCTATGCCGGAGCTTTAGCCTTGGGCTTTGCTCCTAACGAGGCAGGTGCTATCGGCATCATCGGTGGCGCCGACGGCCCCACGGCTATCTTCCTCTCTAGCCAGTTGGCCCCCGACCTCATGGGCGCCATCGCCGTTTCGGCCTACTCCTACATGGCTCTTGTCCCCGTCATCCAGCCGCCTATCATGCGACTCATGACCACCCCGAAAGAGCGCACCATCCGCATGAAACCTCCGCGTCAGGTCTCCAAGCTCGAGAAGATTACCTTCCCCATCGTTGGTTTCCTCTTCTGCACCTTCATCGTCCCGTCGGGTCTGCCCCTGTTGGGTATGCTCTTCTTCGGTAACCTGTTGAAGGAATGTGGTGTAACCAAGCGTCTCAGCGAGGTGGCAAGCAACGCCATCGTCAACGTCTGCACCCTCCTCATCGGTATCACCGTGGGAGCCTCCACTCAGGCCACCTCGTTCCTCACCGGTCGTTCGGTGTTGATTTTCTGCCTTGGTGCATTCTCCTTCATTGTGGCCACCTTCTGTGGTGTCCTCTTCGTGAAGATTTTCAACCTCTTCCTCAAGGATGGCAACAAGATCAATCCCCTCATCGGCAACTCTGGTGTCAGTGCCGTTCCCGATGCCGCCCGCGTGTCCAACAATGTGGGTCTCGAGTACGACCGCACCAACTACCTCCTCCAGCACGCCATGGGTCCCAATGTGGCCGGTGTTGTTGGTTCTGCTGTCGCCGCAGGTATCCTGCTGGCATTCCTTCACTAAGAAAAGTATTAAGTTTTCATAGATGGGCAGTCCCCCCTCGTGGGGGCTGCTTTTTTTTATCCCTTATCAAATACCAGTCTTCTTTTTACTATGCTGTGATGGCATCATGTAGTCTTTCGATGTACTTTTTCACATATTGCATATTCTCCCCCCAAATGTCTATTACATCATAGTCGCTGAAGGGACTGTCATTGATTAGTGTGTTTACCTTTATGTCGCCGTTTTCACTCACGTAGTTGATGATGGCTTTGAGGTATTCTTCCTGTTGCGAGTTCAGGTCGTTGTTGCTGATAAATTCAGTAAACATCTGCAGCGCAACGGCTCGGTCTATGCCGATAATTGAACGGATGAACGCGGCAACAAAGTCGCCACAAATCATATTCTGCGTGAGGTGGTGGTACTCGTCCTTGGTGCCAAGTTCATTCCACATTATACGCTCCAACTCGCGTATGTCGGCATCTGTCAGCGGCTCGATATTGATTATCTTTTGCAGTACAGGCAGGTTTCGGTTCTCGGCAAGGTACTCCAATACCCGCTGGCGATAGGTGGTGAACGAGGCCATCTCCTCGGCCACACCATAGTCTGTCACCTCGTCTTCGATATCCACTTCAAACGAGTGGCGTTGCTGTCCGAAGATGAACTTCACAAGCTCCCTCAGCTCTATACGCACACGCTCCAGTCCGTCCATCGTCATGTTCTCCCAAAACACCTCACTCAGAACCATATCTATCGTTTCCATTTTTTCCTGTATCTGTGGTATGACAGACTTCTCTTTCAGGGCTTGTGCAATGGCGATGATGTTGCGGATACTGCGTTTCCCTTTAAC
>JAFXMW010000058.1 GCA_017530105.1 Bacteroidales bacterium
AAACTGCAGAATAGCATTACCCAGTCGCTTGCTGGGCGCACAGCAGTGCTTGAACTGTTTCCCCTCACAATAAATGAGGTCGCTGAAGTTGCATGTTCCTATTCTGTTGACAAATTGATGTTGCATGGTTTCTATCCTGCCATCTATGCAGGCGACAATATACCTCGGCTCTTTTATCCCTCCTATATGCGCACCTATCTGGAACGTGATGTGCGTCAACTGCTACAGGTGAAAGACCTATACCAGTTTCAGACATTTCTGCGCCTTTGTGCAGGTCGCATTGGCAGTCTGTTCAATGCTTCTGAGCTGTCCAACGAAGTAGGCATAAGTGTTAACACTGTCCGCTCATGGCTCTCTTTATTGCAGGCTTTGTACATTGTTTTTATGGTTCATCCCTATGCAGAGAACTCGCGCAAGCGGCTTACCAAGACGCCGAAGCTCTACTTTTACGATACTGGATTAGCATGTTACCTGTTGGGCATCGAAAACGAGACCCAGCTAAGTTCCGACCGTATGCGGGGACACCTGTTCGAGAACTTGGTGGTGGCCGACATGGTGAAGCGCCGTGCTCATGAAGGCAAAAGCACAGAGTTGATGTTCTATCGCGATAGCAACGGCAACGAGATTGACTTGCTTGTGCCTGTAGGGCAAGCCTTGGAAGGATATGAAATAAAGTCTTCCTCCACGTACAACAGTTCATTTGAAAAAGGCTTCCATGGCATCACGGAGCAGTTGGATTCACGTCTCGCACGCCGCGCCATAGTGTATTGCGGTAGCCAGGAACGTAACGGCTCCCCTATCGAGGTCCTAAACTATGCCTCACTACTAACACAAGCTTGACGTGTGGCCAAATAACACCACTGCAGCCATAAAACATAGCGTCTGTTTTGAACAGAATTTACGAAGTTAACATCAAAGCACATTTATTATTATTGCTCTATCGGGAGAGCAGCCTCTGCAAATCGTTGGAAATATTGTGATTGCAGCGTGTCGTCGACACGCAGGATGGACTGTCAAGAAACCCCACACTGCGCTCTCTGTGGTCGCTTTGTGTGGGGTTAATTGGTTACCATACCTTCGGTACGGACAGACTGCAAAAGTAGAATTAGAGGTTTTGAAACCACTACCAAAAGCAATACTTGTTATAGAACAGACTCTTTCGAAAATATTTACTATAGTATGCCTTAACCCCTTGTTGCTGTGCCTAAAAAAACTGTGACACGGCAGAAGAATTGCCGTGTCACAGTCATGATAGGAAGATTAGTGTATCAACCTTCAGTGTTGTCGAGAGTGTCTTCTTCTTTCAGCAGTTCGTCTATCTCCTCGCTGAGGTTGGAGTAGTGTTTCTTCAGCCGTCGGGCGACAATGAGGCCGGCAAGCAGTCCGGCAGCGCCTCCGATTAGTTTGGAGGACATCCTGTCGGGGTTGTTTTTATAGGCATAGATTAACATGAGTGCTATGACAATACCGCTAACCACATAGATGACGGCTTTGTGGCGTTTGGGGGTGTTGGAACTCCGCTGAACACTTTCGCGCAGGGACAGCAGCCCGGATTTTGAATTCATGTCGGGCCGCCGCATGCCTCGGGAGACAATGAGGCTGTATATGGTCAGGGAGATGATTAGCAAATCGACTAATAGAAGCAGCCACCAAGGCCAAAAGTTATCATGGGATAGCCACAGGGTGCATACGGGGATGAATATGATGAGAAAGATGGAGCACACCAGGTTTAGGCGGTACAGGCCTCTGACGTGACGGCGCACCATGCGGCGCCATACGTCGGTGTTAAATGTACTGTGTTGGGCTATGTCGTGCTGCAGGTCGTGCAGGTCGTGCTGCAGTTGTTCTTTCAGTTCGTTTTTCTGTTCCATTGTTTTCGTTGTTTTAATCGGTTATTGTTTTGAGTTTTTCGCGTATACGGACGAGGCGCACACTTACGTTGTTGACGGTGATGCCGAGTATGGCGGCAATTTCGTCGTAGGGGAGGTCTTCAAGCCAAAGCAGTATCAAAGCACGGTCGAAGGGGTGCAGTTTGGCTATGCGGCGGTGCAAGCGCGAGGCTGCCGGGCAACGCTCTTCTTCGGCATAGAGGTCCATGTCCATCTGTAGCGGCGAGGTGTCTTTGCGCCGCCTGTGTTTCCGATCCATGTTGATGCATGTGTTCAACGCGATGCGGTACACCCAGGTCTTCTCAGTGCTACGGCCTTCGAAGGTGTCGAAACCCTGCCACAGGCGTATGAGCGTCTCTTGGAACAGGTCGTCGGCCTGTTGCCGCTCGTCGGCAAACAGGTAACAGACCGAATAGATGGTCTGCCGTTGTCGCTCCACCAGCTGCTCAAAGTCGCGCTCAATTTGTTCTTTTTTCTTCATAAAAAGTCTTTTTGTTTCGTTTCTGTCCCTTAGACACACAAACCATCCCAGAAACTACACCTCAACCTCATTTTTTTAAGGGACAAAAAAGAGAGCCCCGACTCTTGGGGACTCTCTTTTCAATTGGGTTCTTTTTTTGTGATTCCGCTGCGATTCGAACGCAGGACCTACTGCTTAGAAGGCAGTTGCTCTATCCAGCTGAGCTACGGAACCGCTTCATAATTTTGAAAGTTGAAATTCTCATCTTGAATTTCAACTTTCAAAATTCTCTCTGTCGGGATAGCCTGATTCGAACAGGCGATCTCCTGCTCCCAAAGCAGGCGCGCTAACCGGACTACGCCATATCCCGTTGCCTTTGTCAAGAAAAAAGACGCCTCGTGGACGTCTTCCTCTCTTTCTTGGCGGAGAAGGGGGGATTCGAACCCCCGGTACCCTAATCGAGTACGACAGTTTAGCAAACTGTTGGTTTCAGCCACTCACCCACCTCTCCGTAGCTGGTCGATTTCTTCGAAAAGCCTGTGCTTTTCTTCAGCGAAATCGGGTGCAAAAGTACGAACTTTTTTTGAATTGAACAAAACTTTTTTCGTTTTTTGCACTTTTCAGCGTCTAATTATTTCTTTTTTGCCTGATTCTTAACGCCTTCTATTTTCTTCTGAATTTCTTCCTGATTGCCCAAATAGAAGTCTTTTTGCAGGTTCATTTGGTCGTCAAATTCAAAAATATAGGGTACTGCGGTAGGAATATTGAATCCTACGATGTCCGCATCGCTTATCCCCTTGAGAGTCTTGACAATACCACGTAAACTGTTACCGTGGGCCACCACCATCACTTCGTCGTGCTGTTTGAAGGCAGGCAGGATGGTCCCTTCGTAGTAAGGCATCAGTCGGGCTATCGTGTCGCACAGGGCTTCGGTGGCGGGCAACTCGGCGTCGCTCACTCCGGCATAGCGCGGGTCCTGACGGGGGTTGCGCTTGTCGGTGATGTCCAGTGCAGGCGGTTGCACATCGTAGCTGCGACGCCACTGCATCAGCTTCTCTTCGCCGTACTTCTTCAGGGTCTCGGCCTTGTTGGCACCCTGCAGGGCTCCGTAGCTCTTTTCGTTCAGTCGCCAGCTCTTTTCCACGGGCAGGTAGTCCATGTCCATGGCATCCAAAATCTGGTTCAGTGTCTTCACTGCCCTTTTCAAGAACGAGGTGTAGCACATGGTCGGGCGGTAACCCTCCTCTTTCAGCAGGCGGCCTGCCAAATAGGCCTCGCACATGCCAAAGGCTGTCAGGTCAACGTCCGTCCAGCCGGTAAAAAGATTCATCTTATTCCACTCGCTTTCGCCGTGGCGTACCAATATCAGTTTCTTCATGTTTGATAAGATTGTTAAAGGCACGCAAGTCTTCAAACAATCAAAGACCTCCGTGCCAGATGATTATTTCTTGATTCTTTTGTCGGTGAAAATACCTTCTTTTATCATGCCTTTGTACGACATCACCAACAGCAGTATGCCGCCAAGGATGAACGGCACGCTGAGCCATTGACCCATGTCGAGGGTCATGCTTTTTTCAAAGTCCACCTGTTCCTCTTTCACAAATTCAATGAGGAACCTCATACCCCACAGTGCTATCAGCCACCAGCCAAAAAGGCGGGCGTTGTGTAGTTTGCCATCGCGTTTGCAATATACCCACATACACACTGCGAAGATGATTAGATAGCTGAGAGCCTCATACAGCTGTGTGGGGTGTTTGGGCACCGTCTCGCCGTTGCGCTCGAAAATAAAGCCCCACGGCAACGAGGTCTCCACTCCGTAAATCTCGCTGTTGAACAGGTTGCCCAAACGGATGAAGAATCCTGCCAAGGCAACCACTATCACAAAGCGGTCCAAGAGCCACCAGCCATTAATCTTATTGCTGCGGCAGAACAGCCAGATGGCGAACAGGATGGCGATGGCTGCTCCGTGGCTTGCCAGTCCCTGGAAACCCGTATACTGTCCTGTCTTCATGTTGAAAGGCGAGAAAATCTCTATCCAGTGTTCTGAAGTTAAGTAATAGTCCGGCTCGTAAAACAGACAATGTCCCAGTCGGGCACCCACCAGTGTGGCAACAAAAATCCAAATCACTAACGAGTCAAGGTATTTCGTCTTCACCTTCTCATGTTTGAACATCCATTGGATGATGAAATAGCCCAACAAAAAGGCAAAGAGAAACCCCAGCGAGTAATACCTCAACCCGAAAGAGCCTATATTGACCAATATCGGGTCGACATTCCAGTGGATAAAATTCAGTAGCATCTTCTTGAAATTAAGAAATGAAAGTTGAAAATTGAAAATTAGACAGACGTGGCTGACAATTCTCAATTTTCAACTTTCCATATTCAATTTACATGTTATTTTGCATAATTCACAGCGCGGGTCTCGCGGATAACCGTCACCTTGATTTGTCCGGGATAGGTCATCTCGCTCTGAATTTGGCGCGAAAGGTCGAAGCTCAGTTTTGTGGCGTCGGCGTCGCTTACCTTGTCGGCTCCCACAATCACGCGCAGCTCGCGGCCGGCTTGAATGGCGTAGGTCTTCACCACTCCGGGGTAGGTCATGGCCATATCCTCCAGTTTCTTCAAGCGGTTGATATAGGCCTCCACCACCTCGCGGCGGGCACCGGGACGGGCACCGCTGATGGCGTCGCACACCTGGATGATAGGCGAAATAAGATTGGTCATCTCCGTCTCATCGTGGTGAGCTCCGATGGCGTTGCACACCTCGGGATTCTCCTTGTACTTCTCGGCCAGTTTCATACCGAAGATTGCATGTGGCAGTTCGGGGTCGGTCTCCGGCACCTTGCCAATATCGTGCAACAGTCCGGCGCGCTTGGCCAGTTTAGGGTTCAGGCCCAGCTCCGAAGCCATGGTGGCAGCCAGGTTGGCCACCTCGCGGCTGTGCTGCAGCAGGTTCTGTCCATACGATGAACGGTATTTCATGCGTCCCACCATGCGCATCAGCTCATGGTTCATGTTGTTGATGCCGAGGTCTATGCAGGTACGCTTACCCACTTCGGCAATCTCCTGCTCAATCTGGCGGCGGGTCTTGGCAACCACCTCTTCGATACGGGCGGGGTGGATACGTCCGTCGGTGACCAGTTTGTGCAGCGACAGACGGGCAATTTCGCGTCTCACCGGGTCGAAGCCGCTGATGATGATGGCGTCGGGCGAATCGTCGATGATAATCTCTACGCCGGTCAGGCTCTCCAAGGCGCGGATATTGCGGCCCTCGCGGCCGATGATGCGGCCTTTCACTTCCTCGTTCTCGAGGTTGAACACGCTCACCGTATTCTCAATGGCGTTCTCGGTGGCGGTGCGCTGGATGGACTGGATGACAATCTTCTTGGCCTGCTCGTTGGCGGTTATCTTGGCCTCTTCCACAATGTCCATGATATTGCTGGCGGCTTCCGAACGAGCCTCTTCCGTCATCATCTCGATGAGGTTCTGTTTGGCTTCGTCGGCGGTCATGCCGGCAATGTGTTCCAGTTTCTCAATGCTCTCGTTGTAGACTTTCTCCACCTCGGCCTGCCTTTTGCGCAATACTTCTATCTGTCCGTTCAGGTTCTCGCTCACCTGCTTCAACTCGTTGCTCTTCTTCTGCAGGTCCTCCACTTTCTGGTTCAGAGAATTTTCGCGTTGTTTCAGTTTCTGTTCCGACTCGCGGATGGCGATGTTCTTTTCATTCACCTGCTTGTCGTGCTCGCTCTTCAGTTGCAGGAACTTCTCCTTGGCTTGGAGAATCTTGTCCTTTTTAATCATTTCGCCTTTTTCCTCGGCATCTTTCAGCACCTGTTGGCTCTTGGCCAGCAGACGGTTGCGGAGTGTGTTGGTGGAGAGGTACACCCCCAGGCCACCGCCCACAACGATTCCGATAATAATTCCTATTGCTAACATAGTTTGTTAATGAGTGTTTTTAGAGGGAATGGCTGCTCTTTTGGGCTCTTTCAGTTCAATCCAGTTTCAAAAAACCTGCACCGTATCCTCCGGGAGTTATGGTAAACTCTAAACTGATAGGATTTGAGTGCCGGGTGTCTCAGCTATACAACCTACCCACCCCTGAGCTTACTCGGTTTGTAAATGGTGTTGAGTTTACAAACTGTTTCGGATGCGATGCAGGATATTTTCTTTGTCGTTGTGCGGTGTCCGTGGCTTTTGGCGTGCTTGGCTGTTGCTTCACCATTTCATCGCCTCCGCCCCGTTGTCGCCTTTCTCAACGCTGTCGAGCAGTTGGCTTATTCCGGTGAGCCTCTTCTCCAACCCCGTATCCTTGAACTGCTGTTTGTCGTGCAGTTTCAGCAACTGGGTTATCTGGGTCAGCGCCACCATCGCCAGCAAATCTTGTCGGTCATTGTAGGCATACATCTTTGAGTAACTCTTTGCCTGCGTGTTTATCAACTCGGCGGCTTGAAGCAGAAACTGCTCGTCCTCCGATTTGACTCTCATTTTGTACGGCCTGTCCAGTATGCGGATTGTGGCAGGAAGTTCACTCATGTTGTTGCCGCTTTTTTCTTGTTTATGTGTTCTTTTTCGACTACTCTGATTTGTTGATTAATGCCAAACTTTTATCTATGCTTCGTATCAGTTGGTTGATCTTAAGTCGTATCTCTACAGAATCGCCCTTTTGAGTCAGCGTGTTCCCGAGTTTTAAATTGTTGTTTTGTTCTTTTAAATTATTAATTAATATATTTTGTTTGTCCACTTGCTCTTGCAGCTCCTGGCATTGCCGGTTTGCTTTCTCCATTCCCACGCGCAGAAACCTGTTCTCTTCAATCAGTTTCCGTACCTTCAGTTCAATTTCTACGACAGTGGTTTCAAAATCAAACATAACGATGTCAGTTTACACTACAAAAAGCGGTGCAAAATTACTATTTTTTTTGCACTTAGACAAAAATATTTTCTTCTCACCCGCTCCCTCATCTTCCACCAGACCGTTGTTGTTTTGCACAACCAATTAAAAAACAGCGATATATGTAATTTGGCAAATTGTTTGTCCCAAATCTCTTTTCCACTCACTTTCCACTGGTTCAAACCATGTTGCAATGACCTCCGGCAACGGTTTTCACCCCTTTTTACCCTATGTGGAAGCAATGTCTCCGAAGGCTCTTTTGCTGTCCATATCCGCTCGCCCGCTCATCGATGCTTCGCTCGTTCTACCTCAGTTCTCCCATATTTCTCCCATATTTCTCCCATGCAGGATGGGAGAAATATGGGAGAAATATGGGAGAACTGATGCTGAAATAGGGGTGAACGAGCGAGCCTTGATTTTTTCCCGTTCAGCCTTGGGATGAAAGGGATGGTGGCTAAAATGCAGCGCACCAGGTTGTTGAAGGTTAGTTCTTCTGGTACCAGTTGATTTTCTGCGAGGCGTACATGGCTGCCGCCAAGATGGCAAAGACTCCGAGACTGCCCACCAGCAGGGCATAGCTTTCGAGTTGCATGATGATGTAGATGAAGGTGTAGAGGACGAGCAGCAGGAGCCCGATAACCAGTGCTGTGCGTTGATTGTGCAGCAGTGCGCGCATGAAGAGGGTGATGAGGCCGATGGTCATGACCGAGGCAATGATGTAGGAGAGGAGGAAGGTGAGATGTTCGGAGAAGGAGAGGAGCAGGACGTAGAAGAGCATGATGGCGATGCCTACAAGGGCGTACTGCACGGGATGGACGGGGGTGAGGCGGCGGTTTTCGACAAAGAAGACCACGGCAAAGGTGAGCAGTATGATGAGGTAGGCGTATTTGATGCTGCGGGTGGTTTGCTGGTATTGCTCGACGGGAACTTTCAGTTGTACTCCGAATGGTTCGGCTTTATCGAGGGCACTCTGCGATTTCATCACTTGGGCAAAATCGCGGTTCAGAGCCAGCACTTTCCAGTCGGCTTTGAAACCCTGGTTGTCCACTTCGCGGTTGGCGGGTAGGTAGCGGCCGGTGAAACTGGGTGTGGTGCAGTCGGAGGTGAGACGGACTGAGGTGGTGCGTCCCACGGGCAGGAAATAAAGGTTGTTGGAGCCTTTGAGGGGGACGGTGAGGCGGTAGGTGAGTTGTCCGCCGTTGAGCAGGGGTTGGATGTCGATATTGCACGAGAGGGCGTTGTGGTTGCCGAGTTTCAGTGCCTCCGATGAAAGTTCAACCGTTTGGCCGCCGAGGGTGAGGACGGGGTTGTCGGCAAAGCCTTTGAAGTCGCTGATGGCGAAAAGCAGTTTGGCTTGTCCGGTGCGGAGATGTTTGATATGGTCGGCTTTCAACTCTTTGGCCAGGACGAAGTGGCCGTTGAGGTTGAGGTTGGTTTCGAAGACCGAAAAGTCGTAGATGCCCCGTTTCAGGGTGCGGGAGTGGATGTCGCCCTCTATGCCGAGGGTTTCGGGCATGAGGTAGACGTTGTTGGCTGCGCTGTCGCCCGGAATGAAGATTACAGGGCCTGTGAGGGTCTGGCCACTGCCCCATTTTTCGGTTACCTCGTAATTGGCACTGGTTTCGGTGTTACTACGTTCGTCCACCATGTTCATTATGATGGCTTGCGGGATGAGCAGCAGCACGCTGATGATGAAGATGAGACCGAGTTTCAGTCCGAGTTTCATTCCGGTACGCATGGTGTTGCTTTTCAGGACGTTTTGGGGATTGATGTTTTCCATGTTTGTTGTGTTTTTTGTTGTTATTATGTTGTTTGTTTTGAATTACGTTGTTTGTTTGAAAGAACTTTGAATTACAAAGTATATAGGGTAAAAAAAAATTATTTGGTGGCGTTTTTGATGAATTCTTCGAGGGCTTTGAGATGGGCTGTAAAGGCTTGGCTCCCGGCTTGGGTGACGGAGAAGGAGGTGTTGGGTTTGCGCCCGATGAAGCGTTTTTCGCACTGTATGTAGCCCAACTCTTCGAGGGCACGGGTGTGGCTGGCAAGGTTGCCGTCGGTGAGCGAGAGGAGCGACTTGAGGGTTGAGAAGTCGACACTCTCGTTGACCATGAGCACGGACATGATGCCGAGCCGTGCTTTGCTCTCGAAAGCTTTGTTGATGCCGTTAAGGTTGGGAATCATGACTTATTGTTTGTTATCAAGAGAACCAGTTTGATTGACAGCATTATTACCACAGGCGGTTTGCCTGTTTTTGAGGGTGAAGAAGATGCCGAAGATGATGTGCCACAAGCCGAAGCCGAGGAACCAGAAGAGGATGCCATGGCTGACGACAAAGCAGTCGATGATGCCGAGGAGCAGCTCTCCATAGCCCAGCAGGGCAATGGACGAGGTGGTGAAGTGTGAGCAGTTAATAAGTGCCAGGCCGTAGAAGACCAGCATGAAGGAGGAGGTGAGGCCGTAGTGGCCTTGCATGAGCATGGCGATACAGAGCAGTCCACCAGCGACGGCGGGCACGAAGAAGTGGAGCAGGGGTCGGCGTACGGTCTGGTCGAAGGAGAAGTGATGGTTCTGTCGTTTGGTTTTGGCGTAGGACATGACGCAGACGGTGCCAAAGGATATGGCCACAAGTGCTGCTGCACAGAGGATGGCTGCCCATGTGCGGCCGGGGGTGTTGAGGGCGAAGTCGACACTCCAGGTGGGTAGCCAGCTGTAGGGTTCGTGATTGCCGAGGAGTAGCCAGGCTCCTGCTGCAACGATGGAGGCGTAGATTCCTATAATAACTATCGACAGGCCACTGATGGTCTGGAAACGGGAGGACTTTTGCATGAGGTCCTTTATCTCGTTGAGTGTGTTGAGCGCTTCGTTGTTGTTCATATTGCCATTAAGAGTACTTTGCGCTGCAAAGTTACGAACAATTTTTTAATCTGCAAGTTTTTTTTGAAAAACAAAACTTGAAATTGTCTCTTTATTGTGTATAAATAACTGGAAAACATTGTCTTGTTATGTATGATATTTTTTTCGTAAAGAATAGAGCAGGAAGTGAAAAGCATGGGGTTGGCGAGTCGTTTTGTGCGAAAATACAATGGATACATTGCAGTTATAAATAAAAGGATTTTTGACATGGAAACAGCAATTAAACTTTCGGCAGTCGAGAACATCGCGGAATTGGCAAAAGAATCGCAATTGTCGCCAGAGTTTTATCGCAAGGCAAGCCGTTTCATAAAGCATCTGTCGGACAAGCTCAGCCTCAGTGGCGAACAGATGGAGAATATTTCCCGCTACTATGCCATCGATATCATCCTGCACGGCAACGCCGTCCCCACCGCCAGCAACCTGATGCCACACTGCGACTCGGAAAGTATTAACAACACTTCATATAGAAAGATGGGTTTCTCTAGATAGCAACAACGACCATTCGGCAATCCCTCTTCGATGGTTCTACAACTGTTCTTCTGCAGGAAATCCAATGTTTTTTTGCTATGTCGAAGAATTGTTGTATTTTTGCAAATCAAAAAAGGTCAAGATATGAGCAAGTATGAGATACCATACCTTACAGCTGTGGTGCATGCTTTTGGCGAACGCTTCGCGATGACGCGACAGGCGGCGTTCAACTATTTGCACGAGCATAAAGGGCTGGCGTTCCTGATAGAGTTCTACGATGTGGAACACTTGCAGTCGATGGACGAGACCATCGACGACCTGATTGTTTATTGTCAAAAGAATGGAGGTACGCTCGCATGAACCAGCCGACCCACCATCAGATAGCAACGTACTTGACCAGTTTTGAAACATGAAATTACGAAAAAGTTCGTTACGAAAAAATGCGTAGTATGGAAAACCCTTTCAATCCCAATCGGTCATTAGGGTGTATGGCAGATTAGTATTTGTTAGGAGCAAAATGAAATCACTGATACGCTCTATCCACAAGGGGTTGCAGCAAAGCCAGATACGCAAAGGAGTAGAGGCCACCCGT
>JAFXMW010000059.1 GCA_017530105.1 Bacteroidales bacterium
ATGCAAAACAAACCGACGGCCTGTTTGCCCGCATCATCGGCAAAATCAGTGCACTGACCGTCGCACAATACATCAATTACCTAAACAATCAGCCGATTGGCAGAGTTAAATATGCACTGGTTTAATTCCGCCAACGGGTAAGGAATAGAATCATGAAACGAAATATCATCATCACCGGCGGTGCCGGTTTTATTGGCAACCATGTGGTACGCATGTTTGTGAACAAGTATCCCGAATACAACATTATCAATCTCGACAAACTCACCTATGCGGGCAACCTCGCCAACCTTAAAGACGTGGAGGATAAGCCCAACTATAAGTTTGTGAAGATGGATATATGCGACTTTGAGGGAGTATATAAATTAATGCAAGACGAGAAGGTTGATGGCATCATCCACTTGGCCGCCGAGAGCCACGTGGACCGGAGCATCAAAGACCCTTTCACTTTTGCCCGTACCAACGTGATGGGTACGCTGTCGCTGCTGCAGGCTGCCAAGCTCTATTGGGAGTCGCTGCCCGAGAAGTGGGATGGCAAACTATTCTATCACATCAGCACCGATGAGGTATACGGCGCCCTTGAACTGACCCACCCCGACGGCATAGAGCCGCCATTCTCTACCAAAGCCTCCAGCGGAAAGCACCACTTGGCTTACGGTGACAAGTTCTTTACCGAGGAGCTTAAATACCAACCCCACAGCCCTTACAGTGCAGCCAAAGCCTCGAGCGACCATTTTGTGCGTGCGTTCCACGACACCTACGGTATGCCCACGGTGGTGACAAACTGCAGCAACAATTACGGACCATATCAGTTCCCTGAGAAGTTGATACCGTTGTTCATCAACAACATCCGTCACCGCAAACCATTGCCAGTGTATGGCAAAGGCGAGAATGTGAGAGACTGGCTCTATGTGGAAGACCACGCTCGTGCCATCGACACTATTTTCCATCGTGGCACCGTGGCGGAGACATATAACATAGGTGGTTTCAACGAGTGGAAGAATATTGATATTATCCGACTGCTTATCCGCACTGTAGACCGCCAGTTGGGCCGTGCCGAAGGGGAAGACGACAATCTAATCACTTTTGTCACAGACCGTGCAGGGCACGATATGCGCTATGCCATCGACAGCCGCAAGCTTCAGCGCGAGCTGGGATGGGAGCCGACACTTCAATTTGAAGAAGGAGTCGAGAAAACCGTCCGGTGGTATTTGGACAATCAGGAGTGGATGGACAATGTGACGAGCGGTGACTACATGAAGTATTACGATGATATGTACGGCAACCGTTGACCTATGCGGAGAAACATCATTTTTGATTTCGGCAATGTCCTTGTGCGGTGGGAACCGCAATTGGTGTTTCTGCCCTATTTCGGTGGCGACGAGGCAAAGTATTGGTTCTTTTGGAGACATGTATGTGACCCGGTGTTCCGCAACCGGATTGATGCAGGCGAAGACCAAATGAAGTGCATCAGGGAGCAGCAGCAACTCTTCCCCGAGTATGCCGGGGCATTGGACTTGTATTATACGAAATGGGAGGATACTTTGCCCGGAGAGATGCCCGGAATGAGGGACCTTGTGACAGAATTAAAGGCGGACTCGCGTTTCAGTGTTTTCGGATTGACAAACTGGTCGGGGGAGACATTCCCCACTGCCCGTGAAAAGTTTCCTGTCCTGCAGTTGATTGACAACTATGTTGTGTCGGGGAACGTGGGACTGGTGAAACCAGACCATCGGATATTCCGGTTGTTGCTTGACCGTTTTTCCCTTATGGCGGAAGATTGTATTTTTGTGGACGACAATCCCAACAATGTCACTGCTGCAGAGGAAATAGGTCTGGAAGGAATTCTGTTTACGGGTGCCGAGGCCTTGAGAAAAAGACTGTTTGGAGAGGGTTGAGCGGTACCTTGCTGATGCAAGAAAAAAACTCTCTTGAAGAAAAAAAACCTTTTTATGTGAAAAAAAAGATGTAATTTTGCAATTTGCAAGAAAAGGTTTTTGTATTAATAGAAAAAGCTATGATAAAGAAGTTTTTATTCTGGTTTGCAAGGAAATACCGCCACAACACAGCCTCAAGGTGGCTTATCTTGCTTATTGATTTATTCACACTTGTTGTGGCTTTTGCCGTTACCGACATGTTTAGATTGAGGATGGCGGAGCATATTGATTGGCCTTCATTGATTGTGAAACTTCTTGCTTTCATGATGTTGGCCACAATCTGCTATCTTTTCATCGGCACATACAGAAGCATCATACGTCATTCTGGCATGTACGATATCTATAAAGTGCTTGTGTCCAATGGTATCGCCGCAATAGCTCTGATTCTATTCAATTTAGTAAATAACAGCCATCATATCGTTGTCAACCGTTTTACCCCTGCGTATAGTGAGATAATGATGACCTTTGCCTTGCAGATAGTCAATATGCTTACTGTGCGGCTATTCCTGCAACGTGTTTATAATGATTACGTCAGGCGTCAACGTCCAACACAGAATGTGGTCATCTACGGTGCTGGAAGTGCGGGCACAATAGCGTATAATGCACTGATGCAAGACCCGGCTCACAACTACAAGATTGTAGCGTATATCGATGATTCTGACCAGAAAAAAGATGCAGCCCTGAATGGCATCCACGTTATGAAACGCGATGCGGTGCTTAACCCCGACTTCATTTCCAAGAATAAGGTATCGATTCTTCTTATTGCCATCCCATCCATCAAACTTGCTTACAAGCAGGAAATAACCACTTTGGGACTGGATCTTGGCTTGTCGGTCAAGTCGGTACCCCATATCAGCAAATGGCTCAACGATACTTTTACTGCCAGCCAGATTCAGGACATCAAGATTGAAGACCTGCTTGAACGCGAAAGCATCGTATTGGACAATGTCAATATTGTTCGTGAAGTGGTCGACAAGGTTGTCATGGTTACCGGAGCCGCTGGTTCGATAGGCAGCGAAATGTGCCGTCAGCTGACGCAATACCAACCCGCAAAGATTATTATGGTTGACCAGGCTGAGTCTCCCATGTACGACCTTCAATTTGAGTTAAAGAATACTGAGCCGTACAAGAACGTGGTCGACCGAATGGTGTTTGTCATTGCCAACATCAAAGACAAACCCCGCATGGAGGAGGTGTTCAAACTCTACCGTCCGCAGGTGATATACCATGCTGCTGCCTATAAGCATGTTCCGTTCATGGAAGAGAACCCTTATGAGGCAATTCTTGTCAATGTCTTCGGAACCAAGAATATTGCCGACTTGGCAATCAAGTATGGCGCGGAAAAATTTGTAATGATCTCGACCGACAAGGCTGTGAACCCAACCAATGTGATGGGGGCAACAAAACGTATGGCGGAAATCTATATCCAGAGCCGCGATGTCAATCAGACTCACTTTGTCACAACCCGTTTCGGCAATGTTCTCGGCTCTAACGGCAGTGTTATCCCGCTGTTCAAGAAACAGCTTGCCGCAGGGGGACCGTTGACAGTTACCCATCGCGACATTGTAAGATATTTCATGACCATACCGGAAGCCTGTAATTTGGTTCTCGAGGCCGGTGCCATGGGCAGTGGAGGCGACATCTTTGTATTCGACATGGGAAGTCCTGTCAAGATATATAATCTTGCCCAGAAGATGATTCAGCTCTCCGGGCTTAAAAATATCGAGATAAAAGAAGTCGGACTCCGTCCGGGCGAAAAGCTTTATGAAGAGTTGCTTGCCACCAAGGAGAATACCCTGCCGACCTATCACCCCAAGATTCTCCGTGCCGAGGTGAGAAAATACCCGCTCGAATCCATCGACAAGAAGTATGCCGAGTTATGGGATGCCATGCAGTCGTTTGACGACATGCTTCTTGTGGGGAAAATGAAAGAAATAGTACCCGAATTCAAGAGCCAGAACAGTGTTTTCTGTTCTCTTGACCATCAGGGTGAAACCAAAGAATAGACTCTGTGACCATTTTTTTTCATCCCGACACAATAAAAACAGCGTTCTTGTGTTAATAATGGGCTTTCTGAAAAAGAAACAGAGCAATTTTTAAAGCAATAACGATACTAAACAAGCAAATACAATAAAACAATTAATATCATGAAAAAACTGTTTTTGGTATGCCTCATCGCAATGATGACGATGGGTGCAGTGAATGCACAAGAAAAAAAGAGCGAGGCACAAGAGACTCCCCAGCACGGTCCCAAGATTGTTTTTGCCGAGCGTGAACACAACTATGGTACTATCCAAAAAGGAGGTGACGGCAATTGTGTCTTCACCTTCACCAATACTGGTGACGAGCCCCTTATCCTGAGCAATGTCCGTGCCAGCTGTGGCTGCACCACTCCTAAATGGACCCAGAAACCTGTCATGCCCGGCAAAACCGGTGAGATAGGTGTACGCTACAACACCAACAATCTTGGTGGCTTCACCAAAACTGTCACCATCACCTCCAACGCCGTCAACGAGGCCAGGGTAGTGGTGAAAATCAAAGGTAATGTGGTTCAACCCTCGAAGAACGAATAACCCTCTTTGCCATGCCCAGTATCTCAAAAAAAGGCTTAGAATTGCCTCAGTCAGCCATCCGCAAACTGGTTCCTTTTGCCGATGCCACCAAAGCCCACGGAATCCATGTCTACCACCTGAATATCGGTCAACCCGACATCGAAACTCCGCAGGGTGCCTTGCAGGCTCTTGCCAACACCAAAATCAAGGTGCTTGAATACAGCCCCAGCGCAGGTATTCAGAGCTACCGCGAAAAACTTTGTAAATATTACAGACAGCATGGTATTGACATCACTCCCGAGCGCATCCTGGTCACCACCGGCGGCAGCGAGGCCTTACAGATGGCTTTCACCGTTTGTCTCAATCCCGGAGATGAAATCATCATCCCCGAGCCCTATTATACAAACTACAACACCTTTGCAAAACTGTGCGATGCAAAGATTGTCACCATCCCCAGTGACATCCGCACAGGCTTTGCCCTCCCCCCCGTTGAAGAATTCGAAAAGGTCATCACTCCGCGCACCAAGGCCATTATGATTTGTAACCCCAACAACCCCACGGGTTACCTCTATTCCGAGAAAGACCTTTATGCTGTTGGAGCCCTGTGCAAAAAGTACGACCTCTATCTCTTTGCCGATGAGGTCTACCGCGAGTTCTGCTACGATGGAGAGAAACATTTCAGCGTTCTCAACCTCCCCGGTTGCGAAAACAATGTTATTCTTTTCGACTCAGTGTCGAAACGTTACAGCGCCTGCGGTGCACGTGTGGGTTGTTTGATTACCCGCAACAGCGAGGTGTTCTCCTACATCATGCGTCTGGCTCAAGCACGTCTGTCCCCCCCAAGTTTCGGCCAAATCTTCGCCGAGGCTGCCATCGACACTCCGCAAGAGTATTTCGACAAGGTGGAGGCCGAGTATGTTGCGCGCCGCAATGTGATTGTTGAAGGAATCAACAAAATCCCCGGGTGTTTCTGCCCCACGCCCAAGGGTGCTTTCTACACCGTGGTGGACCTGCCTATTGACGACAGCGACCACTTCTGCCAGTGGCTTCTCACCGACTTCACATATAACGGTTCCACAGTCATGCTGGCCCCTGCTACCGGTTTCTACGAGAATCCCGAGCGCGGCCGTCACCAGGTGCGTATCACCTACTGCCTCTGCATTGAAGACCTGAAGGCCGCCATCAAGTGCCTCGAAGAGGCTTTGAAGGTTTATCCTGGCCGTATTCGTTAGTAAAAAACTATTTTTTTCATACGTTTATGTGTAACCCGTACCGTACCGCAACGGTGCGGGTTTTTAAAGCGATATCAGAAAGATAATCAAGTGTCAGGTTTGTAATATTTGGTGTTATGCTTATGCGTTTAGATATATATGATTTTCTTAGGAAAGGACGCCGAGTTTTTGTCTTTCTTCTTTCTTATTTTGCCGTTGCCGTCGTCTTCCTTTTTCTGGCGGGGCTGCAGTATCCGATTAGTTATTACTGCATTGAGATGACTGCCGAGATAGACTACCGCGACTATTCCTTTATATTGCTGTCTGCCAATTTCGCAGTGGTGGTACTGAGCCGTCTGTTGTTGGCCGGCCTTTTGCGTTCGAGGGAAGCCTGTCCGGTATACGCGGCGTTGATATGGATTGTAGCGGAAATGGCAGTCAGTGTGGCCGCAGGGTGGGGGATAGCCAGGGCGCTGTTCCCGGGAGTGTCGTTCTATTCCGAACAATTGTTGTTCCAAATGACGGTTGACGTTGTGAAACTGTATGCCATACCGATGACGATGGTGACTTTGGTTATACTTGTTGTGAAGTATCGCCAGAAGTATCGCCAAGAGATGATGGCTTTGAAGCAAAAGGAGGAAACCGCCCCGAATGTCGACAACGAACAAGCAACCCGACTCAGTGCCGAAGAACCGACCACCCATTTGCCGGAATTCACCAAACAGGCACACCTGACGGCCGAAGAAATCTTTTCGGAGATGATAGGTTTCTACGACCGGACCAACGATTTCGATTTCTCTTTGCCCTTGAAAGATGTACTCTATGTCGAGACCTCTGACAATTACGTGAGCGTAAACTATCTTGACGAGGGGCATGGTTCAAGCCGAATCATCCGCAACACGATGAAGAATATGGAGGAATATCTGCGCCCCTACGGCTTTTTCCGCTGCCACCGCCAGTATCTGGTCAATGCCTACAATATCAAGCTGGTCAGCAAGGGGAAAGATGGACTCCTGATTCGCCTACGGGGTAGCGGTACCGTTATTCCTGTGAGCAAAACATATGCCTCTGGCATAATACCGTCGCAGGATGCAGAATCCGCCACCCAGACCGATAGCTGATCCAAATCACCTAACCGCAAAAACGGGAGAGAACAAGATGTGGGTTCCTCAATCAGTGGGCTGTGTTCCGCGCTGTCCAATTTTTTTAACAGACTCTTTTGCATCCATCGAAATGTTAAAATGTCGATAAAAACATACAGAAAAGAAAAAAATTAGTATCTTTGGTATTGTCTTTTGGCAAAACAAAAACAACGTAAAGACATTGTAATAAATTAAATAAGGCGATAAACAATAAATTATAATATTAACCAAAACTTAATTAGTCATGCAAAAACATCTACAAAAGCTGTTACTCATTGCGGCAATGATTCTCCTCCCGTGGGTGACACAAGGGCAGGTATTCAACTACACCTGCAACTTCGACAACGACTCCGACACTACCGGATGGGTGTTTATGAACGGCAGCCAGACCAACCAATGGTTTATCGGCTCCGCCACAAACAACAGCGGTACAAAGAGCCTGTATGTTTCAAACAACAATGGCACGTCAAACTCCTACACTGCCAACATCACGTTTGTCTATGCCTACCAAGAATTCACTCTCGACTCTGGAAGCTACGCCTTTTCCTACGACTGGAAATGCGAAGGCGAAAGCACTTACGACTACGTCCGCGTGTTCCTTGCCCCCGCCTCGCTAACACTCACTCCAGGCCAAGACCCTACGGGAGGTACCTCTACCTCCTCATGGTCAAGCGCCGCCTTTCCTACCGGTTGTATCAGCCTGACAGGATCCGTCACCAAACTTAACCTCTCTTCATCGTGGCAGAATGTCTCCGATGAGTTTTATCTCCCCACCAGCGGTACATACCGTTTGGTGTTTGCCTGGGCTAATGATGGAAGTGTTGTTCATGACCCCGCTGGAGCCATCGACAACATCATTTTCCAAAAATCCACCTGCTCCAGACCTGTAAATCTGACGCTTTCCAATTTATCTGAAAACTCAGTTGTGGTAACGTGGTCAGAGAGCGGTTCCGCAACCCAATGGGCGGTGAAACTGGATACCGTCGGCGGCACTGTCAGCATAACTGATGTATATACCACCACCATCACCTATAACGACCTCACCCCGAACACACCCTATACCATCAGCGTAGCCGCACTATGCGATGGAGCCGACACAAGCATGTGGAAAAGACAGAGTTTTCGTACATTTTGCTTGCCACTCGACTCCTTGCCTTACACAGAGAATTTTGACAATATATCCGGTTCCAGCTCCACATCCGTGGCGACAAACAATCTGCCGCCGTGCTGGTTGAACCACAATACCGGTACCAGCACCTCATACAGCGGATATCCGATAGTATATAATAGTTCCTCAACTGCTCATAGCGGTAACAACGCCATGCGTTTCTACACCTATATCACGGCTGGAACCTACTCCGATCAGATAGCCATCTTGCCTCTGACCGACTCCACTCTGTTCCCGTTGTCCGACATTCAAGTAAACTTCTGGATGCGTTCCACCTCAACTTCCTATTTGTCCTATATAGTTGTAGGAGTGATGAGCAATCCTGGCGATGCTAGCACCTTTGTGCCCGTGGCAACCATATCCACCAACGCCTCTACCACTTATGAGCAATATACGGTACCCTTCTCTCGATACAACGGGCCGCATGGCTGCATTGCCTTCAAAGCTCCCCAACCTACATCAAGCTACAACGCCCTGCTCATTGACGATATCACCATCGAACCCATGCCTTCATGTCCGCCGGTAATGAACCTGGCAACCGACAACCCCACACCAAACAGTATTGATGTACACTGGTCTGAAATGGGTACAGCCGAATCCTGGTATGTGGTATACATGCCCACAGGCTCCTCCATTGACACAGCCCTATCAACTGTATCCTACGACACCACTATCAATCTCACTGGATTGTATACCAACACAGCTTATACAGTAATGGTAATAGCCGACTGCGGAAACGAAACAAGCGATACCGTTGTGACCACATTCCGCACCTCCTGCGGCTATCTTAACACTCTGCCATATACCGAGAACTTCGACAGTGTGGCTGGAACCACCTCCACATCCGCATCTTTCAACAACCTGCCCCCCTGCTGGTTGAACCACAATACCGGTACCAGCACCTCATACAGCGGATATCCGATAGTATATAATAGTTCCTCAACTGCTCATAGCGGCAGCAACGCCATGCGTTTCTATACCTACATCACGTCCGGAACCTACTCCGATCAGATAGCCGTCATGCCTCCGACTGACTCTACGCTGTTCCCGATATCCGAGTTGCAAGTGTCTTTCTGGATGCGTACCGTCTCAACATACAACTCCCATGTCGAGGTAGGTGTGATGACCAACCCTGCCGATGCCAATACCTTTGTTCCCGTGGCGGACATCCCCACCAACGCCTCTGCCACCTACGTTGAGCATACCGTGCCACTCTCCTTCTACCATGGTCCTCACGGCTACATCGCCTTCCGGGCATCCCAACCCACTACAAGCTACAATGCACTGCTTATCGACGATATTACCCTCGACCTGATGCCTTTCTGTCCTCCAGTACAGAACATCACAGCCAGCAACACCACAGACAACAGTATCGATGTGAGCTGGAACGAGGCAGGCCATGCCACTTCCTGGCAGGTGATTTATTTCCCCTCCCACACTTCCATCGACAGTGCCTTGTCGTTAGTAACCTACGATACCGCAGCGTCTCTCACTGGTTTAAGAGTCAACACCGAGTATACCGTCTACATTATTGCCGACTGTGGCTCCGAAACCAGCGACACTGCCGTGGCCAACCTCCGCACAGCCTGCGGCAATATTACCACACTGCCCTTTATCGAAGATTTCGACGGCGTAGCGGGTATCACTGCCACCTCTGTGGCCAACAACAACCTGCCGCCATGCTGGACAAACCACAATACCGGCACCAGCTCCTCTTATAGCGGATACCCCATTGTCTACAACAACTCCACCTACTCTCGCAGCGGATCCAACGCCATGCGTTTCTATACCTACATCACTGCCGGAACATATTCCGACCAGATAGCCATTATGCCTCCCACCGATTCTACCGAGCTGCCTTTGTCCGAATTGCAACTAACTTTCTGGATGCGCTCTGTCACTACTACATACAATTCTTTCGTGGTGGTGGGCATCATGGGTGATCCCACCGATGCTGCCTCTTTTGCACCTGTCGACACTCTTTACACCAATAACTCCACCATTTATGCCGAGCAAACTGTATCCTTTAACAATTACACTGGTCCTCACGGCTATATTGCCTTTAAGGTTCCGCAGCCAACTACGGGATATAATTACCTCTATATTGACGACATTATGCTCGATGTTATTCCCGACTGTCCTGCCGTGCAAGACCTTACTGCCACAAACTACACAGAAAGCAGTGTAGACCTGAACTGGATTGAAACCGGCACCGCAACCTCCTGGACTGTTAGTTACCTGCCCACCGGATACCCTGCCGACAGTACAATAACCGTGACAGCATACGACACCACCATCACGCTTACAGGTTTGATGGACAATACCGAATACACCGTCATTGTTACCGCCAACTGCATTGGCGGCGATGGCGGCAGTTCACAGATTTCCTTCCGCACTGCGTGCACCGCTATCACCTCACTTCCCTACTTCTATCCTTTCGAGGATGCCGAAATCGGCTCCAACACCAATATCTCTTTTGCACCTTGCCTGACACGCCTCAACAACGGCACCTCCTATTTCGGATACCCATATGTAGGCGGAAGCACCTACAACCACACCTACGCCGGCAGCAAAGGCCTCTATTGGTACAACACCACTACAACCGGCACTTATGGCGATTACCAGATAGTGGTACTCCCTGCCATCGACACCGATGAATTTAATATCAACACTCTGATGTTCAGCTTCTGGAGCCGTGCTAGTTCCACATCCTACAGCCCCATCTTTGAGGTCGGCGTAATGACAGACCCCACCGACGCCACCACCTTTACATCCATCAGCACTGTGAATGTGGGCAACAGTACCGCATGGAACGAGTATACCGTTCCGCTCGGAACCTATAACGGCAACGGCCGGTATGTCGCATTGCGAGCCACCCGTTCCACAGCAACATGGTATGCCTACGTCGACGACTTCACCCTTGAGCCAATGCCCACCTGCCCTGATATCGACAACGTCACAATCCAGTCCACTGTCTCCAATGCCCGCATATCGTGGGAATACGACACTCTCTTAGGCTTTGCTCCGGCAAGCTACACCATCCGCTACGGCTATGCTGCCGACTCCTTGGTAGGAGCCACCACCATCAACACCGCAGCCAATTCCATTGTTCTTTCCGGCCTCACCCCCGACACTGCCTACACCATCTCAATATCTGCACAATGCGGCAGTTCAACAGGAACTGTATACACCCGGAACTTCTACACCCGTGCCCTGCCTTGTCTGGAATGGGATACCACTGGTGGCGGCAGCGGCAGTTCCAGTCCCGAAGCAACCTACATTGTCGGTACTCCCGGAACCAACACCACCAATGTAATGCCTGTTAACGGCGGCAATAACTACAGCTACTGCAACCATCTGATTCTCGCCTCCGAAATCAACAGCGGTGCTGCAAATTTCAGTGGCATCGACTTCCAGTATGCCGGCACCACCCCGATGGTCAATACCACCAACTGCTCTATTTACATGTGCCATACCACTATGACCGTCTGCAACGACTTTGCTCCTGTGGCCGACCTGCAACTGGTCTATATAGGCGACCTCAACTGCTCCACATCGGGTTGGAACCATTTCGAATTCAACCATGGCACATTCGCATACAACGGCACCAGCAACTTAATTGTGGCCATCGTGAAAAACAGCGGTACCACTGAAACGTCGGCCAACTTCTACTATGAATCCAAATCACAATCGACTTCCCACCGTGTCTACAACGACAACACTCCCTACGACGAAATTGCCATGGGTTCAGCCTCTGCCGGCACCTCGGTATGGCGTTCCAACATGCGTCTTACCACTGGTGGTAACGGCGGTCAAGGCGACTGCATCTCTTCCGCCACCTGTGCTGCACCCGCAGTCGCTGTTGACAGCGTCAGCACCACCACGGCATCCATCTCATGGATTCCCGGACATACTGAGACCTCTTGGACCATCGAATATCGTCTGTCCGGCACCACCTCTTGGACTGTCGTCGACACCGCCTACACCAGCCAGTCCTATACCCTCACCGGCCTTAGCGGCAACACCCGTTATGAAGTTCGCGTTGGCTCGTCCTGCTCCGATACCACCTACTACGATTTGAAATATTTCCGCACAGAATGCGGCCCCGTCACTATGTTGCCTTGGAGCGACAACCTTGACGCTTACCCCACAGGTTCCAGTTCCACCAATTCTAGTTTCATTGTCTGCTGGCACCACCTCAACAACGGTACCAGTTATGGCGGCTACCCATACGTAGGCGGCAGTACCTACAACCACACCCCCGGCGGCAGTCACGGCCTCAACTGGTACAACAACACCACGACAACCACCTACGGCGACTACCAGTGCATTGTTCTGCCCGAACTCGACTCCTCCATCAGCATCGATAGCCTGCAACTCACCTTCTGGGCCCGTGCTTCCACGGCCTCTTACACCCCCATATTCGTGATAGGTGTCATGACTGATCCCGACGACATCAGCTCCTTTGTGGGAGTGGACACCGTCCCGGTTTCACTTGGCACCACATGGATGCCGGTTGAGGCTCCTCTAAACACCTACACTGGCACCGGTCGCTACATCGCCGTCAAGGCCGACCGTTCTACTGCCTCATGGTATGCATACGTCGACGACTTCACAATCGATTATGCCCCCACATGCATCCCTCCGCACAATGTGTTCTCCACCGGCGTGACCACCACCAGCATTACGGTTGACTGGGTTGATATCACCCCGGCCACACAATGGCAGGTCGAATACGGCCCCTCTGGTTTCACCCGCGGCTCCACGGCAGGAACCACACTCAATGTCTATAGCCACCCCATCACTGTTACCGGCCTCGACACATTAAGCAACTACGACTTCTACATCCGTTCCATCTGCACCGTGGGCGACACCTCTGCCTGGTATATCCCCACCACCCTCACCACTGCCATGTGCGACAACAGTGAAATCTTCTCTATTGGTTCATCAGGCTCCACAGGTTCTACTTACTATTCGCCTGTAAATAATTTCTATAATTACACCCTCACCGAAACCATCATCGACAGTGCCGAAATAGGCGGTGCCATGGACATCGAGTACATCGGTTACTACTACAACTATTCATCACCCTCAACCGATAAAACCAACTGCACCATCTATTTCCAGCCCACCACACTGAGTACTTTCAGCAGCACCTCCTCTATGGTGCCTCTCAACCCCGCCACTGCGGTTCGAGTCTATGTTGGTCCTCTCAACTGTTCGCAGGGATGGAACTTCTTCCCGCTCGACACCCTCTATCACTACGACGGCACCAGCAACCTGCTGGTCATTGTCGACGACAATAGCGGTGTATACGATGGTAGTTCATATGTCTTCAAATCCGAACCCTGCTCCGGTAGCAAGACCATCTACTACTATTCCGACAGCGACAATCCCAGCGTAACGAGTCCTTCCTCATTCTCGGGCAACATGAGTACTGCCTCTTGGCGTCCCGTCATGCAGCTTGTCTCTTGTACTGGACAGTCTTGCCGCATACCCGTCGTCACTTCGGTGGTGAAAAACTATCATTCCGCCACCGTTACGTGGATGGGTGAAGGCACATCCTACGAGGTCAACGTCAAGGAGAGCATTGCGTCCGACTGGCCTGCCACCGACATCGCTGTCACAGGCAACACCTACACCTTCACCGGACTGCAACCCGCCACCAACTACACCTTCCGTATCCGTCAGGACTGCAACGCCGACAGCATGGGCTATAGCGAATGGGTCGAGGACGGCTTCCTCACCGACAGCCTGCCCTGCCTCACTCCCGACAGCCTCCACGCCATCTCCGTCACCAACACCACCGCCACCCTCGACTGGAATGTCATCGGCACCGAAACCGCTTGGGACATCCATGTCTGGTTTGCCGGCTTCGACAGCGTCTACCGCGTCACCACACG
>JAFXMW010000060.1 GCA_017530105.1 Bacteroidales bacterium
TATATGTGATATATATATGATATATAAGTGATATATATGTGATAGATAAATATCAGATTTTTAGCGGTGAAAGGAGGGATGAACAAAAAGGGTGCAGCGCGACGGGGATGCGGCCGCAGACGGAAAAGGGAAACGGCCTACTTGACGTAGAGGTCGAACACCTCGTTCAAACGGCGTGAACACACGGGGCAGAAGGGGGCGTAGTCGCGCATCATACAGTGCATTGCGGGGCGGTAGATGCCTTTGGCGTGGTAGCCAGCCCCTTCGTAAACGCCCAACGGCCCATTCTCGTTGCGGCGGACAGAGTGGTCTAAGGGACTGGGCACTGGGGTGCCTTTGGGGAGCATGGACTGCCATTTGGAGGCGAAATTGACAAGGGTGGTGATGTTGGGTTCTACGGGCTCTTGTTCCAGGGTGTGCATGTCGCCGTAGCTGAGGTTTTCATCGACATATTCGTCGGCAAGGCCGCCGATGGAGTGTCCCAACTCGTGAGGGAGGACCACGTAGGCCATCTCGTTGAGTGAACTCATGGCATAGAAATTGTAGATGGCGCCGCCGCCGTAGGTGGTGCTGTTGGCCATGATGATGATATGGTCGCAGGGGGTCCAGTTGATGACGTCGTGGAGTTGGAAGAGACGCATGGTCATCAAGTATCGGTCGGCACCGAAAGTGTTGTAGGAGGAGCCGACAAGGCTGTTGACTTGTATGCCCTTGCCGGGGTCGGTGATGCCGGAGGCCTTCCCCATGAGGGGGACACCCCAGACGTTGAAATCGCTGCGCCGCGAACGGAAGGGCTCTTGCCCCAGCAGGTAGTCGCAGAATGTGTGCATGTCGCGAATCATCTTGAGGCTGTCGGCAGGGCCGTAGCCTTCGGGCACTATGACGACATCGATTTTCTTGTGTGAGTTGCCATTGTTTTGAAGTTCAATCGGATCGGGATAGGCACGAACCACAGAGCGGCGACGGAGTTGAGTCATGGCGGAGTCGGGGTCGAAGCGGTAGGTACACTGGGTATGCATCTTTTGGTCGGAGCCACGGCGCTGAAAGCAAATGTCGACCGTACGCTTGGGCCAGGGCAGGCGCACCACTTCCTCGAAACTGGCTATGCTGTCCTTGCCTTGCGGGGTGTCGCGATATTCGCGGAAAAGAGAGTTGTAGCCACGGCTGTAGAGTTGCCTGCCCGAAGCGGGGTCGAGCACGACGACACGGTAGTCACCGTTGTCGAAAGGGTCTAAAAGCTGGGTGAGGGAGCCCGCCCAGAGGGGTATTTTCTCGCAGTTGAGCACCTGGACAGTGTCGGCTTGGCGGTTGCCTACGCGGTGGTAATCGAGACGCAGGGTGGAATCACTGAAGTACATGCTAAAATTCACATTCTGAGAATGGAGCATGTTGCATCCAGCCAGCATTGTGAAAAGGAAAAGGGGTGCAATAATTTTCTTCATAGTCATACTAATACGCAAAAAACGACGGATTATTGTTTGTATGTGCGAAAAAATTTGTAAATTTGCAGGCCAATATGATAACGAAAATATATACCGACAATCCCAATCAACGCGAGGTGCGGCGTGTTGCCGACCTGCTGCGCGAGGGCGGCATTGTGGTGATGCCGACAGATACGCTGTATGCCTTTACATGCAGCATGGAGTTTAAACGCTCGGTGGAGACCATCGCGCAGTTGAAGGGTTTTTCGCTTAAGAAAGCCAAGTACTCAATGCTTTGCAGCTCGCTAAGCATGGCATCGGAATATGTGAGGCCGATGGACAAGGATTTGTTCAGCCTGCTGAAGGGCTGCCTGCCCGGGCCGTACACTTTTATTATGGACGCCAACACCAATGTGCCGCGCAATTATCTCAACCCCAACAAGACTATCGGCGTGAGGGTGCCGGGAAACAACATCCTGCAGGCAGTGGTTGAGGCTGTGGGCATTCCGCTGATTGGCACTTCGGTGAGAAGAGTGGACGAGGAGATTGAATCGGAGTATCTTACCGACCCCGAGTTGATTAACGAGACTTGGGGCCACCGTGTGGACATGGTGGTGGACGGAGGACTGGGCGAGGACATGCCGTCGACGGTGGTGAATTGCGCCGGCGGCGCCGTGGAGTTGATACGCCGTGGCAAGGGCACGCCCGAGGGGGACGCCATGCTGGAGGACTTGTTTTAAGTTTGCATGTTGAATACAAAACATTACGACAATGAAAATAGTGTTATCTGACAGAAAAGATTTGTATTCAGGACCGTGGGGATTTGTTGCCCAGCTTGTGGTGATGACGCTGGCCACAGTGCTGGCAGCCTATCTGTTGCCAGGGGTACACATCAATTCGGTGTGGACGGCTTTGCTGACAGCACTGGTGATTGCCCTGCTGAACACTTTCCTCCGCCCCATTTTGATTGTCCTTACACTCCCGTTCACCATTGTGAGCATGGGATTTTTTCTCCTTATCATCAATGCGGCGATTATTATGCTGGCATCGGTATTGATTAGCAATTTCCATGTGGACGGGTTTCTGAACGCTTTGGTGTTCAGCCTGCTGCTCATCATCATCAACTATCTGTTGGAAATACCCAACAGGTTGATGCGGAGGCCGAAATACCAACCTACAGACACCGCAACACCCGACTACCATGTGGACACCGACGAGGATGGTTTCACCCCATACGAGGAGGTGAAGGACGAAGAGTGAGCCATGTAAGAATCCATTTCGAAGAGCCTAATTTCTTAATTCATAATCCTTAATATAAAATGAACACTGTAACAACTGTGGCCGCCCTGACAGCAGCCATCGAACAAGCAAAGAAAGAACAAAAAAGCATAGGTTTGGTGCCCACAATGGGAGCCCTGCACGAGGGACACCTGTCGCTGGTGCGCCGCGCAAGAGCCGAAAACGATGTGGTGGTGGTGAGTGTGTTTGTCAACCCCATACAGTTCAACAACAAGGAAGACTTGGCCAAATATCCCCGCACAGTGGAGCAGGACTGCAAACTGCTGGCAGAGGCGGGGGCAGACATCGCCTTTGTGCCGACGGTGGAGGAGATGTATCCCGAACCCGTCAACACTGTGTACCATTTCGGACCGCTGGAAGAGGTGATGGAGGGGCCACGCCGTCCCGGCCACTTCAGCGGTGTAGCCGTGGTGGTGCGCCGCCTGTTCGACTTGGCACAGCCCACACGCGCCTATTTCGGCGAGAAGGACTTCCAACAGGTGGCCATCATCCGCAATCTGCTGGAGCAAATACAATACCCCATCGAGTTGGTGCCCTGCCCCATTGTGCGCGCCGACGACGGGCTGGCATTGAGCAGCCGCAATATGCGCCTCTCGAAAGAGGCCCGCGAGGTGGCTCCCAACATCTACGCCACGCTGGTGCAGGCTGTGGAGATGTCGGAGTTTGAGGACGTGGAGAGTGTGAAGTTGTGGGTGATGGACACCCTCAGTTCGTTCCACGAGGTGAACGGGCTGGACGAGAGCCTCCGTTTTGAGCCCGAATATTTTGAGATAGTGAACGATATCACCCTCCAGCCTATCGAGGACTGGGGAGACAGCGAAGGCGTGGTGGGATGCATTGCCGTTTGGTTGGACGGCGTGCGCCTTATCGACGTGATTCGCTTCCGCCCCGAAGAGGAGGAGTGATTGCGTCCCCATCGCCTACCCTATTTTGATTAATACCCATTAAACACATGAAGAGAATCCTGTTGATGCTTCTCCTTCCGCTGGCTGCCTGGGGATGCGAGAAGCCTGTGCCCGAGAGCCCTGTCGACCCGCCTGTGGTAGACACCATCAAGTACTATGAGCAATGCCTGTTCCGTCCAGGGGACTATGGCAGTACCAACTGGCGCATACCGGCTATCTGCTGCCTGCCCGACGGGACACTGCTTATCACCTGCGACCGCCGAAAATACAACGAGAAAGACCTGCCCGAGGACATCGACATTGTGTCGCGTCGCAGCACCGACAACGGCCGCACGTGGAGCGAACCCGTCACCATTGCCGAGGGTTCAGGCATGAAACACGGCTTCGGCGACGCGGCTCTGGTGGTGTGTGAGAACGGCGACGTGGTGTGTGTGTTTGTGGGAGGGAACGGCCTTTTCGCCTCCTCTGAGTCCGACCCTATACGCAGCTATGTGTGCCGCAGCACTGACGGAGGACAGACCTGGTCAGAGCCGGAGGACATCACTGCCCAGTTGTGGGGAAGTTCGGCCTCCAATTCGGCTTGCCGTAACTACAGGGCCTCGTTCTTTGGTTCGGGCAACGGCCTGAGACTGACCCGTGGAGCACATGCCGGACGCATTATGTTTGCCGCTGCCATGTGCCGCAAGGCCAACAATACATTAGACAATTTTGTGGTCTACAGCGACGATAACGGCCACACATGGCAGGTGTCCGACCGCGCCTACAGCGGCGGAGACGAGGCCAAACTGATGGAGCTGACCGACGGGCGGGTACTTATCAGCGTGCGCCAGAACGGTGCACGCGGCTACAACCACTCCGCCGACGGCGGTAAGAGCTGGGGCACCCAAGGACGATGGGAGAGCATGAAAACCAACGCCTGCAACGGCGACATCCTCCGACTGGCTGCCACCGACCGTGGCGACAGCCGCGACATTCTCCTGCACAGCATACCCAACTCGATGGAACGCCGCGACGTGAGCATTTTTGTGAGTTATGACGAGGGCGTCACTTGGCAAGACCCTGTGGTGCTGTTCAACGGCCCCTCGGTTTATTCTTCCATGACCCTGCTGAAAAACGGCAGCGTAGGCGTGTTCCTCGAAGAGAACCCCAACGGCGCCTGCGAGCTCTGGTATCAGAACTGGCCCGTGGACAGCCTCATCCGGCAATAATCGCCCACTTCCCATACAAAGCGAGACCTGCAACAGATCTCGCTTTTTTTATTTTCAAATATACCCGGTTGCAAATTGCAAACCCGCTCTAACATACAACATCCCTACAATCGGTAAGTCCGAAAGACTGTCAGATTACAGACGGGGGTGCAACCCCCATTCTTGGTCTATAGGTCAAATTGCAGGATAAAATCCTCCGAAATGCCAGTGTTTATTGGCGGTTTCGTGAATCAAGGTGCTTGAGACAAATTTTAACAAATAAAAATCGCCAATGGGTCAATTTGCAGGATAAACCCAAATCGGTCATTAGGACGGGAAGTATACTAATTATCAGATAATATCTCCTTTTCATGCCATAGCGGCATTTCTTTCGGAATCTTGCCGACAAAACCATTTCGCCGTAGCCCGCTACGTCTTCGCCAACGATGCGGCCAATCTGCTCGAAACAAATACTAATCTGCCATAAACCCTAATGACCGATTTGGGTTTAAAACAATGCAAAGATACAACTTTTATGGAATGAAATCCACAAAAGTTTAAACATTTGTGGATTTAACTCCACGAATGTAGCAACTTTTGTGGATTTCAATATTGAACCAAAATAGTCCTTAGTCACCAGGTCTGGATAGGAACAACCGAACTCCCCGACACAACAACACCAGCACCTCCACCCCCCGTTAGTCGTTTGCAAAGTACACTCCTGCCCCATAAAGGGGCACATTAGTCATTCTCTCCTGCTCTCGGTACGGACTCATCAAGAAGCGGACACCGTGCATATTCTCATGTTGTTGGAGGAACACACTCAACGATTTTGATTTTAGATTTTCTTCTGACTTTACTTCTATAGGAACTATATTAGTTCCATGCTGTATCATGAAATCAATCTCCATTGGACTATTATCCTTGCTATAATAAAAAATGGACTGCTCAATACTCGCTGCAAGATGAGTACAGACAAAATTTTCTGTGAACATGCCCTTACCTTCTTTCATATCGTTAGGAAGAATCAGGGTTGCCGGGTCAACTTCTGCCATTGCTCCGAGCAGGCCAACATCCAGTAGATATAGTTTGAAGGCTGATAAATCCTCATACACCTTCAATGGCATCGTTGGACTGCTCGCTCGACCCACTCTAATAACGAGCCCCGCATCTATGAGCCATTGTATTGCCACCTCAAACTCCTTTGCCCGGCCACCTTTCTTGGCAACTCCATAGATAAACTTCTTGTTTTCCTTCGACAACTGTGATGGCATAGAACGCCACACTATTCCTATACGTTTCGACTCCTCATCTGTGGTATGTTTGGCAATGTCATTACGATACGCAATCAGAATCTTATTTTGGACTTTTCTTACCAAATTTGGGTCATTTGTTTTCAAATATGTCTTTACAACTTCCGGCATTCCTCCGACCAAATAGTACTCACGTAGCATTTGAACGAGTGACAAATGCAGACCTGTCAACATATACCAGTTTTTTTTCTGCAATTGCTCTGCCACCAGATTCCTCCCTCGCGCAATAAGAAACTCTGTAAACGACATGGGGAACATCCTTATCATATCGACCTTCCCAACAGGAAACGACTCACCGTGCCGCAGCGTGATGCCAAGCAACGAGCCAGCAACACATACATGATATTCAGGGGCATTCTCACAAAAATATTTCAATGAAGCCAAACCCTTTTGTAATTCTTGTATTTCGTCCAGAATGATTAGCGTATCA
>JAFXMW010000061.1 GCA_017530105.1 Bacteroidales bacterium
ATTATGCAATATTCTGAGTAATCGGAGTATTCTGATTATTCTGATTATTCGAAGTAATTTGAAACTGTTACTGCACGATGCGGGTGCCGCAGTTGGGGTTGTCCAGCTGACCGGCCTCGGTGATGATGCACTCCTTGCCGCCATTCTCGACGAACATGATGGCGGCGCGAATCTTCGGGGCCATGCTGCCCTCGGCAAAGTGACCCTCCTCGAGCAGTTTCTTGGCCTCGGCTACGGTGATGGTGTCGAGGGCCTGCTCGTTCTCCTTGCGGAAGTTGATGTACACCTTGGGCACGTCGGTGAGGATGTAGAACTCGTCGGCGCCAATCTGCACGGCGCACAGGGCGCTGGCAAGGTCTTTGTCGATAACGGCTTCGATGCCGCGCACATAATCGCTCTCCTCCACCACGGGGATGCCGCCGCCGCCCACGGTCACCACGATATGACCGGCACGAGCCAGCTTCTGCACAATCTTGATGTTGTTGATGCGGGTGGGCTTAGGCGAAGCCACCACCTTGCGCCAGCCGCGACCCTTTGGGTCTTCCTTATACACGGCGCCGGTGGTCTTGGCCAGCTCTTCGGCCTGCTCCTTGGTGTAGTAGGGGCCGACGGGCTTGGTGGGGTTCTGGAACATGGGGTCGAACTGGTTCACGGCCACCTGGGTCACCAGCGTCACCACATCGCGTTGGATGTCGTGGCGGGCCATAACGTTGCGCAGACCCATCTCGATGAGGTAGGCGATGGAGCCCTGGGTCTCGGCCACGCAGAAATCCATCGGCATGGCCTCAATACCGGCGCGCTTGCCCTCCTCGTGCTGCAGCATCACATTGCCCACCTGGGGGCCGTTGCCGTGCCCGATGACGATGTTATAGTTGCGCTTCAGCAGATTGTACAGCGACTCGCAAGTCTGTTCCACATTCTCTATTTGTTCTTGATAAGTGCCCTTTTGGCCGCTACGCAACAGCGCATTGCCGCCAAAAGCCACCACTGCCAATTTTCTCATATCTATATATAATATTAATCTATAATCAGTTATAAACCTCGAACAACACGTGTTTGAGACTGCAAAGTTACACTATTTTTTCAAATTACTAACAACTCAGCAATAAATAAATGCACTTCTTTAGCTGGAAGAAACGTTCCGGGTAAGCTGAATGCCGATGAACTTGTCGGTAAGGCGCGTCAAGAAGGTGTCCGCCTCGACTAACCAAACAGTTCTTCTTGCCCATCTGGAAGCCGCTGTTCCCTTGGCCGTGATGCCCTCCTTTTTTACTATTACTTAATAATGACGAGACAAAAAAGATGTCGTGTGAAAGGAAAAAAGGGTTGCAGGGTACCTGTATAAAGCAATCCATTTCTGTAGAAAAAAAAAGAAAAAAAATCCTCTTCTGTCACTTTTCGTTTAGAAAATGGCTCTAATGGGGCAAATTGAATGTTTATTTGTATTGGAAAAGTATTCATATAAAAAAAAAGTGTATTTTTGCAAATTGAAAATTGAATAGATATGTTGAAAAGAATGTTATCAGTACTGGCACTTAGCTTGCTGCTGGGTGCTGAGATGCAAGCTCAAAAGATTGTCGACACGTGGGGATTTACCACAGGTGTGGACACCACTTTGTGGATAGACATCACTGGGATGGACTCTACCATCATCGACGGCAACAACACAACGACGGGGATTTCGAATGTGTGCAACATCGGGTTTCCCTTTACGCTGGGGGCTACTACCCATACCCAGTTCTCGGCCAATACCAACGGCACCGTCAAGCTTGGCCAGGGCATTGCGTCTCCCGGCTCTTACAACCAACCATTGGGGTCGAACATTTCCAACGGCCCCAAGATTGAGCCATTCGGGCGGCGCGGCCGATACGACGACAGTTGCTATACCCGCATGGCGTTGCTGGGCGACAGTGGCAGTCGCGTGCTGGTGGTGGAGGCAAGGGTGAAGGAGTACTCCAGCAACCTCTATCCTGGGTATTACAGTTACCAGGTGCAACTGTTTGAGACGGGTGCCCTGCGCATTGTATATGGCGAAAGCGACAGTACTGGCAACCCTGGCACTTCGCAGAACGGTGTGTCGGCAACGCGGGGCAATACTACTGACAAAGATGTCGTGTTCTTTGATTTTGCCACCCACACCGCGTCGCGCTTAGATGTGGCCTGTACGCTGACAAATGCCGTGGCATCGTGGCCTGAAAGGGGACGCTGGTATATGCTTGCGCCCGACAGCGCCGCATGTCCCTACCCGCCAAGCGTAACTAGCATCAACCAAGACCCTACGGGCATCAGGTTGCAAAACAGCTACGGGGGACTGGCCGACCTGCGGGTGATGATACCGTCGGCAGGCATCGACACCATCTGGCCGATGGCGGATAGCTATTTCTTTCTTGGTGGAGGCTTCGACCCTACCACCACCTATTATGGCATTGTGCAAAGCGTATGCGACAGCGGCCGTACCAGCTACCGCACACGCCAGTTTCAGTTCACCACAGGCTGCGGTCCTGTGATACGTCTGCCGTGGAGCGAAGACTTCGGGACCACGACCTCCGCCGCCTGCTGGGATTTGTCTCATTACACCGCTTCCAATAAGAAATGGGGACGTGTGGTGAGTGCTGGTGCCATGAGAGGTGGTTCGGCATCATCGTCGCCATACGCATACAACGAACACATGGTGTCTCCAGTGTTTCTCCTGCCCGATTCGGACGGCATCGTCCTCACTTGGGACTATAAGTCGGAGCTGCAGTCGGGTGTGGCCCCGTGTGTGGAGGTGCGTCTTGCACCTTGTGCCGCCGACGGCACGGTAAGCAGCGGGGGGTGGACGACGTTGCTAACGCTCGACGACTACGTGGCAACCTATACCCGACAGCATGTGTCCCTCGACCCTTGGCGTGGAGGGTATGTGAAAGTGGACTTTGTCCTCACGGGCATGGGTGGCAGATATGCCTGGGTGGACAATGTGAGGCTCCGTCTGCAACAAAGTCCTCTTGCCGAACTGCAAGCACCCACCATTGCCCATGTGGGCGACAGCGTGAACTATGTTGCCACCATGTCTGAGGGTGTGGACAGCGGCGTGGTGTATTCTTGGCATTCCAGCCTGTTGAACCAGACTTCGACGGCTGTAGGCGGCTGGTCAGTGGTGTATACGGAGACGGGGATTGACACTATCACCTTGGTGATAACCAATGTATACGGGGCTGACACCGTCACCGCCGTGGTGTATGTAGTGGACTGCAACCCCGTCACTGCCCTGCCCTGGGAGGACGGCTTTGCTCACACGGATGACTGTTGGGTGATAAGCGGGTGGCAGAAGGAGACGACCTATGCTTTCCACGACGAGGATAATGCGTACCGCCAGTTTCGAAACGTGATGTATGCATCCAGCACGGGTGCCTACATGCTGTCGCAACCCATCAGCCTTCCCGACACGGGGATGCACAATATGAAGCTGTGGGTGGAATGTGCATCACCTTTGACTGTGCTACTCAGCCCTACAGCCGACACCGCCATTTCCTCTTTCTCCGACACATTGTTCACCGACATGCATTCACGCAGCCAATCCGAGCTATGGTGGCAGGTGGCCGACCTTGAGCCCTATGCCGGTCAGACGGTGAGAATAGGCCTATTCAAAGAGGCCGGACTGCAGGCGTTCGTAAACAGGGTGAAGATAGACTATGATACCCTGCCTGTACTATGGCAGGTAGTGGTGCCATCACTGGGCAGTACCGACTCGACGACAGTGTGCAGTGCAGCGCTACGGCGTGGCTCCACTGACAGCCTGACTGTCACATGGCATTCTACCCTCTTGGACAGCACGTGGGTTGTGAATGGAGATTATACCATCGGCATCCATTACCCCTTCGGAGGTATAGACACGGTGACCGTGGTAGCTGCCAACGCTTACGGGGCAGACACGGTGACGAAAACGGTGAGGGTTAGCGACTGCAACCCTGCCACCTCCTTGCCTTGGATAGAGGACTTCAGTGACGAAGCGTTATGCTGGTACAAGCCACAGGGCAGCAATTGGTACACAACCACATGGTCGGGCAACCGATACTTGTACCTCAATGTGCTAAATGACACATTGAGCAACTGGATTATCTCAAAAGAGATAGTCTTACCAGCGGACACGAACCTGCTGCCGCACCTGTTTTGGAAACCCTCCTGGCTTCTCACCTTGGACATTGGCGTGTATGACCACCTACGGTACAGCGTGATGATAACCACCGACAACGACTATACCGACACGACGAATTACACCGTTCTTTATACCGACAACTTGAGACGTTCTCGGTTCGGCTTCGACGACCTTCTCAGCGTCAGCTTGGCCGATTATGCAGGACAGCATATCCACATTGCCTTCCGCAGTTATCCCCACCATTTGATACGCACCGTGAGTGTGCATGACCAATATATCAATATCGACGATGTGCTTATCCGCACCACTGAGGTGCCTGTGGTGTCGGTGGCAGCCGACGCCAACAGGTACTATTACGGCGACACCGCCACCTTTACCGCCACCCTTAACGAGGGAAATAGGGCAGGGATTTCTTATACCTGGCACTCAACGCTGCTCGACAGCACACTGACCACCACTACGGGGAGCCTTCGCCTTACGTATGGCTTGCTGGACGGCACCGACACCGTCAGCGTGATTGCCACCAATGCGTACGGCAGCGACACGGCATGGGTAGTGGTACGCTCGCAAATGATTACCACTCCATCCATAACAGGATTTACAGCAGAGGGCAAGGTGTTTTGGGGGAGAATTGACAAAGCCGAGGTGGGCGACACGGTTGACTACCTGATTTCCCGCAATAACTGCATCATCACAGGTATGGCCTACAGCCTCCACTCTGCGTTGTTGGACACCACTGTCACAGTGAGTACCGAAGCAGAAACTGCCCACATCCCGTTGGTTTATACCATCGAAGGAATAGATACCCTGACGGCCACCATCGCCAACATCTTCGACACCACCACCTCGTCCACCGCGTTGCGACTGATGGTGAGCAACTGCCCGGGTGTCAGCGTGCCTTTCTTTGAGGATTTTGAAGGCATAGGTGTGGACGGCGATCAGATACCCTGTTGGCCCGGATGGTGGATATTGAGTAACCTTAGCGACACAAATCATGCCGCCCATCCGGGCGGTACAGCAAGTTTACACCCGATGCTTGTCTCACCACTCATCACCCTACCGACTGACACCCTCGGATTGCAGCTCTCGTGGTATAGCCACCCCGCCAATTACTCTTCTACAAGTTTACCTGTCAAGGTATTAATATCACCCACAGGTGGGAAAGACTATGATGACTTTACAGACACACTGTTTGTGGGGAATGTACCAATTGACGACTATCACGCTGTGTTGCTCGATGATTATTTGGGTGAGCAGATACGCTTCGCTTTCAATTATAATTGGGGCTACGAATTTTCGATAGACAACATCCGTGTGGACTACGACCGCTCAGCCCCTCAACTGGATATTGCCTTGCCGGATACCGCATACACCTACGACAGCCTATCGGTCGTTGCCACGCTTGCCGCGGGGTCGCCACAAGGCTTTGCCTATAGCTTGCACTCCTCTATTGGAACCGTTATTGGGACAGGCGACAGTGTGACACTCTTCTATACTAACGTTGGTACCGATACCCTCACCGTTGTCGCCACCAACGATTACGGTTCCGACACCGCTATGCTGACGGTGGAAGTGGTCAACCACCCTCTTCCACTGGCGGCTATCAGTGGCCCAGACTTGGTGGAAACAGGCGACACGCTATTGTTGACAGCCGTTCTTAACGACTGCTCGCAGTATGGGCTGAGCGTAAGTTGGCACTCGTCGCTGACGGGCGATAGCGCTGTCGGCTATCTCTTCCAACAGGTATATAGCACCGGTGGCATCGACACCGTCACCTTGATGGTGAGCAACTACTTCGGTGCCGATACCGCTATATGGGTGATAAGGGTTGACTGCAGTGCGATGGCATTGCCTTATTACGAAGACTTTGAAGGGGTGACTGCCGTGTCCTCATCGACTGCAGGCTTTCTGCCCGGCTGTTGGACCCGCAACTGGAATGGCAGCAATGCAGCCTACGCCCCGCATGTGATTACCACTGGCGGCTACCATTATCTGAGCGGTATTCCCGACAATGCCCTCCTGCTCCTTACCGGCGGTTCTACAGGCTATGGAAATCAAGTCGAAGTGGTGCTGCCGCGGTTTGCAGACAGTCTGCAGCACCTCTCTATTGCCTTTGACTATTGGAGCCAGTATTCCAACGGCGGCACACTAACGGTAGGGTATCTGTATGATAGCTTGTTCTACGCCGTTCACACTATTCCCAACCATAGGGGCAACTACCTGCGCGACACCGTCAATTTCGCCTCAGCCAACATCCCCGATGGTCGTATTGCACTGCGCTGGAGCTATGCCACTTCGAGAGTGGGTGTGGCAATAGACAATTTAGAGGTATTTGTTGACACCCTCTGCGCTATCCATTTGCCATACTTTTGCGACTTCAGTCAGGGAGACAGTTCCATAGCGTGCTGGACCAACGACGGTACTTCGTCTGAAATCTCTGGGCAGGAACTATCCATCTCATGGTGGGGTCATTCGGAAAGTCAAATGGCAACCCCCATTATTCAAGCTCCCGGCAATAATCTGTTCGTCACTTTTCAATTGAAGAGGAGATATGCGAGGGAGGGAGCGAACCTCATCGTAGGTGCCATGACCTACCCGGAGGATGCCAGCACTTTCATCCCTATCGATACCTTTGCAGCGAGCAGCTCATGGACTGAGTGCCGATTCAACACACGCGGTCTTGGTACCAGCCCGCTTGCCATTGCCTTCCGACCCGACAACTATTCGAGACCGCTCTTGATTGACGACCTCATTATCGAGCCTTCCACACCATGCGCCAGACTCTTATCGGTCGATGCTACCGCACTCAGTGCCACTTCGGCAGAGCTCAGCTGGGAGTATGACATCGAAAGCGATCTTCCCATACTTGGGGCGCTGGTCACGCTCTACGACACCACCTCGGGCGACACAACAACATTCATCTCCCATGGGACCGACACCATCCTCAACGGTCTGCCGCTGCGGCATACGTTCAGAGCCGATATCAGCACCATCTGCGGCAGCGACACCTCCGAGCCGTTCAGTGTCACCTTCACACCTGAACCGCTGCCCTGTGCCGAAGTGCAGGGAGACATTGATAATATTAGTTCCTATCCCATCCGGAACACCGAACCCAATGGTTATAGCCAGATGCTCTATCCCGCCGTGTTTGCCGCTTCGGTTGATACGCTCTATGGCATAGCCTTCCGCATCAATAGCTATGGTAGCAATAACCCTAACCCCCTCACCCGCCTCATCGATGTCTATATCGGACAGACCACCGACACTACCCTCACCTCACCCGTCAGTGCCACCAATCTCACGTTAGCAGTGCAAAACCACTTGTTCACTGCCGTACGAGGATGGGTTAAGATACCCTTTTCCACTCCCGTGCCACTTGACGGTGTGAGCAATCTTATTGTCACTATCGATGACAATACTAACAGAGCGGGTTTCAGCCCCATATATTTCGGTGCGCACCACTCCGAAATTGGCAGCATCATCTACTACAACGAATGGCAAGGCGTCAACGTCAACCCTTATACACTGGGTTTCGCCGTATTGAGTAGCAACAACATTCCCGACATACAGTTGCTTGGCCACTGTGCTACCGACCGATGCCTGTATCCAGTTATCAGTGTGGAACCCGACACCAACAGCCTCACTGTCGCTTGGACACAGCGCGGCAGCGAGAGCCTGTGGCGCGTGGAATACCGCGAGGAACGCGACAGTACTTGGATAATAGTTGACAGTGTTGCCACCACTACGTTCACCATCATGGGTCTCAACGCCAGCACACGCTATCAGGTACGTGTCGGCTCGGTGTGCAGCGACAGCAATATCATATACAGCGATATATACAGCGATGTGGTGACAACGGCCACCCTCTGCGGGGCGGTTAATGTGCCGTATTACCAAAACTTCCTGACCAACGCTGCCCCCTGCTGGGATCTCCGCAACTATCCGCCCAGCGCAAACTACGGAGTCGATCTCTCCTTGACCACGTGGCCCATTGTCTCGCCTGCCATCAACGGCAATCTTGCTCAGATGCAGGTGCGTTTCAAAATCACCGGTAGCCCCATTTACCATCCCGTCGTCAAGGTAGGCATTGGCAACTCCTGGGGCAACTATGCTGTTTGGATTGATTCGTTAATGCTTTCTTCTTCCGATGTGGAGGAGCATGTCGTATCGCTCGGCAGCTTTACGGGTAGCGATAACCATCTCTTGTTCATTGCCAACACTCCATACGCACGCCTCCGGGAGGTAACTATTGAGCCGTTTGTTTGCTACGCAGTGCACCATATCACCGTCAGCCACCTCACCGACACTTCTGCACGCCTTGTTTGGCCTCCTGTAGGGAACGGCAACCAGTGGGCGGTATACTTAGGCGATACACTACTTGCCATCACTTCCAGCCCTACATACACCGTGGGCGGTCTTCTCCCCAGCAATGGCTACACCTTTGCCGTTCGCGAGATATGCAGTGCAGGCGACACTTCCGAGGCCACCACAGTCACCTTCACTACGCTATGTCCCCCGCAGCCACTCCCTTGGAGCGAGGACTTTGAAGACACGTCATCACCCATACCCTGTTGGTCCTATATCTTCCGACCGCTCAACGTCGCAGTAGCCACCACTATTGCCTATATAGGTAATTACAACGCATCCAACACCTTGCGCATCTACGATGTCACCCATAGCAATCCGGTCGACACCAACATGACCAACTTCATCTGCACACCTATGCTCAGGGCGGGCGAGACAACGTCGCGCGTCGAATTCGATGCCTATCTGCAAAACGGACACGTCACTGTCGGAATCATGACCGACGTTGCCGACACCAACACATTCATCCCGCTGACCGAGATAAGCGACTCGTCAACCCACTATGTTTTCACTGTCGACTCTTCGCTTTTCTCCATCGCCTTCACCTGCCACGGGACAGTCAATTGCCATATCGACAACATCACCGTGGCCGACCTCCCTACATATCGTCTCACTCTCGTCGTGAACGACACCACAATGGGCAGCGTCGATGGCGATGGAACCTATCTTGACGGAACCCTGGTCACCATCACCGCCATACCCAACGAGGGCTACCATTTCGTCCAATGGAGCGACAGCGTGACCGATGCAGCCCGCACAATTGTCCTTCACAACGACATCAGCCTCACCGCCTTCTTTGCGCCTGACACCGTGTGGCATCAAGTCTCCGTGACCACAAACCCCGACGGCACTGCCGCGACATACGGTAGTGGTCGCTACGCCCATGGCGACACTGTGGAGATTGGATTCCATCTGCCCGATACTGCGGCCGAGGGCGGGTACTGGCAGTTCATTGGTTGGGACGACACCAATTCGACCGACAATCCTCGTATGGTTGTTGTCGTCTCTGACACCCTCTTTACAGCCCTGTTCCAGTGGGTGGCCGACCCCCCTACATATCGTCTCACTCTCTTCGTGAACGACACCACAAT
>JAFXMW010000062.1 GCA_017530105.1 Bacteroidales bacterium
ACCACTGCTTGCGGCTTATCTCGTAGCGTCCCAGCCTAAAACCGCTGATGGTGACCTGATGCACCGGCGTCTGTTCTGTCCATGTGGTAGAATCAAATCCCGGCATTGAAGGGAAAGTGAACTGCACCCCCATGTAAAAAGCGCCACCCTCCACCTCCACAAGGTCTTCGGCCATTTGGCGTATCGACTCCCGTTGTGCCGCTGTTGCTTCGGGTGCCCAAACAATGCCCAATTCACGCAAAGTCGGCTCGGGAGCTTCCTTTGCGCACCCTGCCACAACCAGACAGACAATAACCATGTTGAATATTTCCCTCATATTGTTTAATCCTTAATGGGTTGAATAAAATATCATTCTTAATTCTCAATTTTCAATTCTCAATTCCTCCATCAGAGCATTCCTATTTTCTGTCCTGTGGCAATAAGGCGGCAGGCCAGATTGTGGCATGTCTCTTTGTTCTCGGGGCTTGCAACAAGGTCTTGCCTGTTCTCGACACGGCAGCCATACACCACCAGCTTGTTGCTCTCGCATAGTTGTGGCTGTGCTGACGTTGCGGGTTCCAGATGCTCCACGGGCACGGCTTCTGCCGGCAGGGACGCTGGCTCTGTGGTCAAAGTTTCGTTTATGGCATGCCGTTTCATCTGCGCTATGGGGTGTGCAACGACACGGGGTTGGACGGATGGACTATCGCTCTCGGTTGGTTCATTGGCGGTTGCCGGTTCGGCAGAGGCAATATATCCCGTCGGGGTTGATACGGTGCCGATTCCCGTCTGCGACGGACTCCGCAACAGTACGGCAGTAGCAAAAATCGCGGCAATACAGGCTGCAGCACCCCATCGCCACCAGACAAGGGCGCGGACGGGGTGTCGTTTCAACGCATCTTTGTATTGGTATTGGACCTCGGGAGGCGTCACTATCGGCTCGTTGCTGTAATACTGCCTGTATTCCTGCTCGATGTCGGGATGTTCGCGGAGAAACGTCTCCACCTCCCTCTGCTGCCCTTCGTCCAGCAGTCCCTCGTGGTATTGCAGCAGCAAGGCCTCATAATTATCAGTGGTAATCATCTTCATTGTCTATAAAATTTATAAAATCTATCGTTTCTATCTGTTCTCAGTCAAATATTTCCGAGCCTTCACCCTTGCCCGGTACAGGTAGGTCGCAACCTGTTGCTCGCTCAGTCCCGTCATCTCGGCCATCTCTTTGTAGCTGTATCCCTCCAAGTCGTGCATCAGCAACAGCATCCTCTGTGTGTCCGGCAATGTAGTCAGCATCTTCTCTATGCTGTCGTGCAGCTCATAGTCGTTATGAGGACTGTAGCTCTCGCCAGGAATCATCTCCTCTCCGGTTAGTTTTTTCCGTTGCCGGTATCTGTCCACCAATCGTCGGTACAGCACTCGCATCAAATAGCCTTTGGCGCCGTCTGCCCCCACTTCCCAGTGGTGTTCCCATAGGGTGACAAAACAGTCCTGCACGGCATCGTTGCTCTCGTCCTCATCGCCCGTGTAGCGCAGGGCAAAGCGGAACAGGTCGTCGCTGTATTTGTCTACTATGAGGTTGTACTCCTTTATATCCATCGGCCGTTTGTTTCTCCGTCCTCCTGTTTAACCAATAGACGCACAAGTGCGCCCGTTTATTACACTTCCGGAAAAATATTTTTCATGCTGCAAAGATACTATTTTTTCCCCATCCGTGTCGAAAATCATTGTTGATTCATTGAAAGGACATTCTTTAGACGATATTTAAACGATATTTAAACGTTATTTCTACGATATTCTATCGTTGAAATATCGTTGATGTATCGTTGAAGTATCGTTGATATGATGGAAGAAGATATTTTTTTCTCCGGGACGGAGGGAGGGGCGGAAAAAGTCGCTGAGGGCAATAATTGCGACACAGTTGCGTTATTGGGGCATGAAAGGAAACGAATTGAAACCCCATATTGGCATTTTCGGCCGTCGTAACTACGGCAAAAGCTCGCTGGTGAATTTCCTCACCGGGCAGCAGATAGCTATTGTGTCGGATTTGGCCGGCACCACTACAGACCCCGTGAAGAAAACCATGGAGATTGGCGGTGTGGGGCCTGTGGTGTGGATCGACACCGCCGGCATCGACGACGAGGGCGCCGTGGGCCGCATGCGTATTGACAAGAGTCTTGAGATGCTGGCCCAGGCCGACCTTGCATTGATTCTCTTTACTGACAACCGCTTCGAGGCAGAGGAGGTGATGCTGGTGGACACCTGCCGCAAGCGCGGCATCCCATACGTGCTCATCTATTCGCAGGCCGACCGCCTGAAGCCCGACACCGCCTTGCTGGAGCGTCTGGAGGCTGACTATGATACAAAGATTTTCGTGCTGACGGTGAAGGACGCCGCGCTGCGCGAACCGTTGACGGCCCGCATCCGCGAGGCGCTGCCCGAGACGGCTTACGTGCACCGCTCGCTGCTGGGCGATGTGATTGGCGAGGGCGACACGGTGGTGATGGTCACGCCAATCGACTCGTCGGCTCCCGAGGGG
>JAFXMW010000063.1 GCA_017530105.1 Bacteroidales bacterium
TTTTTGTGCGTTGAACCCGATGTAGGTGGAACCGAAACCGAGGTCTTGCGTGTGAGCCATTCCAATGGTGAGGGGCTGGCCGTTGGTGCAGAAACTGGCATAGCTTCCTGAAGTGATATGCTCCACCACTTTTGCACTGCCATCCACATGCAGCCTGCATTCGGGCTGGACGGTGCCTATGCCCACACGGCCGTTGGGAAGGATGGTGAACCCGGTGCCGTCGTAGCCGAAGAAATAAACCGGGTCGTTCTCATACTGCTGGAATGTGACGGCGCCGTTCATCTGTTCGATGAGAAAGCCGTCGGTGTTGCCAGCACCCGTGGCCGTATTGGTGATGTGGATGTTGGTCTTGTAGTAATCGAATGTGCCTTCCCTTAAGGGCAAATCCCAATAGTACCCTTCGACGGTGTGGACATGCAGAGTGCCTACAGGCGGGTTAATGCCGACACCCAAAGTGGTGAAAGTCTGGGCGGAAACCTTGACAGAGAAGAAAGACAAGGCAATCATCGCCAAAATTGCTGTTTTTGTCTTTTTGTTGTTCATATTAAAAAAGGTTTAAAAATTGATAATTATTGTTTTAAAATGGTTTCATATTCTTTTTTAGAATAATCGACGCTGCAAAGATACGAAGAAAAAACGAGACTACCAAATTATTAACATTTTGCCGGGCAGCGTTGCCCGCATCCATGACACGGTTGAACGGCCGTCGTTCCACGCTTGTTTTACACTTGTTTTACACTTTTAAAGTGTAAAACAACCGATGAAAAAGTGTAAAACAACTATCGAAAACACGGGCCGTCCGGCACAATAAAAAACGGGCCTGCGCGTTTATGTATGAAACGCGTTGGTTGGGGTCAATGCCCCGCAAAGCAATTGAAAACAACAATATGAGAGAGACAATCGTGCCACCGTTCTTGAAGAAGGGCGACCGCATAGCCATCGCCGCGCCGGCAAGGAAAATCACCGCCGCCGAGTTGGAGCCCGCTGTAAGGCTTTTCCATTCGTGGGGGCTTGAAACCGTGCTGCCCGACCACCTGTTTGACGCCTGCCACCAGTTTGCCGGCGACGACACGACACGCGCCGCCGTGCTGCAGCAGTTGCTCGACGACCCGTGCATCAAAGCCATCGTCTGCGCCCGGGGGGGATACGGCACGGTGCGCTTAGTGGACAGGCTGGACTTCGGCCGGTTTGCCCAGTGCCCCAAATGGGTTGTGGGCTATAGCGACATCACCGTGCTGCACAGCCACATCCACCGCCACTGCGGCATTGCCACCCTTCACGCCACCATGCCCATCGACATCCCCGCCGACAACGTCGGAAAGAGCCACCCCTCGACCGAGTCGCTGCGGCGGTTGTTGTTCGGCGAGAGCCTGAACTACACCCTCCCGCCCCACCCTCTGAGCCGCGACGGAGCCGCCGAGGGGCAGCTGGTGGGCGGCAACCTGTCGATATTGTACAGCCTGTGCGGGTCGGCCAGCGACATCGACACCGAGGGCAAAATCCTCTTCATCGAGGATTTGGACGAATACCTTTACCACATCGACCGCATGATGATGAACCTGAAACGGAGCGGCCACCTTTCGGGGCTGGCGGGGCTGGTGGTGGGAGCCATGAGCGACATGCACGACAATGCCGTCCCTTTCGGGCGCACGGCAGAGGAAATTGTGCGCGACGCGGTGGCGGAATACGGCTTTCCTGTCGGTTTCGGCCTCCCCGCCGGACACATAGGCACCGACAACCACGCCCTGATGCTCGGACAGCGTGTGCGGCTTAGGATTGCGGGCGGTTGCGGAGTGCTTTCCAGCTGTTAAACAGCTGTTAAAAAACAGAGTCTGAGTGCAACATTTTTTTATCAAACAAAAAAATAGTTGTACTTTTGCATTTTCAAAGCAACATTTATGCTGCTGATTTTTGTACCGAAACTGACCAACCGCGCTGGCTACACTATCAATGTGGTCATGAGGGATATTTTGCAAACAGATTTCGCCATTACCACCGACCGCGAGGCGTTCGCCGCCCACGAAGGGCCGCGTCTGTGCTACGCTCCGAAGCCCGTTGCCGACTGCGATGCGCTCTATCTGAAGTCGTGCCGTCTGCTGTTCGAAACCACCATCGAGGAGCAAGACTGTCGCTGCTTCACCCACGAGGGGTTGCCTGCCCTGTTCCCCGTTTACGGACAGAACACCGCCATGCCTTTCGACCCCTTTGCCGCCATTTTCTACATGCTCTCGCGCTACGAGGAGTATCTGCCCCACCGCAAGGACATCCACGGACGTTTTCTGGCATCGGAAAGCCTGGCCATCAAAAAAGGGTTCCTGCAGACCGCTGTGGTGGACCGCTGGGCCTTGATGCTGCGCGACCTGTTGGTGCAACGCTATCCCGAGATTCAATTCAAACCCCGCATCTTCAGGTTTGAACAGACCATCGACATCGACTCGGCCTACTGCTACCTGCACAAGGGCATTTTCCGTACGGTGATGGGCATCCTGCGCGACGGCCTGCACCGCCACAACATGGAGGAGGTGAAGCGCCGGCTGAGGGTTTTCAACAGAAAAGAGGCCGACCCTTACGACACGTTTGACTATATCCTGAACCTGAACCAGAAATCGACCCACCACGGCAACCTCATCTTCTTTGCGTTGATGGGCGACTATGGCATCTTCGACAAGCCCGCCTCGCCCCATCACACCGATTTCCGCCAGCTGCTGCAGCATCTGGGCGACTATGCCAAGATGGGTATTCACGGGTCGTATTACTCCGCCGAGGAGCCCGCACGCCTGGGACGTGAAATCCAACGGCTGTCGGACATCCTGCACCGCCCTATTGTACGCAACCGCTACCATTTCCTGCGTTTCACCCTGCCCGAAGGCTATCGCAATCTGGTGCGGCAGGGCGTGATGCACGACTACACCATGGGATTTGCCGAACTGCCCGGATTTCGCAACGGCACATGTTCCACCGTGCCTTTCTTTGACCTAAGCAGCGACATGGAAAGCTCGTTGATGATACATCCCTTTATGGCCATGGACACCACATTCCACACCCACATGCGCATCACCCCCGAGGAGACCAAGCAGCAACTACACAACTTGGTGGACGAGGTGAAGGCTGTGGAAGGGACTTTCTGCTGCGTGTTCCACAATCAAAACCTTAGCGACGACTTTGACTGGAAAGGATGGCGCGCGGTGTATGAAGACTTGCTGGACTATGTGGCACAATAGTAACTGCCATCTCTGCCTCTGACCTTATATTATATACACAAAACTGACAACAAATGATAAATTATAAAGAGAAGCTACACGACATAAAAGCCTTTGTCTTTGACTTCGACGGCGTGATGACCGACGGAAGTGTGTGGACGTATGCCGACCGCGAGACGGTACGCTGCGGCAACATCAAGGACGGTTTTGCCATACAATATGCAGTCAAGAAAGGCTATATCGTTGCCCTCATATCGGGAGCGACCTCGCTGAGTATTGACAACCGCATGGCCTCGTTGGGGGTGACCCAGTGCTACACCGGATGCGCCAACAAAATGGAACGCTACCGCCGTTTTCTTTCGGACAACGGGCTGACAGAATCGCAGGTGGTGTGCATGGGCGACGATATTCCCGACTATGAACTGATGACCCATTGCGCTGTGGCCGCCTGCCCGGCCGACGCCGCTACCGAAATAAAGGAAATCAGCGATTACATATCAATCTATGGTGGGGGGCAAGGCTGTGTGCGCGACATTATTGAACAGGTACTGCGCCTGCAGGGCAAATGGTTTGACCCCACAGTGAGCCACCACGATGCTCTTAATTGGTAACAAAATTAAAATTATATACATATCAAACGAGTACTACCTATAATAATAGCATTTCTGGCTATGTTGCCAGCACAAGCACAAAAAGTCACCGACAAAGAGTCGGAGACAAATGAGTCACGTCCCAACGGGACAGTGATGCTTGGGACTTATTATGCCGATAGGTTTGTGGGGCGCAAAACCTCCAATGGAGAGATTTTCCGCCAAAATCAGTACACAGCAGCCCATAAGACCATTCCCATGGGCACCTACCTGTTGGTTACCTACCCGGTAACAAACCAGAAAGTGGTGGTGAGGGTGAATGACCGTTGCCCCAAAAAAGGCATACTGGACATGACCAAACAAGCTGTCCACGCCATAGGCATCAACGGTTCGGGCAAGGTGATTGTCACCACCCTCGACCCTGAGACGGGCTACGCCATGTGGGTAAGCCAAGACACGCTGGCCATGGAGGAGGCAGATTATTACGCCTTCCGCGACCGAAGCCGTGTAAAACGCATTTCGCCTTACCCCATCTCACCCACCGACAACTCGAAGAGCCGTGCCGCCAAGACCGACCCTCCAAGTCCACGTTCCAAAAAGAAACGCCCGAAACCGATACCCGAGATAGAGGCCACCGACACTTCGGAAACGCCTCCCGACACCATCCCCGACCCTATTACCCAGCCCTCGAAGAAGCCCGAAGAGAGCACACCAAGCGTACAAGAACACCAAGGGAAGCTATATGACATAGAGCTGTGCATCGTCAACTCGCAGATGGCGGCACAACGCGAGGCCAGCCGTTTGCCGAAAGATCTGCAGGAAAAGGCCTTATTCCGTAGAAATCAATTGAATAATCAGGTTCATGTGATTCTGTCGTTGGCCGATTCGCGCAGCCATGCAGTCCGCACCCAGGCCATGCTCATCGACGATTATCCCGAGAGCTGTTTAATCATTCACGAGTGATTTTTTGCCCTGTTTTTTCCGATTATCCTAAAAAGAGGCTTATTGTACTAAAAATCAACTATTAAAGAAAGAAAGGAAAAGAAAAAAA
>JAFXMW010000064.1 GCA_017530105.1 Bacteroidales bacterium
CGCCGTATCATTACCACAGACAAAGAGCAAATTGACATGAGACAGTTGCCTTCAGGGGCATACTTTGTCCGCGTTATTACCTCTCGCGACACCACTATTAAACGTGTTGTGAAGAAGTAAGAACTGGAATCCTCAAAATAAAAAGTGGCTGACGCACCTTTCTGGAGTGTCAGCCACTTTTCTTGGTGATAGAATGGCTATAGCCGGATAATCTCTTCGATAATGCCCTTTATGAGCTGGTCGATAGTGCTGTCGTCGCAGCTGTAGTTGTTACATAGTATGGCAAAACTGAAGACCTGGTCATCCTCGTTGGTGAAGTAGCCCACAAAATTGCGCACCCCCGAGGCTACACCGCTTTTGATACGCAGCGAGCAATCCTCGGGTACTGGGGGGATAATGTCGTATTCGGGTATTCGGTTGCTGATGCCCAAAGCCCCGGCAAAGTCGAAGAAGAAAGGCTGTCGGGCCACCGCATCGAGAAATTGACAAACAAAATAGGCCGTAATACGGTTGTCGCGTGAAAGGCCACTGCCGTCTACCATGTTAATTTGAGAGGTATTGAGGTCCAGTTCGTGGAAATATTCATACATAAATCGCCTTCCCGAAGAGAATGTGCCGTGTCCGTCGCGAAGATACCCCATGAGTTTGAAAAGGCTTTCGGCAGCAATGTTGTTGTTGGTTTGGGTGGTGAGAGCGGTGGTCATAAAGAGGTTGAAGCCAGAGTCGATGCAAAGTTTCCGGTATTGTTTAGGCATGGTGAAATGAACGGTGGGCTGCCCTGTGACGGCAATACCGTGACTGCGGAGGTAATTGGTGAAATCATTGGCCAAATGGAGAGCGGGCTGGGGAAGTGAGGCACGGAAATGAGTGTCGGCAGTACCCAGAGGGATAATGCCGCGACAGAGGCGACTGTCTTGGTTTGGAGCACCAAAGAAACAAATGTCGAACACCGTATCGCGCGGTCCTGTTACAACTTGGTTCGATAGTGTTATTTCAGGATGTGTACTGGTGACAATTGCAGGGTCTCCCACGCGGCGGCCGGCGCGGAAATGTACGTCCACAGAGTTTTCGTTATAGTTAATGCCGCAGGCACCGCTACCATAGCAATTGCCAATGTCGTCCCAGCGCCAAGAGGGGTGTATCATGTCTCCCTCGAAAATGCTGGTATCGGCATAGATGTGACCGTTAATGCGCTTTATGCCCTTTTTGCGGATGGCTTCTGCCAAACGGTAAAAAGTAGAGTCGGTGTGCGGGAATCTGTCAGAGCAGAAAAAGGGGTCTCCTGTCCCCACAATAATAAGGTCTCCTTGCAATGTACCTTGGCGGTCAATGTCGCCGGAGTAATAGAGATAGTTCTCGAAATAGAACTTGGGTCCCAGTCGGCTAAAGGCGGCAGCGGTGGTGAAGAGCTTGTTAATGGCAGCAGGCACCATGGCGAGGTCGTCATTACGTGAGTAGATGGTGCTGTCCTTGGTGATGTTGTGCACACATACGGCAAACGATGCGTGCCGTACTGCGGGTTTAAGTGTGGTATGGCGGACAACAAAGTCAAGGCGGTCGGTATTTTGGGCCGCCGTTGCCAAGCACAAGGCCGTCGTGATGGCCGCCAGCAGGAATTTCTTGCTAAACATCTTCAATATTTGTTTTTAGGTTAAAGTTGATTTCCTCTATTCGGTCGAGAATTTTGTCGCGGCCGGAACGGGTGACGGAGGAAGTCATAATGATTTCTGGCAATTCCTCCCACGTCTGGGAGAGTATGTCCTTTAGAGCATTTACGGTCATGGCAATGTCATGCTGTTTCTGTTTGTCGGTCTTGGTATAGACGATGGTGAGGGGGATGCCGTTAGTGCCGAGGAAGTTGATGAAATCAATGTCTATCTGCTGTGGCGGGATGCGCGAGTCAACCAATACAAAGACATTGATCAGGCTCTGCCGGTTGAGCATATAGTCAGAAATCATCTTTTGCCATTTGCCACGTGTTACTTTGGAAGTGCGTGCATATCCGTAGCCGGGTAAATCAACCAGATACCATTGCTTGTTGATGAGGAAATGGTTGATGAGTTGGGTTTTGCCGGGCCTGACGCTGGTCTTGGCCAACCCTTTGTTTTGGGTGAGCATGTTGATGAGCGACGACTTGCCCACATTGCTGCGCCCGATAAATGCATATTCGGGGAGTCCGGTGTCGGGGCATTTGCGGTAGTCGCTGTTGCTGACTACAAAGGTGGCTGTTTTTATCTCCATAAACGTTTTAAGGATAGAAGGGTTGCCTGTTTTTGTTTATTGTTTGCTGTTTTTCTGTTTGTTCGTTCTCCTTTTTCTTTTCTTTCGGATGATGCTTGAATTGGCACGTTCGGCGGCTTCCTTTAATTTTTTCAGTCGCCGCAGTTCGGCACGCTCGTTTTCGTCCATCCGTTTCCACCACGGCAGTTGTTTCATATTGATACGGAACAGCCGTAGACGGTCTAAAACATGGTTTTTCGTATCATACGATTCGAGGTACCGCTTCCGTTTTTCGGGGGCGAGGTCACGCAGATTGACAAGAATACCTGTCTCGTCGGTGTTGCCGAATTCAGTGTTTATTGCCGTGCCGAAAGACCTCATGGTGGGGGTAAGGTTCATGTAGGCATTAATCATGGCGGGTACCGTACAACCCATTGCGCGTACACTGCGCAACAAAATCTGATAGTCCTCCTTGTAGTTCCGTCCGTTGAAGAGTTCGTTGAGCTCGTTCAGGTCGGACTGGATTTTCAGCGGTGTACCTGGCCACACAAGACCCTCCGGGTCGGGGAAATGTTTTTGGTAGAAATAGAGAATTAAGTCCTTTGCCCGACGGTTCATCTGTGGATACATCGTAATCTTGCCAAAGAAATAAAGTGTCTCCGGAATCTCCAAGGCTATGGCACCCAGTCCGTCCCACAGGTTGTCAAGCGAATAAAGCCCCTTGCGCAAGTTGTTCCCGGGTTGGAATTCGGGTTGCACAAAAGCGCGTCCCAATTCCACGGTGTAAGGTAGGTAATTCTCAATAAAGTTATCCGAATATTGGAACAGTTCAGAGGTGGGTGTGGCAATAGAGCCGTCTTCCCGCCGCATCATGTTGCTGCCGTGGATAAAGCGGTATCCCCCTACAATCTCATCGTCCTCGGGACTCCATACAAACAACTGTTTGAAGCAGTAAGGCTCCGGCAGGGTGTCAAACTCGTCAATATCGCAATCCTTGCCGGTCCCGCCGCCGTCGAGAGCGAAACTGAGCTCCCTCAGTCGGCCAATCTCGCGCATAATGTTGGGCGACAGATGGGCAGTGGTGATATATATCTCTTTGTTTCCGCTGTTTGTCTTGCGGAGGAAATTCTTGTGTTTCAATTCGGCCTTGATAAGGTCGCGTGGCACCCGTGGGATGATGTAAGATGTATCGATGTCCATAGTCTATTCTGAGAATTGGGGTTTGAGAATTGATTAATTATGTGGAAGCTAATTTTTTTGCTCCTATTGCTTTTCGGTATCAAAAACGGCTTCGGGATTGTCCTTCAGACGATAACAATGCTCTTTGACTATAGCGGCCCATTCCTTTGCACTGTGTCGGTTGTCGAAAGTGGTGTAGGGGATAGGCTTGCCGATTACGAAACGCATTGTTTTGCCCTCTTGGGCAAACATCTCGCCAGGCAGCAGAGCCATCTCAAAGTTGAATTTAATGCCCAGACGCTCTCTCATGCGGGCAATATTGTAGAATCGTTTGCGGTTTCTTGCGTCGAAATAGAAAGGTACGATGTCGCGGTGATATTTGACTGCCTTTTTGATAAAAGTCGGTTTCCATTCCAAGTCGCGTATTTCGCCTCCTTTTTGTTTGCGCGAGCATATTCCTGCGGGGAAATAAAGCAGGCAGTTCTCTCCTGCAAAAGCCTCCTCCAATGCGGCCACATTGGCTGTGTTGCGGTTCACCTTGTCGATGGGGACAAACAGCGGCGCCAACCCTGGCAGGTAGAGCAGAAAATCATTAACAGGAAACTGGATGTCCTTCCTGTAGCGTCCTACGGCAGCCATCAGTGCCAATCCGTCGGGGCCTCCTAATGGGTGGTTGCCGGCTACAATTGGATATCCCTCTGTGGGGATGTTCTCGGGGTTCACCACCTCAATGGAGGCGTTCAGGTCTCCTGGCTCCTTGCCCTCCAGAAAAGAGTGCACAAAGTCTAGTCCAAACTTGTCACGGTGACGGTAAATGCCCGAATTGATTCTGTCCAGATGCAGCAACCGCTCCAAAAGTCGCACGGCCCAATGAGGCAACTTGACATTCTTGTTTCCCAAAACTTTTTGGATGTCAATGTGTTTTGGAGTAATATCTTCGGGGTTGATATGACTTATCTGATTCATAAGTTGCTATTATTCGAAAATGCAAAGATACGAAAAAAATTGGGAAATACAAAAAAAATATGCGGGGCGGCCCGGTGACCGTCCCGCATAAGGACTTTGGCAAACCTTTGCCTACTTACTGAATCTGGATTCTTTGCGACATGGATTGCTTCTCTTCGTCGGTGAATTTGGGCAGTGTGACGGACAGGATTCCGTGTTCCACCTTGGCGCTGATAGCATCCTTCTTTACGTTCTCGGGCAGACCGAACATCTGTTTGAACTGCAGAGTGCTGAACTCATGGCGGAGGTAGTGGCGGTCTTTCTTCTCGTCTTTTTTCTCCTCTTTTTTCACCATTTCGATTACGAGGTTGTTGTCGCTGTCGATGCTCAAGCTTAAGTCCTCTTTTGTGAGGCCGGGCACCGAAAGTTCCAATTCGTAGTTCTTTTCGCTTTCGCTAACATTCATCTTGGGCATTGGCGTGTGCTCGTCGCACGTTCCGTAGTTCCAATTGTTCCAATTCAGCAATTCGTTGAATAACGAAGGCATGAAGTTTTGATTTCTTGTTGCGAGTAACATAGCTTTAATCTCCTATATTTTTTATTGTTATTAACTTTGTTTGTGGTCGGTTGACCGACCGTTTTTGTTTTCTGTCCGCGGCTCCTTGCGTCCGCAGACACTTTCTATTCTGCAATCCTTGTGCCATTCCTTTATTGCTGACAAAATGACACACCTTATCTCTTTTATGGTTAATCATCCATGACAATATGACAGAAAAGGGCTTCTGTGAATTGCCTATCCCACACTGCAAGAATGGGGTATGTCAAGGGAATACATGTCAGCGTGTTGGAGAGATGCGATTTCAAAAACAGATTAACCCAAATCGGTCGTTAGCGAGTCGAAAACCCTTACGGGGTAGCACAGAGAAGAGGGACTGATACTCCTACGTAATAATTACCGCGGCAGGCACAATGTCAACAGGTCATTGTGCCCTCTTCAAGGGAAGGGAAAGAGTCTATTCAATAATCAGACTTTGTGTCGAGGTGTTCTGCTGTGTGGTGAGGGTGACGAGGTAGATACCCGTGGGTAGGGTGGAGGTATCGATAGTGGCATCGGGGCCGTGCAGTGACTTCTTCAGCATGGTGCGTCCGGCAAGGTCGGTAATGGTGAGTTGCGCTTTGTCAGGCGGCAACCCCATCACATTGACGCGGTCATGGGCAGGGTTGGGGTAGAGGGTGAAACCTGACAAGGGGTCGGCGGTGGCAATGGCTTCGGGACCGCAGTACTCGGCAAACACCACGTTGCTGTCGTGTACAATGCCACGTTCAAAAGCTTCAAGATAGCCGCAGGGGACGTAAACGGAGTCGTTATATTTCAGAGCGGAGTTGAAACAATAGGGTACCGTTGTGTCGCGGAAGCGGAGTGCCCTGCACCCAAAGGCATTGTAACCGATGGTGTCAACGGGTCCTTGGAGTGTGATTCTGATGAGTTTGCTCTTTGAGTCAAAGGCCCTCATTCCGATGCGTTTCAGCGAAGCGGGCATCACTCTTGATTTGGGGGAGAATTTGGCATAGTGGAATGCATAATCGCCAAAAGCCTCCACTTGGTCGCCCATGTTGATGGAGCGCAGTGAACTTTCGTCAAATGCCTTGGATGGGATTACGCTGAGGCTGAACAGGCTGTCTACATCTCGAATGGAGCTGTAGCTGAAAGCCCGGTCACCCATGTGTGTGAGGTTAGGGAGCGAGACGCTTGTGGTGCCGGTGTTGTAATAAAAGGCTTCGGGGCCAAGGTATTGCAGTGAGGAGGGGATGTTTACGTTGGCTGAACTGTAGGCGAATGCTCCGCTACTGATGGTCGTGAGTCCGTTGGGGAGATTGACTTTGGTGAGTTCGGGAGAGTTGTAGAAGAGGCCTCTGCCCAGTACGCGGATACCCTGTGGCACGGTGTATTCGCCTGTGGCATCCAGTGCTTGGAGCAGGGTATCGCCGTCAAAGCTCACCAATCGCCCTTCTTCCATGCGGTAGTGGGTGCTGGCGGGGTCAACGGTGAGGTTGAACCACGAGGAGGCTGTGTCGCGCAGGGCGCCCTCGATGCGGCATACCGAAGCGGGGATGTGCAGGGTATTGAGCCGGGAGTCAAAGGCAAGGTAGGCACCGATTTCTCGCAGCCCGTCGGGAAGGGTAAGGGTGCGGAGGTTTTTGGCATTGGTGAATGCGCCTTCGGCAATGCGGCGGATAGAGGAGGGGATGGTGTATTGTTGCGACGGTTCCCTGTTGGCGTAGGCAATGAGTAGGGTGGTGTCAACGTTGCACAGAGCCACCGAGTCTACGGCTACGAAATGTCTGTTGGCACTGTCCACCGTAAAGCGGTAGACGAATGTCCCGTAGAATGCAGCTTCGTCTATCCTTTCCACAAAACGGGGAATGTGGATTGTGGGCCATTCGCGACTTATGCGAGAGGGAAAGGCGTAGGCTTCGATGATGCGTACTGAATCGGGAATGTTGATGAGAGTGGCGAGTGCCGCGAAAGCCTCTTCACCAATCTCTTTAATGGTTGGGGGCAAAGTGACAGTGCATGCGTCGGAGACGCGGTTGAATGCTCCTTTCCCAATGCGGTTTACGGTGTATTTGTGGTTGTTGATGGTGACTGTTGCCGGAATGACAACATTGTTTGGGTAGTTGTCGCATCTGCCGTTTTCATCGCATTGCATGGGGGAGAGTTCCACGGTGCTGTCGGAGGTGATGTGGTAATAGTAAGCGCCGATTTTATGGTAGGTGGGGTCATGATAGATTATCTGAGCCGTTGCGGCCATCCCGTAAACCATAAGGGTAAGAATAAGAATTGTCTTTTTCATGGTGTTAATTATTTTGATTGCTATTATTTGATGTCACTATTGTTCCATTAAAATGGCATACGATTAAGAAAAGCGTTCGTGAAACTCCTAACTGTTTGAAATTATTAGTTGTTTTTCAATCTTTCTAAGATATGAAGTTGATATCTCATCTCAAATCTGTTCACTTTAAATGTTAGTATAGTTTGTTAGTAATTAATAAGTTGCAGAAATCTCTCCTATCTTTAACGGGACACTAATGATTTGATGTTTGTTTCCTATGTACAAATATGATACTCCTTTACCTGTTTTACCTGTTTCTGATCATTTTAATAGTATTTTGATATATATTGTATTTGTTTTATTCTGAATATATTACATCAAAAGTTTCTTTATCTGCAGTTTCTTGTTTTTATTGCAAAGATAAAGTTTTTTTTTACAATTGCATGTGTTGTTATATTTCACTTTGTTTTGTGCCTTGGATGGGGGGCAGCGGGGAGCGTTTTCCGGTCATGGTTGCTCCCCGTGCCGTCATCCTTCTTTCAGCCCCGGCACAGGGCGCAGGAGTCTGTGCGGGGCTGTTTGCTTTGTCGTTCATGGTGTTGTTTTCTTCGGGTTAATAGGTGTTATTGAACCCAAATCGGTCGTTAGGTTTTATGCCAGAGTGGTATTTGTTTCGAGAAGATTGTCGGCGAAA
>JAFXMW010000065.1 GCA_017530105.1 Bacteroidales bacterium
GAGGCTGCGAGGGTGTTGAGGCCGGCAGCATCGGTGAAGTAGGGCGCCACGTTTCCGCGCAGGTAAATATTTCTTGGTATGGTGTTGTTGATGCCATAGGGGAGCAGTGGCAGCGCCATGTCAGTGGTGTCATAATAGTATCGGTATCTGTAGTGTACGCAGGGTGTGTTCAATACATCCACCACATGTAAGATAGGGGTTCCGTCGTGGAAGGTGTCGTATACTGGATGCAGGTGGTAATATTCTAAGACGGCAATCACTGAGTCGGCCGGTACGCGGATTAGTACAGTGTCATGTGTCTCGTCCAATATCTTTTCTATGCACACGGTGGCGTGTTTGTCCCAATAGAACGATGTGGTTCTCGGCGACTCGACAGTGCCGTCGCCCCAAAAACCATTAGGCATCTCAAAATACAAATGTGTCTTATGATTGTTGAAGAAGTCGTCGTCGATTCTGTAGTACATTTCACTCATGTAGGGCATTTCAGCACGAATGAACGTCCAGTTTTTGGCGGCGTAGGGGTGGTTGTCCCATCCCCACACGGCGGCCGACGCACGCCGCACACGGTAGTATATCTTTTTGTGGAGGGTCTCCAAGGGGTTGTTCCTTGCAGCCTCCGACGAGTCGACATAGTGGTAGGTGGTATCCTGCAGCGAATCGCCTACTCCCCACACGATGGGGATAGTGGCGATGGTTTGCGCGTCGGTGTAGTTGCTGTCGTAGGCCCGTTGTATCTCGAACAAGTCGTTTGGCACAATATCGGTTTCACATGGCGTGTGGAACTTCCAGTTGATATCATAGTAGCGTCTGTCCTGATGGTAGAGGTTAGTCCGCTCGTCGAAGTAGGTGTAGTATTCCACCTTCATGTCGTAAATCCTGTGGTAGGCCGGTATGTTCACCATGTTGGAACGCAGCCATTGTTTCCTCACAGTGTCGCCTGTCGACATGCTGTGGCGGGTCTGCATGGTGATGTGAAATCCTGTCTGCACCGAGTCGCAACTGGGCACATAGATAAGACCCGACTGGTCGGTGCAGGGTATGTTGGTGGGATTCCATGCAGTGTGGTATTGATAGGTTTGCTGGAAAGCGACGTAGGGTACCGCCAACATGCCGTAACCTGCCATCCCGTAGCTGGACACCCCATTGTAGTTGGCTGTATAGAAAATAGGATTCATCAACTGAGGCTGTTGTTCGCCACCGTCGAAATAGCCAACAGGAAAAAGGCGATCCTCGTAGGTGGTGCCACCGCTTTCGTGGTATACCGATTCAATGCCACATTGGAACACACCACTTTGTACACTGTCAGGTATATACCAGTCGAACTCCAGGTAGGTCAAATGGTCGTTGCCGTCGGTGCGGCGCAGATCCACCGAGTGCCAATTGTCGTCGGCGGTGAATACGGGGTTGCTGCCGTCGTAGCTGTTAGTCACCACGACTGTGCCCCGGATCACTTTCAGCTCTGCCCATCCTTTGTCACGCGGTCTGCCGGGCACGGCGCCGGCCTTGCATTTGAGGTTGTCTGACGCGTAATAGATAAAATTGGGCCATCTGTCGTTGCCGTCGACATGCGTCCAAATGCGTGATCCCGAACCGCCCTTGCCGGCGTTGTAGTTGTGTTCCACTCCATCGGCAAAAACAAGAACCTTGAAGTGGATTCTGCCCCTGCCCAGGGAATAGGCATCGTAATTGCTTGCATCGCGGAAATAAGAGGATCCGTTCTGCGGTGTGGCTTGCAAGGATGCCGGCAGCAGCAGGGCAAAAAGCACTGCGGCAAGGCTCAGTAAACCTTTCAAGCCCCCTCTTCTACGGCCGCTGTTGAGGCTCGTAGGGCCAAAATAATTGTTGTTCATAGTAGTATTGATTTATTTGTTATTCTCGTTTTTGAAAATGCAAATTTACGAATATTTAATTAATCACAAAAAAAAGTCGTGCTGGCTTTTTGTTCTTGTCGAAAGAAGGAATCAAAATTAATATGAACGAGTGGAGTTTTTTTGGTACTTTTGTGTTTGGATTTTAGTTGTGAGATTTGTGTAATTTTGCTCGTATAATATTGGATTTTAATGTAATATTAAATTATGGTACAAACAGTTTATGCAGGAATAACGGCACATCCAAGTACTGGGATACCTCGGTATGTGAGCCCGTGCGTCACGGTGGTGCAATTTGCAGTAGAGAACGGTTTTACCGACTCGTACACAGAGAAACTCGGATTGACTGACGACGAAGGAGACATTAACTTGGAAAGTCGCAGCAATACTGGTGGCAACTGGGGTGGTGAGTCCGACGAGCATTGGTTTTGATGCGCTGAAGGGACACCTGTGCAGGTACTGATTTTTTAATTAACATGAACAAGTTTATGGAAATGAAAAGCAAGAAATTATATTTTCTGTTGGCAGGTATGGCATTGTTTGGCTGTGTGTTGGCGTTCAGTAGCTGCCAAAAAGAGAACGATATGGATGGCATTCCCGAAGGGGCTGTCTTGATTACCGCTGAAGGCTTTGGCGGCATAGAGGGCGACAAGACTTCGGTGAGTGCCGAGAGTGTGGTTTGGGAGAACGGGGACAGGGTGAACCTCAATGGTGCCGACTATACCGTCACGGTGAGTGGAAACAAGGCTTACGTTTCGGGCTTCAGCAGCCCCGACAACCCTTTCCAGGGCATTTACCCCGCAGGCTTGGAGACTGGCACACAGACGGTGACTGTCCCGTCGCAGTATGAGAGTCATTACAACAACGGACGGCAAGTGTTGCATTTGCCCATGCTGGCTATGGCTAGCGCCCGTGCCGATGCAATCCGCTTCCGCCATGCCACGGCTGCGGTTCGTGTGCTGGTGAAAAACTCGCTGGACGTGGACGTGGTGGTGACCGGGGTGAAGGTAAGCAGTGCGGGAGGACAACTGTGCGGCACACGGGGTGTGTCCCTTGGTGTGGGTACCCTCGCGGTGGCAGCCCAAAGCGGTACGATTGCAGATGTGGATAAGCAGGTTTCGGTTAGGTTGACCGATTGCCCCGTGCTGGCTCACGGCGGCAGCGACATCATAGAGGTGCAGGTACCCATTCTGCCCGTTGCTGCAGGGGATTTGACCATCACCGTATATGCACACATGGCAGGAGCTTCAATCGGTGCCAAGAACTTCACTTTTACCCACACGGATTCGCATGTCGCTTTGGACCGCAATGTGATGATGACGGCTCGCGTCAACCTCAGTACCGATGGGGGACGTACCACCGAGGACACTAAGGGCCGCTTCTCTGTGGGGGAAAACAGGTGGGTGGTGTTTGCTCAAGGCAATCTGCAATTTAACGCTGGCACAAACAAATTCCGCTTTGCCCATAACCAGTACGACTTGATTGGAGATGACAATAGTAATATTGCTTCGGACTATTCTGGATGGATAGACCTGATGGGATGGGGTACCAGTGGTGTCGCAACCAGTTACCCTTATCTTTCGACCCGCAACGTGGCTGATTATGGTCCGGCAACCGGCAGCATTACCGAGACACAATATGACTGGGGCGTATACAACGCCATCGAAAATGCCGGAGCCGCGAACACTTGGCGCACACTTACGAGCAGCGAGTGGGATTGGCTGCTGAATACCCGCAGTGTGGACAAACGCTTTGCAAAGGTGTCCCTGTCGGTTGCAAGCAACACTATTGTCAATGGAATGGTTCTGTTCCCTGATGACTATGACTTTGAGGATGACCTTGTCTGCAATGAGACCAACTTGGGTTATAGTTCGAACGCTATATCATTGGGCCTATGGCAACAGATGGAGGCTGAAGGTGCTGTTTTTCTGCCCGCAGCCGGATATAGAGAGGGCACTCTGACCTACCAAGTGGATGGTACAGGCTACTACTGGTCTTCTTCAAGAATAGGTGGATATGCGCGGGCACTCCGATTTGATAAC
>JAFXMW010000066.1 GCA_017530105.1 Bacteroidales bacterium
CATAGGGACTATCTTGTGGAGGTCGCCCACAATGCCGAGGTCAGCAACACTGAAGATGGGTGCAAACTTGTCTTTGTTGATGGCGATGATCAGTTCGCTCTCCTCCATGCCGGCGAGGTGCTGGATGGCACCGCTGATGCCACAGGCCAGATAGAGGTTGGGGCGCACGGTTTTGCCGGTCTGTCCCACTTGGCGGCTCTGATCCATAACGCCAGCGTCAACCATGGCACGGCTGCTGGACACTTCGCCTTTCAGCTCTTTGGCCAAGGCCTCGAGCTTGGAGAAGCCGTCCTTGGTGCCTACACCACGACCGCCACTGACCAGTATCTTGGCTTGGCTGATGTCGGTGATGACTTTCTCTTCCTTGACGGTCTTGACAATCTTCACGCGGTTGATTTTCTGCTCGTCGAACTGGATAGTGTAGTCCACCACTTCACCTTTACGGTTGGGGTCGGCGGGCATCTTCTGCATCACACCGGGGCGGACGGTAGACATCTGCGGACGATGCTGTTTGCAGAGGATGGTAGCCATCAGGTTGCCGCCGAAGGCCGGACGGGTCATGCGGAACTCGTGGGCTTCGTCGTCGCTGATTTCCAGCTTGGTGGCATCGGCGGTAAGACCGGTGACATTGCGTGCGGAGACACGGGGACCGAGGTCACGGCCGATGGTGGTGGCACCGATGAGCAGGATGCTCGGTTTCTGCTCCTTGATAATCTGGGTGATGGCCTGGGTGTAAGGTTCGGTGAGGTAGGTGGCCAGCAGGTCGTGGTCAACGACTAAAACTTTGTCGGCTCCTGCGGCAATGAGGTCCTGAGCCTTGTCCTTGATGTCCTTGCCCAAAAGGATGGCAACAACCTTTTCGTTGTTGGCATCGGCCAGTTCGCGGGCTTTACCTAACAGCTCAAGAGCTACATTCTGGATGACGCCGTCACGCTGTTCGGCAAATACGTATACGTCTTTATAATCTTGTAAATTCATGGCTATTAGATAATATGTTTTTCTTTAAGTTTATTGATGATGAGTTCCACGGCCTCCTCGGGAGTAACCTCGAAAGTCTGGCCGGCAGGCTTCAGCTGCTTGGGGAACGATTTGAAGACCGACGTGGGAGAGCCGGCCTTGCCTATACGGTCCTCGGGGACATTGATGCGGTCGGCACCCCATACCTCGACCTCTTTGTCGAAGGCAGTGACGATGCCGCTGACAGTCATGTAGCGGGGATGGACAGCACTGGCGAGAGCGGTGACCACACAGGGGGCCTGCATCTGGAGAATCTGGTAGCCGTCCTCCATTTGCTTGCGGATGGTGAAGGTCTTGGTGGCCTCGTCGTACTGGAGGTCTTCCATGTAGGAGACCTGCGGCAGGTCGAGGTGCTCGGCAATCTGGGGACCCACCTGGGCGGTGTCGCCGTCGATGGCCTGGCGGCCGGTGATAATCAGGTCGTAATCCATGGTGCGGAGGGCACCGGCAATGGCGCTGGAGGTGGCCAGGGTGTCAGCACCGCCCAGCTTACGGTCGGTGAGCAGGATGGCTCTGTCGACGCCCATGGCAAGGGCTTCGCGCAGGATAGCCTCGGCCTGGGGCAGACCCATGGTGATGACCGTGACGTGAGCACCGTATTTATCTTTCAGCTGAAGGGCAAACTCCAAGCCTCCCTTGTCGTCGGGATTCATGATGCTGGGAACGCCTTCGCGGATGAGCGTGCCGGTTTGGGGGTTGATTTTCACCTCGGTGGTGTCCGGCACTTGTTTTATGCAAACTACTATATTCATTCTTACAAAATATTCTGATTATTATTTAAACAATTTACCGGCAATAACCATGCGCTGGACTTCGCTGGTGCCCTCATAGATTTCGGTAATCTTGGCATCGCGCATCATGCGCTCGACGGGATACTCGCGGGTGTAGCCGTAGCCACCGTGGAATTGGACAGCCTTGGTGGTTACCTCCATAGCCGTCTCGGCAGCGAAGAGCTTGGCCATAGCGGCATCGGCGGAATAAGGCAGGCCGTTGTCTTTCTTGTAGTGTGCCGAGCGGCAGAGCAGACGTGCAGCCTGCACCTTGGTCTCAAGGTCAGCCATCTGGAACTGGGTGTTCTGGAACTGGCTGATGCTGCGGCCGAACTGTTTACGCTCCTTGGTGTAGCGTACGGTCTCGTCCATGGCGCCCTGGGCAATGCCGAGAGCCTGGCAGGCGATACCGATACGGCCGCCGTCGAGGGTCTTCATGGCAAGGCCGAAGCCTTTGCCCAACTGGCCGAGCTGACGGTCCTTGGGGATGCGGCAATCTTCAAAAATGAGTTCTGTGGTGGCACTTCCGCGGATACCCATTTTCTTCTCTTTCTTGCCAATGCTGAAACCGGGGTCGGTCTTCTCGACGATAAAGGCGCTGATGCCTTTGGTGCCGAGGCTCTTGTCAGTCATGGCAATGATGATGAACACGTTGGCGTAGCTGCCGTTGGTGATGAAAATCTTGCTGCCGTTGAGCACCCACTCGTCGCCTTCAAGGACTGCGGTGGTCTGCTGGCCGGCTGCATCGGTACCGGCATTGGGCTCGGTGAGGCCGAAAGCGCCAATCCATTCGCCGCTTGCCAGCTTGGGCAGATATTTCATCTTCTGCTCCTCGGTGCCAGCCTCCAGAATGGGGGCACAGCAAAGACTGGTATGCGCTGAAAGAATAACACCTGTGGTGGCACAGACTCTGGAGAGCTCCTCAACGGCCATGCCGTACATGATATTGGTGCCACCGGCACCGCCGTATTGTGTAGGAATGGGGATACCCATCAAGCCTATCTTGGCCATCTTTTCGACCGTTTCCATGGGGAAGCGTTCCTCTTCGTCAACTTCGGCGGCCAACGGTTTCACCTCCTTCTCTGCAAACTCGCGAATCATCTGCAGGAAGAGTTGTTCTTGTTTTGTAAAACTAAAATCCATTCTTTAAGGGGTTTTTGCCTGAACTATCCGATTAAACTGAGTATTCTGAGAACCCTGATTACTCTGACCATTCAGACGTGTATGACAATTATTTTACTGCAATGGTTTCAATCTCCACCAGCACACCCATGGGCAGACCCTTCACGGCGAAGGCGGCACGGGCGGGGCAGTCGCTGCTGTAATACTTGGCGTAGACCTCGTTCATGGGCTTGAAATACTCCATGTCGGCCAGGAGGCAGGTGGATTTCACCACATCCTGGAAGGTGAAACCAGCCTCGTCGAGGATAGCCTTGATATTCTGCATCACCTGTTCGGTCTGGGCGGTGATGCCTTCGGGAACCTCCTTAGTGGCGGGATTGATGGGGATTTGACCCGAAATGTAAAGGGTGTTGCCAGCCAGAACGGCTTGGCTGTAAGGCCCGATAGCTGCCGGAGCCTTGGGGGTGTTAATAATCTTCTTCATAGTACTATGTTGATTTTACTTATTTTAACACACAAAGAGGCGTGAGAACACACCAAATTCGATTTGCAAAGATAGCATTTTTTTTTCAAATGGCAAAATAAAAAAAACAAATGGCTCATTTCTGTGTCTCAACAACAGCAAAATAATAGTAGAACCCAACAAACAAGTAATCTGGTATACATATACACAAACGAATCATTAGATCAAATTCAGGCTATCTAAACCTGTTAACCTATTTCAGGAACAGTCTCGTTGAGAAACACCTCTGTCTTAATCCACTCTGATGCTTGGTCTAGTACCGTCCTTCGTACTCATACTACTAAGTCTCAACACTATTATAACACTCCATCCACATCCAAATAGATTCGTGAATAGAGGATTATATGCACTTCGACCATCCTTCACCATCATACTGATTTACAATTCGATAGTTAATATTAAATTTTTTTATTAAATTAGACCTCTCTTCCGAAACTGTTCAATCATTTCCAGTTCTTCTGGTGTTGCCTTAGGTTTAATATCCTCTTCGGTTTCCACATTGTCGTACTCATCAATCCATGTTTTAAAAATCTCTTTTATCCTCTCACAAATTTTTGTGTCGTTATTGATAATGTTATTCAGATTCCATTCTTCTAAGGGGGAGTTACTGTATTTTTTACAAATAGCGATTTTGGAATTGCTATATTTTTCTTTTTTCTTAGCAAAATAGTTGTTGCTTGCAGAGATATTCGGAGCCTTCTCCAATGGTATTTTATTACCAATATGTTCTAGAATTTCATTGGCATCTTTTTCATCAAAAGTGAAATACTTTGTATCCCACTTCTGAGGGAAAATATGTTCTATCTCCCAAGAAACAGGAAGTAGTTCTTCCTGTTCTTTTATATCATAAGCCAATAGTTTCAACATCATTCTCTCAACCTTGGTATGAGGCTTTATTAAAAGACCGTCTATTCTAGTCTTTTCTGCTTTAATGGCTTCTTCATCTTCCAATTCTTTTTCATCAAAGCCTGCCTTAAATACAGGGTGACAAGTATTCATTATTTGCACATCAAGTTTCAAAACGTCACCCTTTATCGCACTGACTGTAGGACGTTCCAAAAATCTTGTCAGCAACATAACATATAGTTTGCGGAGGAACTTCAGAAAAATAGTCTCAAAATCTTCCCTTTTCTTATACTGCATGTAAAAAATAGAAACAGGATATTTCCAGAATTCGTTAGTATATGATGATAAGCAATCAAGTATTTTTCTTATGTCCATGTTTTGGCTCCACATTTCTCCTTCAACACCCTCTCTGAGATTGATAACTTCCCATAAACGTAAACTCTCTGAAAGTTCATCAATCACATTGATAGTGAGACGATTTTTATTTTTCTCCAAAAAGTACTTTCTTACACCGGGTGTAGTTGTCTTTTCATCATTTTCCTTAGCTCTTAAATAGAACATATGGTAATAAAAAAGAGACTGGATGCTTTCTCTATCTTTTTCAGAATCTGCTTCTAGTTCTTTCCACTTTTTAATAAAAACCTTTTTTCCTTCATTGTCTAATCTTTTATAAATATAGGACTTGAAAATATCCGCATCTGAAAGTGGTAAGCCTCTATTATTAAGCGTATTAAAAATCGTCAATGCAGTTTCTTGATCATCAGCGTCAATAGGTAACAATATGGTATAATTAAGCAATGCGTTGATGAAATGAAAAATATTAAAAGAATTATCCTTCGCCTTTTTTTCATACAATTCAGCAAACTTATTGTAATTCCTAGAGTAATTATCAACTGCTTCTGGATTAGTATCACCTGTTTCTAGTATTCTTCGTAGTAATTCATTCCCTAAATCAGAAACAACTTCAGAGGTCAAGAGAATCTGGCTCCAATCCACCTCACCTGTCATTTCATCTTCTTTCCATAGAGCAGGTTTAATCTTACCAATGAAATTTGTCACTTCTGCAGTTTTATTCTCTTCATTCTCCAACTTTTTAAAGATGGCTCGCAATAAAAGAAACAATGATGTGATCCTTTGTTGACCATCAATGATTTGCCGTACTTTCTTTGAGTCTGGATTATCTTCCTTATAAGAGACCACACATCCAAGGAAATAGCTTTTTGCACCTCCTGGTTGAGAATGGTCTTTTGAAAACTCCCAAATATCATCAAATAAAGTGATTATTTCATCTTCAGTCCATGAGTAGGGACGTTGATATTCAGGAATCAAGAAAGGCCTATCTTGACCACTTTTTAATAGTTCTAAAACAGTTAGTTTATTTACTTCAATATTTGCCTGAGGCATAATAAATTGTTTTATTTACAATTACAACTTTAGTTTTCAAAAAATCAAACAACAGAACATCCTGCTGATGGATATGCATAACTTTCCATTTTTTTTTATTTTGCATCTAGCATTTCTTCGTGCAGATTTAAATCATTTCAACTTAGTAATATCAGTTGTCATTTAGCCATTTATGTTCTTGAGAAGTCATGAAAGTTGTCACGTATATCCTTTGCAAAGATAGCATTTTTCTATCAAATGGCAACGAAAAAAAAATCCATTTTAGCCCCAAACAGCCATTATCTTTTATTTCAGAGGGGTAATTGTATGCCATTCTTGGCAATTATTCAGTAGGGGAAAAACAACATTCCAGTTTTTTTTTGTACTTTTGCAATCGTTTTTATGCTGTTTAACTCGATAGAATTCCTGATATTCCTGCCAATAGTGTTTTGTATCTATTGGCTGTTGCACAGGCATCTGCGTTGGCAAAATGCTTTTGTGGTGGCAGCATCATATCTCTTTTACGGCTGGTGGGACTGGCGTTTCTTGCTGCTGATTGCTTTCACTACAGCCTGCAGCTATGCCTCAGGCCTTGCCATTTCGAGTTCACAATTTAAGGTGGGGAAGTGGGAATTAAAGCCTAAATTCTTCCTTTGGACGAATATTGTGGTGAACCTGCTTATCCTTGGGTTGTTCAAGTACTATGATTTCTTTGCCCAGTCGTTTGCCGACGCGTTCCTCGGCGGTAATGCCGACAAGATGCTGCTACATCTTGTACTGCCTGTGGGCATCTCGTTCTACACTTTCCAGGCTTTGAGCTACAGCATTGATGTTTACCGCGGTACCATCAAGCCCACACGCGATGTGGTGGCGTTCTTTGCCTATGTGAGCTTCTTCCCTCAGCTGGTGGCAGGCCCCATTGAACGCGCCACCAGTCTTCTGCCCCAGTTCGAACAGGGCAGGAAGTTTGATTATCGAACCACGGTGGATGGGTTGAGGCAGATGCTGTGGGGGTTTTTCAAGAAGATGGTGGTGGCGGACAGCTGCGCCATTTATGTGGACAATATCTTCGACCACCCCGACTGGTTCAACGGGGCATCGCTGTTGCTTGCCGCCGTTCTCTTCACCATCCAGATTTACGGTGACTTCTCGGGCTACAGCGACATAGCCATCGGCTGTGCCAAGTTGTTTGGCATTAAGCTGCGACGCAATTTCAACGTGCCCTATTTCAGCCGCGACATTGCCGAGTTCTGGCGCAGGTGGCATATTTCGCTCACCACTTGGTTCAGAGACTATATCTACATCCCCATGGGCGGCAGCCGTGTGGCAAAAGGACGTGTGGCATTGAACACTTTGGTGATCTTCTTGGTGAGCGGACTGTGGCATGGTGCCAACTGGACTTTTGTGGTCTGGGGCGCATTCCACGCCTTGCTTTTCCTGCCCTTGATTTTGGCGGGGAAGAACAGGAAATACCGCGATGTGGTGGCAGCAGGACGTGCGCTACCCTCGTGGCGCGAACTGGGTCAGATGCTGCTGACTTTCTTTCTGACTGTGATGGGATGGATTCTGTTCCGTGCAGACAGCATTGAGGAGGCTTGGAAATACTATGTCCACATGTTTTCAACCCTTTTCGAGGACTCCCCCACCCTCACGTCCAACATGGATGCATGGGTTGTGCTGGTGTCGGTGACAGTGATGACGGTTGTTGAGTGGGTCAACCGGGGAGAAGAACATGAATTCTACCTCCAACCCCATTCCAGACTGCTACGCTGGGCAGGATACATTGCTTTGATTTTCATGATTGGTGCATTTATGGTTACTAACGAAATGCCTTTTATCTATTTCCAATTCTGATATGAAACGATTGCTGAAAAACACGATACTCTTCACGTTGGTGGCTGTAGTTGCCTACCTGATGTTGCTTTGTCTATTGGGCGACTTGGGTTGGGTTCGCACTGCACGCACCGAGATGAAGAATCGCGGTTTTCTCAATACGCGCATCAAAGACATTGCCAACTACCACAACGTCGATGTGCTTTTTCTTGGTTCATCGCATTGCTACCGCACTTTCGACACCAGGTTTTATCGTTCGCACGGCATCAGTTGCTTCAATCTGGGTTCTTCCAACCAAACTCCTATCCAGACATACATTCTGCTGAAGCAATATCTGGACAGTCTCAATCCTAAGTTTGTGGTTTTTGAGGTACATCCCGATATCATGAAAAACGACGGAATAGAATGTGCAGTGGACTTACTCATGAACGTCCCCATGAACTGTGAGGCGACACGAATGACATGGAAAACGGGCAACATAAAGGTAATAAACACCTGGTTCTATGCCTTATACAATCAATACATCTGTAACAGGCTTCAGCATTGTAAGGAAGACAGCGTGATGGATGATGCCTTATACGTGCCTGGTGGCTATGTGGAGATAAGGCGGAAAGAGTTTGTAAGGAAGAACTACTCACGCCATAACCTCACTATCCGCCCTGAACAGATGGAAGCTTTGAAAAAGTGCCTTAACCTTCTAAAGGAACGAGATATACCCTATATGCTTGTCGAGGTGCAGGATGCAGAACAACTACGTTCAGCCTTTAAAAACCACGAGTGGTTTGAGAGAAAGATGAAAGCCTTGGGTCCCTACCGTTACAAAGTGCTCCCTCTTGTGGACACTGTGCATTTTTGCAACAGCAACCACCTTTTCATCCCCGGCATCGAATTGTTCAACAATGATTTTCTGCCCGACTTAGAGAAAGAGCTATCTAACATAGAACAAGATATTTAACCAATAACATAATACCATAATACCATGCATATAATAGGACTGATGTCGGGAACCTCCCTTGACGGGCTGGATGTAGCCTACTGCGAAATTGACGACCACGGGTTTAAACTGCTGGCAGCCGAAACCTATCCCTACAGCAGCGATTGGACACGACTGCTTTCCTCGCTTGAGAAAGCCTCAGCCTATGAGTATGCATTGCTCAATGTGAAGTTGGGGCACTATATGGGACAGATGGTAAACCGTTTCAGACAGGAGCACCCGGGGCCATGTGATGCCATTGCCTCCCATGGCCACACCATTTTCCACCGTCCCAAGTTGCATTTTACTGCTCAAATTGGCGATGGGGATGCAATAGCCGCTGAAACAGGATTACCCGTAGTGTACAATTTCCGTTCACTTGATGTGGCTTTAAACGGGCAAGGAGCGCCCTTGGTACCTATTGGCGACCGGCTACTCTTCGGGCAATACGACGCCTGTCTGAATCTGGGTGGGTTCTGCAATATTTCATACGAGGAGCCTAACGTCGGACGGGTGGCTTTTGACATCTGCCCATGCAATATGGTGCTGAACCATCTGGCTCGAAAGGAGAACAAACCATTCGACAACAACGGCCTGATGGCCCGGAGCGGAATGATTGACACTCCTTTGCTGGAACAAATGGATTCGCTGGACTATTACCGCCGTCCATTGCCCAAATCGTTAGGAAAAGAGTGGTTTGTGGAACAATTCCTACCCTTACTCACCAAAGGGGGACAAAACAACAGAAACCTATTACGAACCACCGTAGAACATATTGCCCGCCAAGTGGCTTGGGCTACAAAAGGCCATAGCATCAGCAACATGCTGGTTACTGGTGGTGGTGCCAAGAACAAATTCCTCATTGCACGCCTACAATCGTTGGTGCCAGGTTGCAAGATTACCATTCCGTCCGACGACATCATTGACTACAAAGAAGCCATTATTTTCGCCCTGCTGGGGTATCTACGCTTAAACAATGAGAACAACTGTCTGAGCAGTGTAACCGGAGCCATTCGCGACAACTGTGGGGGCGATATTGCAGGAATTCCCAATATCAGTCAATAAACAGTTCCGCCGCTATTCCATCGGCCTGCAGCAACCCCTGTCGGGTTGGTACATAATGGGTGGGAGTCTCCATTATCAGCCCCTTGGCAACCAATTGTTCCACAGAACGGGACAACTCCTTTGCATACTTGGACGGAATCATGGCTTTTGCGATGCCGTCGGTGGTACGGAGAGCCGTCATAACATACTCGTTGTAAGCATCGTTTTCGTCAAGGTCCTCTTTCTGAAAATCTATGGCACCATTCACAACACTTGCAACATATTTCCTCACATCCGGCACATTCCACCGACGACTATGTCCATCGAACGAGTGAGCGGCCGCTCCCACGCCAAGGTAAGGAGTATAATCCCAATAACGGCTGTTGTGCCTCGATTTGAACCCCTGCTTGCAGAAGCTGGAAATCTCATACTGACCGAACCCAGTTTTGGACGACCATTCAATCAAGGTCTCATAATGTTGCAGCGACTCTTCTTCATCGGCTACCACCACACGCCCCTGCTCCACCTGAGACCACAGCATTGTTCCCGGCTCCACCGAGAGGGCATACGCCGAGAGGTGACTGACCGGCAAACGCTCCACCTGCCTTAAGTTCTCCCTCCATTGTTCCACACTCTGATGTGGCAAGCCATATATCAAATCAATACTGATGTTGCCGAAACCGGCAACAAATGCTTCTTTTACCGCCTCGACAGCTTGATGAGCACTATGCCGCCGGTTGAGCAGTTTCAAATCGCTATCGTGGAACGACTGCACACCGATGCTGATGCGGTTGAAAAAGCCCAATGATTTGAGACCTTTCAAGTATTCCTGCGTCAGGTCCTCGGGGTTGGCCTCAAGAGTGGCTTCCTCTATGGCCGAGACATCGTAATACAAGCGTATTGTCTCCACTATCTGTCCAATCTGCCCTATGGTAAGCACCGTGGGCGTGCCCCCGCCGAAATAGACAGTCCGTACAGGATGGCACACCTCATGCCGACGCATGGCCAATTCGCTACAAAGCGCATCGACATAGGCCTGCTTGTCGCTGGAAGTAACGACGGAATAGAAAGCGCAGTAGGTACATTTGCGGTGACAGAAAGGGATATGTAGGTATATCATGCTATCTATTACTATCAAGGAGCATGTCGGCGGCAGCATAGGCACTTATCTTGTTCTCCAGAATATCCTGACTCACCTGTGCGATACGCTGCTCCATACCGGGAGCGTTATAGAAACGGTCGCGAAGACCATTCTCAATGGTCTCACTAAGAATACGTAAATTCTGTTGCTGGCGCTTATGATAGAAATAGCCGTTGGTCTTGGTGAACGTGACATACTCCATCACATTGTTCCACAACTCCTGCACTCCCTGATGGGTATAGGCAGAGCAAAGCATTACCTTCACCATCCAATGCGATTCTGGCATGGGGAAAAGATGCAGCGCATTGCGGAACTGGGTAGCGGCAAGTTCGGCCTTGGTTTGGTCGATGTCGCATTTGTTTATGGCTATCATGTCTGCCATTTCCATGATTCCGCGCTTTATACCCTGCAATTCATCACCGGTGTTGGCCAATTGAAGAAGCAGAAAAAAGTCGACCATAGAATGTGCGGCCACTTCTGACTGACCCACACCCACAGTTTCAACAATAACGACATCGAAACCCGCAGCCTCGCACAACACGATAATTTCTCGGGTTTTACGAGCCACACCTCCGAGAGATCCTGCCGAAGGGGAAGGCCGTATGAAAGCATTGGGGTCGACAGACAATTCCTCCATTCTGGTTTTATCGCCCAAAATACTGCCTTTGCTACGCTCGCTACTGGGGTCGATGGCCAGCACCGCCACCTTATGGTTGTGGGCAGTAAGATACTTGCCTAATGCTTCAATTATGGTGCTTTTTCCGGCACCGGGGACACCCGTTATTCCCAGACGAACCGACTTGCCAGAATAGGGCAGACAACGTTCTATTACCTGCTGGGCTTTCTGCTGATGGGAATGAAGCGAACTCTCCACCAAGGTGATAGCACGGCTCAGCATGGTGCGTTCTCCGTGCAGTATTCCCCCCACCATTTCTTCAACAGAGGGCTCTTCACGACGTCGCGCACGCATACGCTCAAGATAGCTATTACTCACTTGTTCAGGCTGTTTCACGCCTTCCTGTACATTTAGTGCAGTTTCATAGTCGAAATTGCTATATAATCTCTTGTCTTCAGTAGCCATTTGCCGTTAAAAATTGTTTTTATCCAAAACGTAAAAAATTCATTTATAGTATGTATAAAAAATATTTTCAAAAAAATTTTGTCATGTCGCAAAAAGTTAGTACTTTTGCATCCGCTTTTGAGAAAAAAAATGGCGGGATAGCTCAGCTGGTTAGAGCGCTGGATTCATAACCCGGAGGTCATCAGTTCAAGTCTGATTCCCGCTACTAAACAAAAAGGTCTTGACGAAAACATCAAGACCTTTGTTTTTTTTAGATATATGCTCTAAATGTCATCTTCTGTCTCAGGAACCATTTCGTCCCAATCAATCTGAGTGGGATAGATATTGTCGCGGATGATTGTGCCAGGAAAATCCACACGGATTTTCTGCAAAAAGACATAAGCATCCAAACGAGTTCTGAAATCACCCACTTTCACTTTAAAATTAGGTTCGTCAAACACCACATAAGCTTCCACTCCCGGGTAAGCTTCGCGTATGCGGTCTTTCATTTCGAAAGCTCGATTCTTGGAGGCCGTGCCAGAAAGTGAAGCCACCTGAATACGATAGCCCGGAATAGTACGTACACGCTCGTTAAGCTCGATATGTTTCTGCACCAATTGACTTACAGCCACATCGCCCTTAATCTCAATATGCCCTTTGCTTCGGTTACTACCATGTGGACGATATGTCTGTGCTGCTGCCATTACACATATCAATGTGAGCATGGAAAACAAGAATATCTTCTTCATAATAAGTAATCTACTCTATTCTATTAAACAATGAAAATAGCACGACAACTACGCCCATGAAAGAGGAACCATATTGCTGCTTTTCGCATGTAAAAGTCGCTGAACTATCTTAGCATATTGACCTCTTCGGGTCGAATAGAGAGCACAGGACATTTTGAAAGCGTGAGCATCTGTTGTGCATATGTACCAAGCAGGAAACTTGTCAAGGATGATTCCTGCTCAGTCATGATGACAATCATATCAGCATTGACTGAGTCTGCATATTCAAGCGTGGTCAACGTAAGGTTTTTAGGTACGCTGACGCATCTCGTGCTATGTTTTACTTCAGACTTGGTGAGGTAATTGTCAACCTGATTGACGTATCCGTCAACAATGTTTTTAATAGACTTATTTTCCGAAGTATACAAACCCAAAATGTGCAACTCGGAGCCAAACGCTTTCGCAAAATTTGCAGCTGCGGCAATCTTCTGACGTGTATCAGGCGAGCTATCCAAAGGAACTACGATGTTATCCAACGACTTGCTAAAATCGAAATCCTCCCTAATGGTTAGCACAGGATAGGGAGAGCCAGCAATCGTGCGATAAGTATTACGTCCAATCCAATTCTTCTCAAACCCTGACATACCGTGGGTTCCCACAACAATCAAGAACGCATCATCCTCCTTAGCCTGTTCGCATATCTCATGCGAAACCTTGCCCTCTCGGATGACATAGTCCATCTTGATTCCTTTCAACAAATGAGCTACGCCCGCATTACGGCGTTCGATTTCCTCACGAATTGGTCCCTCGTCTTGGTCTTTTTCTTTAACATATACAAGTCGCAAATCCTGCTGGAATCGGTTTGCTATATCGATGGAGAAATCAACAGCATAAGCCGACCCGGTAGAAAAATCAAATCCAACAAGTATTTTACTCATAACTATCTATTTAAAATTTAAGAAACCATAATAATTCACACTACAAAAGTACACATTTTTTTTTGAATTACAACTTTTTCCATCTTTTTTTTTTGAAATAATAACCAATGTCATTTTGTTCTTTCCTTATCCTCACTAAATTATATTACTTGTGATTTTTTTTTATTTCATTTTTTAATCATCTTCAATGCATCAATTCATGTCTATTTCTTGAATCTTTTTTTATCATTTGACATTGCAAAAATGCAAACTTTCATTTGATACAACCAATAAACCCCAATCGGTCATTAGGTTTTTCGTCAAATAACTATTACTTCTCCATCACATATCTATTACATATCTATGACTTCTGTATCCAATGAATATAGAAGTAAAAGACAACTGATGACGAAACGATGCCCCATAAGCAACCTTGCCACTAACCTTAATCGGTTATTTGGGTTAGTGTCAGGGGTGAACCCAAAACGGTTGTCATGAAGCCGAAAAACGTTGCGGAGTATCATGCTACCCGGTAGGGACGAAAGGGTACAATCCAATAACCGACTTGGAAAAAAAAATAGCGATTTCTACCAATCACCCCAAAAAGGTGTGATATGAATAACACCATACGAAATGCAGTGATTATGTGTGGCAACGAAGTGCGTCCCGAAAGATGAAGAAGCGCCTGTGGCACTTCGATTGCGTCAGCGGAGAAAAAGACGACATGATAACAAAATAAAAATAACCCTCCTGATGAGTTTTTTTCTTTTTTCGCCTTTCGCCAAAAAAGAGAAAGAACAAAAAACACACACATATTTAACTATAAAACAAAAGCTTACAACACATATCAAAACATATCAGATTGATTCTGTCACAAAACAGTTAAAAACTTTTTATAAAAAAATAACAATAAAGATTGTTGAAACGAAAAAAAAACGTAAATTTGCAATTTGAATACATCATAAAAAAGAAACAAAAAAAACACTAATAAAACAATGACTAACATGATTTTGACTGCAGTATTGGTATTAGGCCTAATAGGTGTTATCTTTGCCATAGTACTGTATTTTGTCGCCCAAAAGTTCAAAGTTTTAGAAGATCCGCTTATCGACGAGATTGCAGAAGTGCTCCCGGGAGCAAACTGTGGCGGCTGTGGAAAGGCCGGATGTCGTGCCATGGCCGAGGCCTTTGTCAAGCAAGGAAACATGGACGGGCTGAAATGTCCTGCCGGCGGTGAAGAGGTTGCAAAAAAAGTCGCCGAACTGCTCGGATGCACACCTGAAGTCTCCGACCCCATGGTTGCTGTTGTGCGCTGTAACGGAAGTTGTGGAAACGCTGTGTCGAAGAATAACTTTGACGGGTTAGCCGACTGTGCTTTTGCCAACAGTGTTTATGCTGGCGAAAGCGGTTGTACCTTTGGATGCCTTGGTCTGGGCAACTGTGTCAAGGCATGCCAATTCGGAGCCTTAAGCATGGATCCGGAAACAGGGTTGCCAGTGGTGGACGAAGAAAAATGTACCGCCTGCGGAGCTTGTGTCAAAACATGTCCACGCGGCATAATAGAGCTTCGCAAAAAGGGCATTAAAAATCGTAGGGTGTACGTCGCCTGCCGCAATAAAGAAAAGGGTGCTGTGGCACGCAAATGGTGTTCCGCCGCTTGCATCGGTTGTGGAAAATGCGAAAAGACTTGTCCTTTCGGTGCAATAAAAGTGGAAAACAATTTAGCCTACATTGACTTCAATCTATGTCGTCTCTGTCGCAAATGCGTTGCGGAATGTCCTACGGGTGCCATTCACGCTGTCAACTTTCCTCCTCTTCCCCCCAAAAAGGAACCAGCTGATTCCACTGCAGTGAAAGAGCCTATCGAAACAAAGGCACCAGAAACAGCTAAAGAACCCGTCAATATTAATCCGACCTATTAAAAGAATTTCTATCGTCCGTATTAATTATTATAGAAGATGAAGACTTTCAAAATGGGTGGTGTACACCCCGAAGAAAATAAAATATCAACCAATGCCGCCATTGAGCAAATGCCTCTGCCCAAACAGGTGGCTGTGTTAATGAATCAGCACCTCGGTGCTCCGGCCACCCCCATTGTAGCAAAAGGTGACAAGGTAAAAGTTGGCCAACTTATTGCCGAAGCACAAGCATTTATGTGCGCCAACATTCACTCTCCCGTTAGTGGGACTGTGAACAAAATAGATGTCTGTAAAGATATGGTTGGCCTGCCCAAAACAGCCATATACATAGACGTGGAAGGTGACGAATGGATGGAAACCATCGATCGTACACCCGACATCAAGCGAGACTGTTCGCTCGAACCCAAGGAGATTGTGGCCAAACTGAAAGAAATGGGCATTGTGGGATTAGGTGGCGCCACCTTCCCTGCTCATATCAAATACAGCGTTCCCGAAGGCAAGAAAGCAGAATACCTTATTATTAACGCTGCAGAATGTGAACCCTATCTCACATCCGACCACCGCGTGATGATGGAACATGCCGAAGAAATATGCATCGGTGTGAGCATTCTCCGCAAAGCCCTGGGCGTTCCCAACGCCTATATCGGCATTGAAAGCAACAAGCCGGAACCCATCCGTGTAATGTCTGAAATGGCAAAGAACTTTGAGGGCATTATCGTGGAACCGCTTGTGGTAAAATACCCGCAGGGAGCGGAAAAACAACTCATTAATTCCATTACCGGAAGGAAAGTACCCAGCGGGAAATTACCCATTGACGTAGGTTGCGTTGTGAGCAACATCGGCACAACCTTTGCCGTATACGAAGCTATTCAGAAAAACAAACCTCTTATTGAAAACATACTGACCGTTACTGGAAAGAAACTGCCGAGCCAACACAACTATCAATGTCGTATTGGTATCACTTATAACGATATCATCAAACATGCCTTGGGCGAATTGCCGTCCAACACTGGCAAAGTAATCAGTGGTGGTACAATGATGGGCAAAGCCATCAGCAACCTTGATGCACCCACTACAAAAGGAGCCAGCAGCGTATTGGTCATGGACGAATCGGAATCTCGCCGCAGACCAGAAAGTAACTGTATAAGATGTGGCAAATGCATGAACGCCTGTCCCATGGGGCTTGAGCCATATCTCTTCTCCGCCCTTGTGAAAAACAATCGCATCGAGGAGGCTCAGAGTCACAATATTTTGGACTGCATCGAGTGTGGATGCTGCTTCTTCAGCTGTCCCGCCAACAAGCCTCTTACCGACGAAATCCGTCTTGGCAAAGCCAAAGTACGTGCCATGATGGCCGCTAAAAAATAAAAATATGATTTATTAATATATTAAGGATAATAATATGAATCTATTGAAAATATCCGGTTCACCGCACGTACACAGCGACGAATCCACAAAGAAAATCATGTGGCGTGTAAATCTGGCCTTGGTACCCATGCTTCTCACCGGCATTGCCTACTTTGGTCTCAACGCCCTGCTTATCAGTATTGTTTCAGTAGCATGTTGCTGTCTGTTTCAATGGCTTATTGAAAAATTCATTCTAAAAACGCCCTCCACCGTTTGCGATGGTTCTGCAGTAGTAACAGGTCTGCTTCTTGCCTTCAATGTTCCAGCCACTGCCGATATGATATGGCTTGTGGCAATAGGAGCCCTGGTGGCTATCGGTGTAGGCAAAATGACTTTTGGCGGATTAGGGAAAAACCCGTTCAACCCCGCTTTGGTCGGCCGTGTATTTATGCTTATTTCTTTCCCCGTCCAAATGACCACATGGCCTACTGTGGGGAAATGGTTCCCAATGAGTATCGATACTGTGAGCGGCCCCACCCCGCTGGGCATCATCAAAGAGGGGCTCTCACACGAAGGAGCCACTATCCAAAGCGTCATCGATGCCAACAACCTGCCGTCTCTTACTGAAATATTTCTCGGTCACATGGGTGGCTCATTAGGTGAGGTGAGTGCCATTGCCATCTTAATCGGTGCCATTTACCTCCTTTGCCGCAAAGTTATCACATGGCACATTCCTGTTGCCTTTATTGGCACAGCATTTATCTTCAGCGGAATCCTGTGGCTGGCCGACCCGACTATGTATATCGACCCTGTCACAACCATCCTTACCGGCGGTATCATGTTAGGAGCATGTTTCATGGCCACCGACATGGTCACTTCGCCCATGGCAAAAAGCGGACAATTGATTTTTGGTGTTGGATGCGGACTCCTCACTATCATCATCCGCAACTGGGGTGCTTATCCCGAAGGTGTCTCTTTTGCCATCCTTCTGATGAACTCCGTCACCCCCCTTATCAACCGCTGGTGCAAACCCAAACGCTTTGCTTGTTAAACATATTAAATTAAAAACGAATAATTATGGCAAAGAAAGCTCAATCAACATTGATAAACATGCTTCTGTCGCTTACCATGATTGCTGTGGTGGCAGCAGCAGCACTGGCATTTGTCAGTTACATTACTGCCGCCCCCATTGCCGAGGCACAAAAAGCAAAGAAAGAAGCTGCCGTGAAAGCTGTTCTCCCTGCTTTCGACAAGATAGAAGAAACCGATATAGACGGAATTGCATGTACCAAAGCCTATGGTTCTGACGGCAACCTGGTCGGTATGGCCATCGAGGCAAGCTCGGAAAAAGGCTTTGGCGGCCATTTAGGAGCCATGGTAGGATTCGATACCGAAGGAAACATCACCGGATACCAAATCCTGCAAACTGCTGAGACCCCAGGTCTGGGAGCCAAAGCAGGCGAATGGTTCCAAAAAGGAAATAAAGGTGATGTCATCGGAATGAACCCCTCAACCGAACTCAAAGTGAAAAAAGACGGTGGGTCAGTGGATGCCATCAGCGGTTCCACCATCACATCACGTGCATTCTGTGAACTCATTAACAACGCTTATAACATATTCCAGAAAGGAGGAAACGAATAATGAAAGCCTCTGATATTATTAAAAACGGACTCATTAAAGAGAATCCAACATGGGTATTGGTTTTGGGCATGTGCCCTACCCTGGCCACCACAACATCGGCAGTGAACGGCATGTGTATGGGTTTGGCAACAGCTTTCGTCCTGACGATGTCAAACATTGTCATCTCCCTGCTCAAGTCGGTTATACCCGACAAAGTCCGCATTCCCGCCTTCATCGTTGTCATAGCCACTTTCGTCACCATCGTACAATTGGTCATGCAAGCTTACCTCCCCGACCTTTACGACACTCTGGGTCTCTTCATTCCTCTGATTGTCGTAAACTGCGTCGTTCTGGGACGTGCCGAGGCATTTGCTTCCAAAAACAATGTCTGGCATTCTCTGCTTGACGGACTTTTCATGGGGCTCGGTTTCACCTGGGCATTAACCCTGGTCGGTCTGGTACGCGAATTGTTAGGCGGAGGCTCAGTTTTTGGCCATAGTCTCATTGGAGGCAACGATGGAATGTTACTCTTCATCCTGGCACCCGGAGGCTTTTTAGTACTTGGATTCCTCATGGCCTTAGTCAACAGCATACAGAAAAAATCATAAAAAAAGTTAAATGTTATAGTTGGGGGGGTATCAAAAATGCACCTTTTGACTCTATAAGGTAAAACGCGGAGAAAAACGCGCATAAAAAGCAAATAATAAAAAAATAATTAGTCATGAAGAAAATTGTAATTTTTGCACTATTCTGTTTAACCTTGTGCATAAACGGGAATTTAAAAGCCCAGAATTGCGAAGCGATTCTACGGCCCTACTTTATTTTAAACGGTTATAGCTCCGATGAATACCCCCAAGAGAAAGCTGAATGGCGGTGCGCTTTTTCATACAGTGCATTCTATCTTTGTGATAATATACCAGCCAATGCAAAAGTGTACTCATTCTCTGAACTCACAAACAAACTGACCAAACAACACCCAAGCGCAAACTACTCCGTCGACCTTGAAACTCTGAGCTACTATGAATTCGATTTCGACCGTTTTCAAAAAGACGACATGGGTGAAACCGTATACTTTAGAATTAGCGGACAAAAAAGATACCTTGCCCTCCGCTCTTATTACGACACCCGCGTACGCTCAGACCAACCAAAACAATCCTCCGATAAGGAATAACATCTCAATGCAATTCATATTATTCAGTAACAACAATTCCCATATATCATGAAAAAGTTATTTATAATAATAGCATTAATGTGCTTTACAGGAAGTCTACAGCTGTATGCACAGATTGGTGGTGTTACCCAAGTAACTCTTAACGCTGAAAAAAGCGGTGACACCATCGATGGTCTCGATCCTCAACCAGTCTATCTGTATGACGATGGCGGACCCGGCGAACCCGGCACCACTGGCGAATACGTTGGCGGCCACGATTACTACATTGTTGTAGGCGGCACATGTAATCCTGTCGATGGTGACTCCAACTATCACCTGTCTGTATCCCTTGAATCATACGACATCGACTGCAACGACACCCTATTTATCTATGATGGCGGCAACATCCATGCCACTCCTCTGCTTATACTAAACAATTGCTATGCAAGCCGAACGGGTACACTGTTCTCTATCAGTCCCAATAATACCGAAGGTCTTCTGACCGTTCGATTCAAAACAACCTACGACACCACCAAACACAACTTAGGTTTCCACCTCTCTTTCAGATGCGCTAAAGCATGTGAAAATGTCATCGCCACTATCGACAGCATCTATGAACGCACCGACAAAAACGGTCGTGTCATCTCAAGACACACCACAAAACTTGTCCCCGATGCTTTCGATACCACTTTCTACATGGAAAACGCTACGTTAACAGATACCATCTGGGATGATAGTACCCATACTACCTTCACCATTTCTACACGCGACACCCTCATCAAAACCGACAGCATCATCCGCGTAGATACTATGGGTTGGGTTAAAGGTGCCTTCCTTTGCAAAGGGCAGGGTATCATTTTCCATTCTCACGGAACCTACACCAACTATACGGGATGGTACACTCCTCATGACACCTCTACAATGTTCAAATGGGAATTTATGGTAGACTCACTTTACGAAATCGGTGCCACAACTCCCCTCTGCACCAAATTCCACGATGTTGACTGCTACGATGTTGTCCTCACGCTCGAAGACATGCACGGATGCCAATCCAGGAACGAGACAAAAATCCAAGTCCGCATCGCCCAAAACCCCATTAAGACAATTTACGACCTCACCCCCGTTTGCAGTGCCGACTCTTTGCGTGTAAGCGTAGGTTACGATGGCGACAACGGAACCTTGACTCTCAAAAAAATTGAACAGTCCACTCGTAAAGCAAAAATCAATCAAGTTCGAAAATTTATCCCTGACGGAGATAAATGTGGTACCGACTGTTATTATGCTGACGTTACATTCACCGAGTTTGGAGGAAGAAAGGTTAATTCTGCTGCAGATATTTGCTCCATCTGCATCAAATACGAACACTCTTTCATGGAAGACTACTCCCTCGCCATCTGTTGCCCCATTTGGGATGAAAACGACGCAAACAGTCCCGGACGTGCCATCCTCAAATACAAAGACTCACGTAATAATCCACCTGATTATATCCCAGGAACAGGCGGCGGTGGCGGTACCTTTACCGGAGTCCCATATCTTATTGATGGTCAAGACGGAAAAGCTGACCATATAGACAATGACGACGAATGTGACACCGCTCGCAACCCCTATGGTCTCGGATTCAATTACTGCTTCTCCCTCAACGAAAACTACACTCTTGTCGATGGTTCCCCCGCCGACATCACACCCAAACCCATCAACACCGGTCTCGGTGCATCAGATTTCATTAGCAATTTCGAATACAACCAAGCCCCCATACCTCCTGGATATTATAAGGCAGGACAATACGGCGGTCCCGTATCGTGCAGAACGAAAGACTCCAGCGACTACTACAACATGACGAACTACTACACTCCTGCTCACAACTTCTCTCAGTTGATAGGTTGTCCCCTCAATGGTACCTGGAGAGTCCAGCTCTGCGACAAATGGAAAATCGATAATGGCTGGGTATTCAGTTGGGGTATGGACATCTGCGGCGTTAGCGCCGGCGGCGGCTGCCAATACCAAGTCGGCATCGACTCCGTAGTCTGGCACCCCGACACCAACTACCAGACCGACTTCCGCGATGGTGTTTACCGTGGTCTGCAAATCAACAAAAAAGTCAACGACCCCTCTATCGCCTACATCAAGTCTCCCGACACCTCCGGCACATTCAATGTTCTTCTCCATATCTATGATGAATTTGGCTGCCGCTGGGACACCCTTACCCACGTCTCCACTCTCTTCACCCCAACTCCTCACCTGGGCAACGACACCATCCTCTGCGGTGTCAATACCATCACTCTCGATGCTTCCGACTCCCACACCGACCCATCCTACTCATCATTCATCTGGGAACCCACTGGCGATACAACCAGCACCATCAAAACCATTGGCGGAATATACAAACCCACCACCTATGTAGTACAAGCCATCAACCGCATTCCTGAACTGGAAATCTCCTGTCCCGCACGCGACACAATTATTGTCGATATCAACGAACAGCCCGTTCCCAGTTTCGACCCCGGTCTCTACCCGCTCGAAGGATGCGAACCCTTCACTATCAACATCGACAACACCACCAAGTACGGATATAAATATCGCTGGGTATTTGGCGATGGCACCTACTCCACACTCAAAAACCCGAGCCACTCCTTCTCCGCAGGCACCTACGACCTTAAATACTATGTCGAAAGCGATAAAGGATGCAAAGACTCCCTCATCTACTCCAATCTCATCACCGTCCACCCCAACCCCCAAGCCTCCTTTGCATGGGATCCTGTATTCCCCAATGTCTCTCATCCCAGTGTCTCACTGATTAACAACACCTCCCCCGACAACGGAACCAACAAATACTTCTGGGAAATCCAATACGATAAAAACAATCCCGAATCCTACCACACCATCATTGAACCCAGCCCAACATTCGAATGGACTACCCAAGGTTCCGAAAACGACATCTCTGGTTCCTACACCGTGCGGCTCATTGCACGTACCGACAACCGCGGTCCCAGCGGACGGCTCATCCAATGCACCGACACCATCGAGAACACCATTGTCATCATCAACGACCAACTCAAATTCCCCTCCGTTGTCACTCCCAACGGCGACGGCATCAACGACCGCTTTATCATCGAAAACCTTGTGGAAGGACTTGCCTACCCCATCAACACTCTCGACATTTACGACAAATGGGGTTCCCGTGTGTTCCATGCATCCAACATCTCCAGCACCGACCAATTCTGGGATCCGGCAAAAAACAACATCCCTGCAGGCACCTACTTCTATCGCTTCAGCGGCAAAGGTTACAAAGGCAATGTAGAGCATAACGGTGTTATCGAAGTACTTAAATAACGCACTTTTTAACAAAAGTTATAAGGGTGTCCTTTCGGGCACCCTTTTAGTGCTTTTCCTGTCTTTTACCTCTGTCACAGCCGCACCACACCACCGCGACACCCTCGGCACAGGCTCCCCCTCCTACTTCATAGCCAACCTCGGCCAATGGGATCAACCCTTCCTCTTCAAAGCACAGATGCACAATGCAGCTCTTTTCGCCGAAAACTCCTGCCTTACCATTGCCCTGCGCCAGTCCAATCCACCCCATACACACGACGAACACTTCCACCACACCGTCAGCCAAAACATGCACGCCTACAAAATGCATTTCGTAGGTTCCAATCCCAACGTCATTGTTTCAGGCATGGACATCGACCCCAACGCTGGATACGACAACTACTACTATGGAAACAATCCCGACAAATGGGTCTCACATCTCAGTCACTACCAAACAGTCTACTACTCCAACCTCTACCCCGGCATCGACATGGACATCCATGTCGCTCAACACGCAGTCAAAACCAACTTCTACCTGTCTCCCGGCACCAGCCCCGATACCATCTCTCTCCAATATGAAGGAGCCGATAAACTATACCTCAGCAACGGAAATCTCATCATCCGCACATCCGTAGGCGAAATAGTCGAACTCAAACCCTATGCCTACCAAGAAACCGACACCGGCCGCTGCACCATAGAGTCCCGCTACAAACTCCGCGGCAACACAATCCACTTCGACATTGGCAGCTACGACTCCACCCTCCAGCTAATCATCGACCCCATCCTCCATTTCTCCACCTACACAGGCTCCACCGCCGACAACTGGGGCACCACCGCCACCTACGATGCCTACAAAAACACCTATACTGCTGGCCTTGTCTTCGGCATAGGCTACCCCGTTTCACTCGGAGCCTACGACGGCACCTCCAACGGCAATGCCGACATCGGCATCTTCAAATTCGACACCTCTGGCACACAATGCCTCTTCGCCACATATCTCGGAGGAAGGCTTGCCGACATGCCGCACTCCATGTACGTAAACACCTTCGACGAATTGGTCATCTTCGGCACCACAGGCTCCGACAATTTCCCCGTCACCCCCAATGCCTTTGACACCTCTTTCAACGGTGGCGACTCTCTGGCCTTCGAAGGCTCCACAACAATCCACTTCCCCAACGGAAGCGACATCTTCGTATGTCGTTTCAGCAGCGACGGCACCCAACTCCAAGCCTCCACCTTCATCGGAGGCTCTGCCAACGACGGTCTCAACTACCGCACCCACTACAACCGAAACCGAATACTCATGCTCGGCAACGATTCGCTCTACTTCAACTACGGCGACGGGGCACGCGGCGAACTCATTACCGACGACCTCAACAACGTCTACATCGGCAGCACCACCTTCTCATCCAACTTCCCCACCACTCCCGGCAGTTGTTTTCCCCTACCCTCCTTCGGTCAGAATGGCATCGTTCTGAAAATTGACTATAACCTCCGTCACCTAATCTGGAGCACCTACCTCGGCGGCAGCCACGACGATGCCGTCTACTCCATCGATGTCGACACCAACTACAACCTGCTTGTATGTGGCGGCACCAATTCGCATGACTTCCCCACCACCTCCGGCACAATACAACCCAACTACGGCGGCGGCTCAGCCGATGGCTTTGTATCCAAAATATCATACAACGGCGACCACTTGATGGCCAGCACCTTCTATGGCTCCGACCGATACGACCAAATCTACTTCGTCCGTGCCGGCAAGCACAACGAAGTATTCCTCTTCGGCCAAACTAAAGCCACCGGCAACACCCTAATCCACAACGCCACCTACAACGTACCCGGCAGCGGAATGCTTCTGGCCCGTATTCACCCCAACCTCGACAGTCTCCAATGGTCCACCGTCTTCGGCACCCCCCAAGGCCGTCCCAACCTCTCACCCACAGCCTTCGCCGCCGACATCTGCAACCGAGTCTACATCTCTGGTTGGGGGCGTGACTTTGTAGGCAACGGATACACCTGGAACCAAGCCGGCACCACTGGCATGGAGGTTACCTCCGACGCCATCCAAGGCACCACCGACGGTCAAGACTTCTACATCATGAGCATGGACGCCGATGCTTCGCAGCTCGACTTTGCCACCTTCTTCGGCGAACTGCACGGCGACCACTCCAATGGCGGATACGACCATGTCGACGGTGGCACCAGCCGCTTCGACAAAATGGCCACACTCTACCAAAGTGTCTGCGCCAGTTGCTACAACAACGACGAATTCCCCACCACACCCAACGCCTGGTCCAACCACAACAACAGCAACAACTGCAACAACGCCCTCTTCCGCCTCAACATCCACAACGACTTCCCCGTAGCCGACTTCGTGGCACCACCCGTCGGCTGCGCCCCCTACACCGTCAACTTCATCAACACCGGCCGCGGTTCAACCTTCCTCTGGGCCTTCGGCGACGGCACCTTCTCCAACCAACGCAACCCCCATCACACCTACAGCCAGCCCGGCACCTATCGCGTACGCCTCGTTGCGCTGCTCAATGAAGGGTGCAAAATGAGCGACACCACCGAATACACCATTCGCGTACTCAGCGACCAAGGCCAAACACAAACCGAACAAGCCTCCTGCGACGGCACACCCGTCCAAATCGGACATCATCCCATGCTCGGATGCACCTACCAGTGGATTCAGGGCAATGTCTCCGACAGCACCATCGCCAATCCCTACGTCACCACCGAAGGCACCTACATCCTACTCATCACCGCCCTCGACGGATGTAGCGAAACCGACACCTTCAACGTCATATTCCTCCACCTGCTCGACACCCTCCTCACCATTTCCCCCACCTGCCCGGGAGGCAACAACGGACAAGCCATTGCCGTCGTACCCGCCACAGCCACCGACGATGCACGCTACTTCTGGGACGGTGTCGAAGGCGACTCTATCCTCACCGGCCTCAGTGCCGACAACCGCACCCACACCCTTGTCATTGAAAGCCACGGTTGCCGCATAGAAAAAACCTTCACCATCTCTGACCCACCCGTCATGACCATCGAAAAAGAAGCCCTCGACCTCATCTGCGGCACAGACTGCAACGCCTACATCCACCTCACCTACTCACTCCCCAACCACCCAGTCGGCGACACCATTATCGACAGCCTCTGCGACGGCACCTACACCATCCTCCTTCACGACACCGCCGGATGCCCCTACTACGACACCACCGTCATCACACGCGACACCTCGCTCCTACACCTCCGCGTCTGGGCCGACGACACCTTCATCCTCCTCTCCCAAAGCACCCACCTCCATGTAACACCTCACCCCGGAGCACGCTACTCCTGGTCACACCCTAACACCCTCGACCGACCCACCTCCACCGACCCCCTTGCCACCCCGACCGACACTCTCACCCTCTACACCGTCACCGTCACCGACTCACTCGGATGCTCCTGGACCGGCACCATACCCATCCACTGCACCGAAGTCATCTGCGGCCGACCCAACGTCTTCATACCTAACACCTTCTCGCCCAATGGCGACGGCATCAACGACCGCCTTTGTTTCAAAGGCAAATTCATCACCGACTTCTACCTTGCCATCTACACCCGCTGGGGCGAAAAAGTATTCGAAACCCACGACATCAACGACTGCTGGGACGGACGCTACAACGACAACTGGTGTATGCCCGGAGTCTATACCTACACCTGTCGCATCAGCTGCGAAGCAGGCCTTAAAAACACCCTTAAAGGCGACATCACAATAATACGATGAAAGACCAATTCGTCATAGCCTACCTCGCCGACCTTTCCATGACCCAAGCCGTAGTATCCCATGCCTGCCAATTGGCACGGATACTAAAAAAAGGGCTCATCCTCCTCTACATTGAAGACCGCCGCCGACACCTCCCGACCATTGCCAGCGTCGAGAAAACACTCCTCCAAATCGAAGCCGCACACCCCGACCTCCATCCCGCCCACGCCGCCCTCAAAGGCAACACCAAAGAAATCATCAACGCCCTCCCCACACTCCTCAACGGTGTCGTGGCCGTGGCAGGTGTCAACCCCCACGCACGCCCCTTCTCCACCACCCATCCCAACCAAGTGCTGCACCTCTTCTCACAATGCAAAATAGCCTACCTCACCGTCCAAACCCCGCTCTCCGACCACACCCCCTACGGCAACGTAGCCTTCGGCATCGACTTCCACAAAGAAAGCAAAGAAAAACTCATTTGGGCCTCATATTTCGCCCGCTTCAACCGAAGCCGACTCACCATGCTCCATTTCCCCTACACCGACCCCGGCCTCCACAACAAATGGCACAACAACGTCCTCTTCATGGACAAATTCTTTTCCGGACTCAACGTCACCTACAACAGCCTTGCCGTACAAGGCCGAGCCTTCTTTCCCGAAACCCTCGTCTGCCGCACCGCCGTCCAAACAGGCCATAACCTCCTCATCTCCGTCACCACCGACACACGCAGTCTCGACGTCGTTGAATGGTTCGCCGGAACACAAGAACGCCGCACCGTCCGCAACCCCATGAAACTGCCCGTCCTATTCATCAACCCACGCAACGACATCTACGTCCTCTGCGACTAATCAGCACACCCCTACCCATGACCGACATCCCCGCCCCCGAAAAACAACACTGCCCCTTAACCCGGGTCAAAACAACCCTTGGCAACATCGCAGCCAAAATAACTCCCGATGCCGCCCAACGGCAATGGATTTCCCGCCATTGGCACATCCTCGACGGCAGCTGCATCAAACTGCTTGCCATCATCCTCATGACCGTCGACCACACTGCCGGGCTGCTCTTCTGGCACAATCCCTCGTTCCACACACCCCTCCTCACCCTCGGCAGCCACCCCATCACCGCCTACGCCCTCATGCGCCTGCTCGGACGACTGGCATTCCCCATCTTTGCCTTCCTACTTGTCGAGGGCTACCGCCACACCCACAACCGAGTAAAATACGGACGCAACCTCTTCCTCTTCGCTCTCATCTCCGAAATACCTTGGAACATAGCACACTCCGGCACCCTCCTCTACCCCGTCCAAAACGTCTTCTTCACCCTCTTCCTCGGCTACCTCGGCATCTGCGCCCTCGAACACTTCAAAAAACGTCCCACCCGCATGGCCGTATCGCTCATCTCCCTGCTCGTAGTGTCCATACTGCTCAGAGCAGACTACGGATGCATCGGCTACGGCTTCATTCTTGCACTCTACGCCCTCCGCAACAACACCGTCCTCCAAGCCGTGGTAGGATGCTGCATCCTCCCAAGTCGCTGGATAGCAGGCCTTGCCTTCATCCCCCTCAGCATGTACAACGGCAAGAGGGGTTTCGTCAAAGGCCTGTTCGCAAAATACTTCTTCTATGTCTACTATCCCCTCCACCTGCTCGTCATCTACCTCATCCGAACATTATAAGCACCTTCGCTATATCTTCGCTACTTCTCCCATATTTCTCCCATATTTCTCCCATTGCGGATGGGAGAAATATGGGAGAACTAAAGGTGAAGAAACGGTGAACGAGCGAACCAACATCTACCGCAAAGCACCAAAACAACTGCCCTACCAAAACGACAAGACCATTGCAGACCCTAATAACCAGCAACCCAAAGTAAGTTTTTACCCCCTTCAACAATGTACCAAGCCAAGCCGAAATCGACAAAAAGACAAAACCTCTTGAAAAAAACTGCACAGATTCATATTTTTTTCGTATCTTTGCTTTATATATTAACAATATAAAAAACATATCAAACCATGAAAATCAATGCTTTCACATCCGCAATAGTATATATCCTGCTGTCATTATCGGTGCAGGCAAAAATCGCCGAGCCATTGTCGATGTCTAAAACACTGTGTCCCGATCCGCCCGACAGCTGCATTATAAACAGCCTGCCCTATACAGAGAATTTCAACAGCTATACTCCCAACAGTCCGTTGTTCATCCCTTGTTGGCACAGACTAGATCCATGGACTTCCGACATCAATAATTCAATTTACGTCACAAGTTCTTACGGTTCCAAATACCTTCTTATCAAGCAAGGGAATACATCTTCCCTATTTCAACATGTATCGCTCCCCATGATAGACAGTGCCCTTGTGGCCTCGAACGATTTGATGCTGGGTATTCATTACTATCATTCTGGAACCCACACCCTGTCGATTCCAATAGAAATAGGAGCAAAAAGCGACCCAACCGACACCAGTGGCTTCCGGTCCTTCGTGCAATTACCAATAAAGACTTCTGAAAATGAAGAATATGTGAGGCTGGACAGTCTCGAGCCAAACGAATACCTGACAATAAAAACCCAGCTTCAAGGTAGCAATGAAAAAGTAAACATAAACGAAATGTCGGTCGACATCGTGCCTCCATGCGGGAAACTATACCAACTTCGGTGCTCAAAAAAAACCGACCATGGTGCACTTGTTACATGGGAATATCTACCAAACTCACAATGCGACAGCAGTGTCTTTATCGTCAACACTTACTTGTCGAGCAACAATACGCTTGTATCCTCTGACACTACACATAAGAAACACGCACTACTGTACAATCTGGAAAGTGAAACCTCCTACACTGTCACTATCACGGCATCCTGTCCGGATTGTGGTACATCAGGAACTTCAACACCTCCCAAAACAATAACTTTCACCACACTTGATTTTTACTTATATTTAAATTGCACAATTCCAATAGTCACATTAAGGGAAGCGACAGACGACAGCATAACCATAGAGTGGACACCGGATGCCACCGATAGCATTTGGAATATATATTACAGCACAGAATCAGGACTCTCAAGTGATTGGATACTCTTGGAATCGAATTATCATGCCACAACCTATTCGTTCCACAATCCTGAACATGGCATAACATACACATTCAGGGTAGCCCCATTATGTGCACCAAATTCCGAAAATACTATCAATACTGTGAGTGTTCCAATGCCTTGCATCCCCATCACTGAACTTCCTTATACTGAGGATTTCGAACATTTTAGCTCCAATTGCTGGATATCAGAATATTTCTCAACTCCTTTTTATCACCAACACACTGCATTATTGCTTTCAAGATTGCAGTATTATTTACTTCCAGAAATAGCAGAACCCATAGGCAACCTTACTCTGTCGGGTGAAATATACGGGGACTTTCTGGTTGTTATGGTAAAAACACATGATAACACATATATGGCTATCGATACTATTCGAACCCGAAGGGTAAATGAATGGGAGTCGTTTGCTGTCAATTTTAACAACTATCCCTATTCTACCGGACGAATTGTATTAAAAAGTATAAACGGAAGCTATAATCCTACCTATATCGACAACATAGTTGTAGACATCACCCCATCCTGCCCACAGCCATACGGCTTGTATGACACCATACTCTCGAACACATCTGTCGGGGTGTATTGGCATGCCGTAGAGGGTGCCACAATGTACGAGTTAGAATACGGTCTGCACGGTTTCAGCCATGGCAACGGCACCAGCATGTTTGTGCCGATTGACAGTACCATTATTTTCGGACTAAACCATTCGTTGAAATACGACTTGTACATCAGGTCCTATTGTACAGTCAACGACACTTCCCCATGGTCACTGCCTATTACTTTCACCATGCCGTGCAGCGATATTACCTCATTGCCATACACCGAAGATTTCAGCATGTGGTATTTCAACAACAACAGTTACACAGTCCCTCAATGCTGGCATTCAAACGCGTCCATCGGGGTCAGGCAAACCCCTCTACCCAATGGCGATAGCACATTTTCACTTTTACTTGGAAATAGTTCTACAGTATATCTACCTCGATTGGGGCGTCTGTACAGACCACAAACATTACAAACCCGTTTTACTGCTAAATACAACACATCAGTTAATTATAATGAATGCCTAAGTCCAGCACCCAAAATAATTGTTGGAATAAGTCATTCTACATCCAACAATATTACACCCATCGACACAATTACCCTATCCACTACTCCCACCACATACGAGGTGTCGTTCAATAGCTATACGGATACAGGCAGAATCATTGCCCTAAAAGTACAAAATAATAATTATGATATTCGTGTTTACCTCGATGAAATCACTATTGAATACCCTCCCGAATGTCAACGACCCGACATGCTACTAACAACAAACGCTACCACTACCCAGGCTGAAATAACATGGAGAGAACGCGGAGAAGCGGAATCATGGCAAATTGAATACGGACCTCAAGGATTTACCCCCGACTCCGGCACATTGATTACCGCAACGGTTAATCCGTTCTTGCTTGACAGCCTTGTGCCCGGCACTACTTACGAGTACCGTGTGCGCAGTCTGTGTGGTTCAGGCACATGGCAGGACACCTCGGAATGGTCGCTGACAAGAGGTACTTTCACAACCTTACAGCTGCCAGCCCAGACACCCTATTATTGCGATTTCGAAGACTCCACCGAAGCCCTGCATTGGAGCGAACTCAGCAATACTAATATCACGTGGCAATACATGCCATTGAGCGATACACTTTCACCCAAGGGCTACCAGATAGATTTATTTTCCGTTGGGAGTCCAATCTATACTTTTGCCCTTTATCAATCATTGAATGCCGTACTTTATCGAGACATCGATTTTGGGTCGGATTATTCCCCCAGTGCCGACAACCGTTACACACTTACATTCCGAACCAAGGCCGTCATCCCCGAATATTTATCATGGAGCTTTGCAAGAATGAAAGCGATGGTTTGCCTTCTCAATCCCCGCCATCCCGGCACCAGCTCTTCCACCTACCTTGTCTCTCCATGGGGTCCAGCCGACAGTTTGAATATTCTTACCGACTCAATCCTGCACGAATACTGGTATACCGATACCATAGATTTAGACACCCTTCACGGAGTTCACAGATTGGTCTTTTTCTTTTCGTACGGCGGGTCTACTACATCCGTTGGTAATCTGATTTTATCACCCAATACAGCTCTTTCTATCGACGAAATAAACATTTTCCCAACCCCGTGTCCCCAGCCTTTAAATATCCAAATCGACACCCTTGGCGACAGCCTTGCCAACTTATCTTGGATTGGGTCGGATACGGCTCGTTATTTGTTTACGTGCCGCAATTATAGTTTTTCCGATAGTGTGTGGCCACTCATTTATTCGGACACGGTTATGACAAATCGCATTCATTTGACAGGACTCACTCCGGCAAGCAATTACGCTGTGGAGGTGCAACGCCTTTGCCCCGATGGCTCATTGTCCCAACCCTCTCCCACCTTTTATTTCACCACCCACATGTGCGACAGCCTCCGGTGCGACAGCTTTGAGACCGACAGCGGCAATACACGCCAATCTACAATTTTGCCAATCTCTTACACTGACAGATACGCCTATTCACAACAGATTTTTCCTGCATCAGGTTTTAGCGGTGCCGGAAGCATTCATGCGGTCAATCTCCACTACTTTACCGATTTCCCAGACTCTTCCATCAATAATTACAGTATCTATTTAGGGCACACCGAAAAACAATCGTTTGCCAACTCTAACGACTTTGTAGACCCAACAGAGACAACTCTCAGCTATGTAGGTCCACTTCCTCAAACAAGGGGATGGGGTAAAATAATACTTGACACCCCATTTGAGTATGACGGGGAACATAATCTGGTGCTTGTAATACACAGCAACGGAAACACTGCCAGGCCGCTCAACAACACCGTCTCAAACACTACGCAAAACATGAGTATTGAAATACGAGGAAACAGCGAAATAGATGTTAGCACACTGCAATCGCTACAGAATTTCACAGGCAGCCGCAATGCCTTTACATTCCGCAGCCAAGCTTCCTTCGACTTCTGCCCCTACTGTACATGCGCAAGACCCGAATTACTACTTCCCACCCTATATTACCGCCATGTCACTCTACGGTGGCAGGACATAAATGCCTCCATCTATGAATTCAGTTACAAAAAGTCATCAGACACTGGTTGGAGCACATTACGTACCACCGACACCGTTATAGAACTCTTCAATATCATACCTGAACAGGAATACCTCTACCGCGTGCGACAGATTTGTGCAGACAGCACTGTCAAGAACTGGACATACGGTCAGTTCCGCACTGCCACAAATGGATGTCCTCCTCCCGAAAACCTGCACGTAGAATCCATCAACCCCGATGAAACAATCTTGCAATGGACACACGACGAAGACAATTACAGCTATAATGTCCACCTCTTTAACAGTTCATTCGACACTGTCGTCACCACCGAGAACTCCCAAGTGAGCTTTAACAATCTTCTGCACGGGGTAAGATACAGAGCATCGGTACAGGCCAAATGTTCCACCACCCGTCCGGCAGGTTATTGGGGTGATACTATTGTATTCATTACCCCCACCTGTCCCAACTCAACAAATCTCATCTATACTGAGCTACATAGCACTAGCGTGGTGCTTGACTGGCAGACGGAAGACACTATTTCAGGATGGCAAATAGCTTATGGCTCTGTTGGATTTGACCAGTATCATGGCACCGAAGTATATGCCGACCACCATCCTTTCATCCTTACCGGTCTTTCGAATGGCCAAAGCTATGATGCCTATGTACGCTCGGTATGCGGAACGAACTTCTTCAGCGAACAATGGTCCAATGTCATTACTTTTACCACACTGTTTACTGATATCCACAGTCCCGACCCTGCCAGGGTATTTACACTCAGTCCCAATCCTGCCAAAAACTTCATTACAATTACCTTTAATCTGCCATTTGAGAGTCCGGTACACATCGTTCTGCGCGATGTACACGGACGAACCATTAACGATTTCAGCAACACGGCCACCGGAAATTCCATCCGCATCCCATTGCAATCGCCTGCCGGCATTTATTTCATCACCCTGATAACACCCCAATACACCTCAACACAAAAGTTTATAATTGAATAGCCTGCCGCAACTATCATTTCTACCCAACAGATGATCAACAAAGAGACCATACAACGCATCATGGATGCCACCAACATCGTGGATGTAATTGGTGAATTTGTGTCGCTTAAACAACGTGGCTCCAACCACATCGGCTGCTGCCCGTTCCATAATGAGAAGACACCCTCTTTCTATGTTTCTCCGTCCAAAGGTATCTTCAAATGCTTCGGATGCGGCAAGTCGGGCAATGCCGTGGGGTTCCTGATGGAACACGAACACTACTCCTACCCCGAAGCGCTTCACTGGCTGGCAGACAAATATAACATCCAGATAGAAGAGGAACAAATGACCGAAGAGCAGCGGGAAAAGCAAACCGAGCGCGACGGCCTGTTCCATGTGAGTGAATTTGCCCAGAAATATTTCGCCGACCTGTTATACAACAACGAAATGGGACGGGCCATAGGGCTAAGCTATTTCCACCAAAGAGGTCTCAGCGATGACATCATCAAGACATTCGGTTTAGGGTACTGTCTCGACAAATGGGATGACTTCACCTCCCACGCCCGCCGAAACGGATATTCCGACGCAGTATTAGGCAAAACCGGCCTCACCGTTTTCAAAGAAGACGGAAAAAGTTTCGACCGGTTCCGAGGCCGTGTCATGTTCCCCATCTACAGCATTTCAGGACGTGTGCTCGGCTTCAGCGGCCGTGTCCTGACGAAAGAGAAACAGGTGGCCAAATATGTCAACTCGCCCGACTCCGACATCTACAACAAAAGCCATATCCTTTATGGACTCTACCAAGCCCGAAACGCCATAAGCCGAGCCGACAAATGCTATCTGGTTGAAGGCAATGTCGATGTTGTCTCAATGCACCAGTCGGGTGTTTGCAACACCGTGGCATCCTGCGGCACCTCGCTCACCATCGAGCAGATACGTCTCATCAAACGCTACACCCCCAATGTTACCGTACTCTACGATGGCGACTCCGCCGGCATCAAGGCTGCCCTTCGTGCTGTCAACCTTCTCTTTGAAGAGAGTATGCACGTGCGTGTGGTTCTCTTCCCCGATGGCGAAGACCCCGACAGCTATGCCCAGAAATATGGTTCTACCCAATTGCAGGAATACCTGCGCGACCACGAGGAGAACTTTGTCAAATTCAAGACCCGGGTTCTGCTCGAGGACATAGACAACGACCCTATACGCAAAGCCGAGGTTCTCAAAGAAATAGTCCGCACCATAGCCATCGTTCCCGACATGATTGAACGGCAGGAATACATCAAGCAAACAGCCTTCAAGCTCAATGTATCCGAGACCATCTTGACACAGGAACTGGCAAAAACCATGGCAAACAATGCCCAAAAGGCATGGAAAGAAGAGCAACGCAACGCTGCCAACGACTCCCCTGAGCCACAGCCTTCCTCCCCCCAAAAACCGGCTGAAGTATCCGAGCAATCACCTTCCATCCCCACTCCCATTTCCAATGAGCGCCCTGCCGAAGCTCAGGAGAAACAACTCATCAAACTGCTCATCAACTATGGGAGCAAAGAGATTCCACAAGACGGCATCGACGAAGACGGCAACCCCTGCCAGATAAACCTTCCGATAGCCGAAATCATAGTAGACGAAATCTCCGAAAACGAGCTCTCCTTTGACAATCCTATTTTCCAACAGATATTCAACCTTTTCCAACAATCCATCCAAAACGGAACCCCCTTACCCGATGCCAATTTCTTTGCCATGTCGTCCGACTCCATGCTGCGCAATACCGCCCTTACCCTTATGCTCAACCCCTACAACATCAGCCCCAACTGGAAAGAGAAAAAAATATTTATACCCTCTCTCGAATCCCACTTGCGCCAGGATCTCAAAGAATCCATACTCACTTTTAAACAGAAAAAGATAGACCGCGAATTGGAAAGAAACGCTTTTCAACTCCGTTCTTGCCCCGACGATTCCGACGACACACTTATTCTCATGAACAAACAAAAACAACTCCTCGAAATACGTCAAAAAATTTGCAACGAACTCAACCGAGTAATAATATAACAACCAACTCCTTTTCATTACCCCATGGACATTCACACCATCAAACAACGTTACGGCATTATAGGCAACGACCCCAAACTGCTAATGGCTATCAACAAGGCCATCCAAGTGGCTCCTACCGACCTCAGCATACTCATCACCGGCGAAAGCGGTGTAGGTAAAGACATCTTCTCGCGCATCATACACGAAAACAGTCTCCGCAAACACACCAAACAAGGCCGTGGACTCATATCTGTCAACTGTGGGGCCATACCCGAAGGCACCATCGAAAGCGAACTCTTCGGCCACGTAAAAGGTGCCTTTACCGGTGCCGACAAGAATCGCAAAGGCTATTTTGAAGAAGCCGACGGCGGAACTATTTTCCTTGACGAGATAGGTGAACTGCCTCTTGCCATGCAAGTCAAACTGCTGCGAGTGCTCGAAAACGGCGAAATCATACCCGTAGGCTCCTCCACAGCCATCAAAGTCAATGTCCGCATTGTGGCGGCCACCAATGTCGACCTCGTTGCGGCAATCCGCAACGGTCATTTCCGCGAAGACCTATACTATCGTCTCCAGCAAATATCCATCTATATCCCTCCCCTGCGCGAACGCATCGACGATATTCCGCTCCTCTTTCGCAAATTCTCATCCGATGTGGCCGAAAAATACCACATGCCCCCCATCGTCCTATCCCCCGATGCACGCGAATACCTCATGCACTACCCCTGGTATGGCAACATCCGCGAACTCAAAAATGTCACCGAACAAATAGCCGTTGTCGAAACCGAGCGCACCATTACGCGCAACATCCTCCAGAACTACCTCAACTACATACCCGAAGAGAAAATGCCTGCTCTCATCACCCCCTCCGGCAGCAACGCCCAAGCCCCCATTTCCGACCGCGAACTGCTTCTCAAAGCCCTTTCCATGGGACAGATGATTAGTGAAATGCGTAATGAAATCAACGAATTGCGCCAAGCCGTCACCCATCTGGCACAAGGCATTCCCCTCTCCTCCCCCTCAACAGCCCTCCAGCCGTCCAATCTCCCCGCCATCCAAACCTCCAACTCCCCCACCCTCCATGTCATCCAGCCACACGAATCTCTCGTGCAGCCAGAAGAGGAATTCCAGGAGTCGGAAATGGTGGAAGACGAACCTCTTGCCCTCGAGGATCGCGAAAAACGAGCCATACGTCTTGCCCTCGAGCGTCATGGAGGCAAACGCGCCCTCGCCGCCAAAGAACTCCACATCTCCGAACGTACCCTCTACCGCAAAATCAAAGAATACGGTCTGTTGAATGATAACTAACCAAGAGAATTTCTATAAATGCAACATGAATTACCATGTAATAACCATACATTGATGATAATTCGTGTTCAAAAAAGATATTTCCCATTCTCACACCGATAATGAAAACCAACGACCTCCATATTGAACTGCCCGCATCCAAAAGCCTCAGCAACCGCTGGCTGGTACTGAACCATCTGGCCGGATACCCTTTTGTCTTGCGCAACCTCTCCACCGCCGACGACACCCAATTGCTCCAAGCCCTCCTTTCCCAGTTACGCCGAGGCTCAACCACCCACTTTCATTGCAACAATGCCGGCACCGTGGCCCGCTTTCTCCTTGCCCTCCTTGCCGTCACCCCCGGACAATGGACCCTCAGCGGCGATGAGCGGCTTAAACAACGTCCCATTTCCCCTCTGGTCGATGCCCTGCGAAGTATGGGATGCCACATTGAATACACCGATAAAGAAGGCCGGCTGCCTGTACTTATCACTGGTCACATTCCCCAACACAAAATGGTGGAAATAAACCCCACTGCCAGCAGCCAGTTCGTCTCCGCCATGCTTCTTATCGGCCCCTTCCTTCCCCAAGGGCTCACCCTCACCCTCACCGACCGCCCTGCCTCGCGCCCCTATATCGACATGACTTGCACCGTCCTCCGCCAGGCAGGCATCGAGACCACCGTCAGCGCCAACCGCCGTGTCTACCGTGTTGCACCTATCCCACCCGAAGGGCTCAAAAAGAATCTCGCCGTCAGCATCGAACGCGACTGGTCGTCTGCCTCCTACATCTACTCCGCCGCAGCTCTCCTCCCGCACCATCGCTTGCGAATGCCCGGCTTGTCGCTCTCCTCCACATGCCAAGGCGACAAAGCAGTGGCACCGATTTTCGAGCACCTCGGTGTCACCTCACGCGAAGTGCGCTCCCCCTATCGGGCCACTGTGCGCTCCGTCACCGTCGAAGGCACCGGCCTCCCCGACAGCACCCTTGAATATAACTTCATCGACTGCCCCGACCTCCTTCCCGCCGTTGTTGTCACCTGTGCAGCCCTTGGGGTCAAAGCACGGCTACGGGGCATAAAAAACCTACGGCTCAAAGAATCCGACCGCATCAACGCCCTCAAACAGGAGCTGGAAAAGATGGGAGGACACATCACCCACACCGCCACCGAACTACGCATAGCCCCTGCCACGCTACATCCCACATCCCCTGTCAACACCTACGGCGACCACCGCATCGCCATGGCCTTTGGCATACTCTCACTCCGCTTCCCCGACCTGATGATAAATGATTCCGGTCAAGTTTCCAAATCATTTCCCGACTTTTGGCATCAACTCGAAACCATCCGCAAATCCATTCCTGATGTAACAAACTGACACCACATCCCAACAAAATAACGAGGCGTATAGGTCAAATTGCAGGATGATTTTTTGTACTTTGTCTCAATAGGTCAAATTGCAGGATGGCCGAATGGAAAAAGTTTTGTATCTTTGCCGCGCAGTCTGAAGCATAGCGGGGCTCTGCTGGGGAGCAACCCCGTGAGGAATAAGACTGCGGTGAATGACGACAAGTCATGCGTGAAACGGCTGCCGGCAAAGAGGCATCCGTTTCCTTTTTATGACTTGTTAGATTTCACCCAATGCCAAGAAAAACCCACTGATGAACCGCTTGCGGTTCTCCTTTGACATCCCACTGTGGTTGTTGAGATTCTTTTTGAGGTCGATGAAAGTCCCTTCAATCTTGTTGTTGGTGTTGGGCATCCCGTTGCATTCCGGCTGCTGGTATGTGAAGAGGTACGGCAGGTAGAAGTCAACGCTGTGCATGGCGGAGCGCAGCCGTCTGTGGGTGAACTGCGTCTTCCCCGACTTCAAGGTGGAACGCCTGTTCAACATGTCCACCCATTTGGACTTCCAATGCCGGTACTTATTCTCGAATTCGGGTCCGTCTTCATTCACGATATTGTCCACAAGGGCTTTCAGTTCCCTGGCTGCAAGCAGTCTGGGATGCAGGGTGAGGTATCGCCTCACTATCTGTATCATGTGGTACTGGCACATCTGGATCTTGTATGCCGAGAACTCGCTGAAGAGACTCTTCATCCCGTCTATTACAATCCCCATTATGGTGTATCCACGCTCTTCGATGCTGCGTACGGCATCCACATAGTCCTGCACCCTCTCATGTGCGATAAACGCCATGTAGAGAGGTTTTCCAGAACTTTCGTCTATCGCAAGCATCACTCCCCAGTTGTGCCCCCAATAAGTGGCGTCGAGGTGAACGTAACCGCTCCCATCCAGCGGCGGCTGCGCCCAGACCTTTTCTATCTCGCGCAACCGCCTCTTGATGGTGGAGTCGCTCACTCCGTAGGCTGCAGCCAGCTCCGATATGGTCTGCTTGCCATCCTGATAGCTTCTCCATAAAGTGTCGCGTTTTAGGCCAAGACTGTTCCGGAACTGGTATCCACATCCCTTGCATAAATAGGTTTGGACTCCCCTCCGTTTACCATTTTTTACTGTGTGCGTGCCGCCGCATACTGGACATTTCGACTTGTACATTTTCTACCTTTTTTGAGTATCTTGAATCCTAGCAAAGGTAGTGTATTCTTACTAATCGGAAGATTTTATCCTGCAAATTGACCCATTGGCGATTTTTATTTGTTAAAATTTGTCTCAAGCTCCTTGATTCAC